>NZ_BAAARJ010000010.1:0-300261 GCF_039532135.1 Streptomyces axinellae
TGAGCTTTCCGCCCAGTGGCGAGACGAGCATCATCATGATGCCGCCGGGCGCCATCCACAGCCCGGCCTCGACCATGGACTGGCCGAGCCCGTAGCCGGTTGCTGCGGGGAACTGGAGCAACTGCGGGATCACCAGCATGCTCGCGTACATGCCGAAGCCGACGAAGACCGAGGCGACGTTGGTGAGCAGCACCCGTGGCCGCGCTGTGGTGCGCAGGTCGATGAGTGGGTCGCGAGTGCGTATCTCCCAAGCGCCCCAGACGAGCAGCACCACGATCGCGGCAGCGAACAGACCCAGGATCGTTCCCGAAGTCCAGCCCCAGTCGCCGCCTTTGGAGACCGCCAGGAGCAGAGCCCCAAGTCCCGCCGCCAGCCCGAGTGCCCCGGGCGCATCGAAGCGCTGGCCCTTGGCGGCGGGAGGCACATCCGGGATGCAGAACCAGAGCAGGACGGCGATCACCGCGGCCAGTGCGGCGGAACCCCAGAACAGCGCGCGCCAGTTGGCGTACTGGGCGACCGCGGCGGCGATGGGCAGGCCCAGTCCGCCGCCGATGCCCATGGAGGCGCTGACCAGGGCGATGGAGGAGCTGAGCTTCTCCTGGGGCACCACGTCACGCAGCAGGGCGATGCCCAGCGGCACCATGCCCATACCCATGCCCTGCATCCCGCGCCCGACGATCATCGGGACGACGGAGGAGGAGAGCGCGCACACCACGGAGCCGGCGATCAGCGGCACCGAGCACGCGAGCAGCATCCGGCGCTTGCCGAACAGGTCGCCGAGACGGCCGAAGACCGGAACGCAGACGGCGCCCATCACGAGGGTCGCGGTGATCACCCAGGCGGCGTTCGAGGGGGTGGTGTGCAGCAACTTCGGGAGGTCGGCGAGGAGCGGGGTGACCAGCGTCTGCATGATCGCCGCGGTGATGCCGGCGAAGGCCAGCGTGATGACCACGCTGCCCGCGCGGGCTGCGGGTTGGGGAGCGTCCATGAAGGGCTTCCTCAGATCTGTTGCGGGACGGATGTGCATCGTACATGCCTCATGTATGAAGCATGATGTGTGGTGGATGCATATTTATGAGGAGGGTGCGCAAAAAGTGTCTGGTGCAAATGGCTGGTGCTATAGGGGAGTGCTGCCGGTGGCTCAGGGGCGTCCCGCGTCGTGGTCCGAGCCCGATACGACGTGCACCGGTGGCAGGAACTCCCGCACCCAAGTGCGGTGCCACCACGCCCCGTTCGCCTTTCGCTCCGCCCACGTGGTGAAGCGGTAGCTGTAGAGCACAGCGCGCACATGTGTCGGCGGCCGGTCCGGGAACGGGTTGGTGCGCAGCAGCCGCAAGGCTGCCCGGTCGTTCTCCAGCAGCCGGGCGACGAGCGGTTCGAACCAGCCGCGAGTGTAGGCGGGGGAGAGCGCGGCGAACCACATCTGCCAGTCCAGCCGCAGGTGGTAGGGCGCGAACTGCCGTGGCAGCCGCCGCACATCGCCCGGCTTGCCCTTGAACTCGTACTCCCGCCACACCGTCTCGGGGCCGACCCGCTCCGCGTCGGTGCCCTCCAGCACGATCTCCTGCCGGACCCGGGAGATGCTGCCGAAGGCACCGTAGGTGTTGACCAGATGGAGGGAGTTGAACGAGCGGTTCATCTGCTGCGTACGGCTGAGCAGATTGCGGGCCGGCCAGTAACTGAGCACCAGGATGAGGACGGAAGCCGCGCATACGACCACGGCGAACCACAGCGGCGTCGGATCGTAGGAACGGGTACCGGCGACGGGGGAGAGGTCGAGGGCGGCGAGGGCGAAGACGATCGTCAGCCAGTTCAGCCAGGCGAAGTTGCCCGAAAGGACCAGCCAGAGCTGGGTGATGACGACGATCCCCGCCGCGACGGTGGCCACGGGCTGCGGGAAGAACAACCCGAAGGGGACAACGAGCTGGGCGAAGTGGTTGGCGGCTGTTTCCGCACGGTGCAGCGGCTTGGGCAGATGGTGGAAATACCAGCTCAGCGGGCCGGGCATCGGCTGGGTCTCGTGGTGGTAGTAGAGGCAGGTGAGATCGCGCCAGCAACGGTCGCCGCGCCACTTGATCAGACCGGCTCCGAACTCCACCCGGAACAGCAGCCAGCGCATCAGCCACAGCGCCGGCACGGGCGGGGCGGTGTGCGCGTTGCCCAGAAAGATCGCGAGGAAGCCGGCTTCGAGCAGCAGGGACTCCCAGCCGAAGCCGTAGAAGATCTGGCCCACGTTCACGAACGAGAGGTAGAGGAACCACAGCAGCGCCCACATCATCATCGCGGCCCACAGCGGCACGGCGTCCGCCGCGCCCCCCACCACCGCAGCGGCGAGCGCGGCCCCCACCCAGGCACAGCCCCCGGTGAAACGATCCGAGCAGCGCCAGTGGAACAGGCTCGGCGTGGCACGGAAGGGCACGCGCCGAACGAATGCCGCCGCCGGCAGCAGCCCGCGCTCGCCCAGCAGCGCCCGGAACTGGAACGCCGCCGAGAGGAAGGCGATGAGATAGACACCGGCGAGCGCACGCTGCAGCACCAGTCGGCTCAGCCCGTACCCGGGTGCGGAGAACCACGGTGTGAACCACTCCATGGCGGCCATGGGTACCACCCGCTGCCCTCTCCCACGCACCCACCCGCTGATGCGAGCCGCCGGGCCGGTGGCCGATCATGGACGAATGAGCGATGACGGTTATGTGAGGGTGCGCGGCGCCCGCGAGCACAATCTGCGGGGCGCCGACGTGGACATCCCACGGGACGCACTGGTCGTCTTCACCGGCGTCTCCGGCTCCGGCAAGTCCTCGCTCGCCTTCGGGACGCTGTACGCGGAGGCGCAGCGCCGCTACTTCGAATCCGTCGCCCCGTACGCCCGGCGGCTGATCCACCAGGTCGGAGCGCCCAAGGTGGAGGAGGTCACGGGACTGCCGCCGGCAGTGGCCCTGGAACAGCGGCGGTCCGCGCCCACGGGCCGCTCGTCGGTCGGCACCGTCACGACTCTCTCGAATTCACTGCGCATGCTCTTCTCCCGCGCCGGAAGCTACCCGGCAGGCGCGCAGCGACTGGATTCCGACGCGTTCTCGCCGAACACCGCGGCCGGCGCCTGCCCCGAGTGCCACGGACTGGGGACGGTCCACCGCGTCACCGAGGACTCGCTGGTGCCCGATCCCTCCCTCACGATCCGGGAGGGCGCCATCGCGGCCTGGCCCGGAGCCTGGCTGGGCAAGAATCTGCGGGACATCACGGCCACCCTGGGCTACGACATCGACCGGCCCTGGCGGGAGCTGCCGAGCGAGGAGCGGGAGTGGCTCCTGTTCACCGATGAGCAGCCCGTGGTGACCGTCCATCCCGTGCGGGAGGCCGGACGGATCCACCGGCCGTACCAGGGCACCTATCAGAGCGCGAAGCGCTACGTCCTGCACACCTTCGCCGACACGAAGAGCGCGACCCTGCGGCAGCGGGTGCGGCGCTTCTTGGTGAGCGCGGACTGTCCGGTGTGCGGTGGCAGGCGCCTGCGGCCCGAAGCGCTGGCGGTCACTTTCGCGGGCCGGGACATCGCCGAGCTGGCCGCACTCCCGCTGGAGCGGCTCGCCGGGGTCCTGCGCCCCAGCGCGGAGGCAGGAGGGCCGGATCCTGGAGGGGAGGGAGGCAAGGGCGGCAAGGGAGGCGAAGGGGAGAGGCTTCGCGGGGAGGAGAGCCGGGAGATCGGGATCCAGGAGAGCGTGGCCGCCACTCTCTCCCGCGACCTCGTCTCCCGGATCGAGATCCTCACCGAAATGGGTCTCGGCTACCTGAGCACGGACCGGCCCACCCCCACCCTCTCCGCGGGCGAGCTGCAACGGCTGCGGCTGGCGACGCAGTTGCGCTCGGGTCTCTTCCGCGTCGTCTACGTCCTCGACGAGCCCTCGGCCGGTCTCCATCCGGCCGATACGGAGGCGCTGTTGACGGTGCTGGACCGGCTCAAGGCGGCGGGCAACTCGCTGTTCGTCGTCGAACACGACATGGCGGTGGTGCGGCGGGCCGACTGGGTCGTGGACGTGGGCCCGCTGGCAGGCGAGAACGGGGGAGAGGTGCTCTTCAGCGGGCCCGTGCCAGGGCTGGCCCACGTCGCGGAGTCGGCCACCCGGCGCTATCTCTTTCCCGAGCCGGCCCAGCCTGCGCCCAGGACGGCTGGGCGGGGCGCTGGGTCGGAGGAGGCCGAGGGTGCGGGCGGACCGGAAGGTTCGAACGGGTCGGAAGGGGCTGAGGGGCCGGGCGGTGCGGCACACGGGGGACCTCGGAGAGCGGAGCGCCGGCTGACCCTGGAGGGGGTGTCGCGGCACAACCTCAAGGGACTGGACGTCGAGATTCCGCTCGGGGTCTTCACGGCGGTCACCGGAGTCTCCGGTTCCGGAAAGTCCACCCTGGTCAGCCAGGTACTGGCCGGTCTCGTCGCCGATCACACCGGAACCGGAGCGAGCACCGGCACCGGCCGGGCAGGTGCCGCCCTCCGCGTGGGCGCCGGGGTGGAGGAGGACGAGGAGGCCGAGGGCGGGGCGGGACCCGGTTCGGCCGAGGACCGCGAGACGGGGACCGCCGTTGCCAAGGGACTGGAGGCGGTGGACCGGCTCGTCCGTGTCGATCAGAAGCCCATCGGCCGCACGCCGCGATCGAATCTGGCCACCTACACGGGATTGTTCGATGCGGTACGGAAGGTCTTCGCCGCCACCGACGAGGCCAAGGCGCGCGGCTTTGGCGCGGGCCGCTTCTCCTTCAACGTCGCCGAGGGCCGCTGCCCCACCTGCCAGGGCGAGGGCTACATCGCCGTCGAACTGCTGTTCCTGCCGGGCACCTACGCCCCCTGCACCGACTGTCACGGGGCCCGCTACAACCCCGAGACCCTCCAGATCACCTACCGGGGCGCGACCATCGCGGACGTACTGGAGATGACGGTGGACAGGGCGGCCGAGTTCCTCACGGACGTCCCCGCCGCCGTGCGCGGGCTGACGGCTCTGCGGCGGGTCGGGCTCGGCTATCTGCGGCTGGGACAGCCCGCGACAGAGCTGTCCGGCGGCGAGGCCCAGCGGATCAAGCTGGCCGGGGAACTCCAGCGGACCCGGCGCGGACACACCCTCTACCTCCTGGACGAGCCCACCACCGGACTGCATCCGGCCGATACCGCCGTGCTGCTGCGGCAGTTGCACGGTCTGGTGCGGGCCGGGCACAGCGTCGTGGTCGTCGAGCACGATCTGACGGTCATCGCGGGAGCCGACTGGGTCATCGACCTCGGGCCCGGGGGAGGGGGGGCGCGGCGGGCGGATTGTCGCCGCCGGGACGCCCGCCGAGGTGGCCCGCTCCACCACCAGTGCCACCGCGCCCTATCTCCGAGCCGCCCTGGGCGAAGCCTGCCGGAAAGAGTGAGCCGGGCGAACACGGGCAACCTCAGAGCTTCGAGTGAGGTCCGTAAGGTCGGACGGATCGGCAACGGCAAGGCACAGCTGGAGGCGGAATGACCCATGCCCTCATCGTCGGCGGAGGCATCGCGGGCGCGGTGACGGCGATGTCCCTGCACAAGGCGGGCATCGGCTCGACCGTCTACGAGTCCTATCCGACGGGCGCGGACGACGTGGGCGCATTCCTCGTGCTCTTCCACAACGGACTGGAGGCGCTGCGCACCATCGACGCGCACCGGCCCGTGCTGGATGTGTCCTTCCCGGCCGAGCGCGTCGAAATGCTCTCGCACACCGGAGACAGTCTCGGTATCCGGCCCGTCTCCGGCCGGGAATCCTCGCCCGGAAAGGCCGGCAAGGCGGACAAGAGAGGCGGGGCGGGCAGGGCGGACGAGGCGGGCGCGACAGATGAGGGGCGGAGTTCGGCCGGGGGCGAGGTTCTCGGACCGCGCACTCTGCGGCGGGCCGCTCTCCACCGCGCGCTGCACGACGAGGCGGCCCGCCGGGGCATCCGCATCGAGCACGCCAAGCGCCTCGTCTCCGCGCAGACGGCTTCGGACGGCCGGGTCACCGCGCGGTTCGCCGACGGCAGCAGCGCCGGGGGCGATCTGCTGATCGGGGCGGACGGCATCCACTCCGTGACCCGTGGCCTCATCGACTCCCAGGCGCCCAGACCGCGCCACACCGGCCAGACCACGGTGTGCGGCTACGCCGCGAACGTCCAGCCCGAAGCCGCTCCGGCACCGGGCACCTACCGGATGATCCAGGGAACGCGCGCCTTCCTCGGCTGCACGATGGCACCGGGAGGAGAGGTCTGGTGGTTCGCGAACACCCCGGGCCCGGAACTGGATCGCGGACAACTGGCGACGGAGACACCCCTACAGAAGGCGCGGTGGCGGGAACACGTCGCGGGCCTGTTCGCGGATGACGCCTCGCCGGCGGCCGACATCGTCCGGGCCACGGGGGACGAGATCGTCGCCAGCAACGCCTACGACATCGCCAGCACCCCGGTGTGGTCCCGGGGCCCGCTGATCATCCTGGGCGATGCCGCGCACGCCGCCGCGCCGAACGCTGCCCAGGGCGCCTCCATGGCGATCGAGGACAGCGTGGTGCTCGCCAAATGCCTGCGCGATCTGCCCGGCCCGGGCGAGGCTTTCGCGGAGTTCGAACGACTGCGCAGAGAGCGGGTGGAGGCCGTGGTCGAGCGCAGCGCCCAGTTGAACAACCGCGTGGTTCCCGGCACGCGGACCGGCCGCGAGCAAGCAGAACCAGGGAGCGCGGGCCCGGAAGCCTCCGACCCCGGCGGCTCGCCCAGCTCTGACCGCGCTTCCGAGGCTGCCTCCCAGGGCGCCCCGACGCGCGTCCCCGTGGCGGGCACCCCTCGGACCGGTGACGCCAACTGGCTGCTCCACTACCGCATCGACTGGGAGACACCGGCCGGGGCCGGCCACCCGTGAGACGCGCCCCGTTTCACGCCCGGTGCGGCGACCTGGCAGGGCCGAACCGGTCAGGACCCCGGCCGGGAGCCTGACCTCGGCTCTGGCCCCTGCCCCGGCCGTGGCCCCGCCTGGTCCGACCGGGCCGGGGGCTGAACATCCCTCCGTGGCCGGCGGTCCGCATGGCTGGCTACCGTGTGCGCATGACCCTTCGCGTGCTCCTTGTCGACGACGATGCGCTGGTACGGGCCGGGCTCCGGCTGATGCTGGACGGAGCCTCCGACATCGAGATCGCAGGAGAGGCGGCGGACGGCAGCGAGGTGTTGCCGTTGGTCGAGGAGCACCGGCCAGGCGTGATCCTCATGGACATCCGGATGCCCACCATGGACGGCCTGGCCGCGACGGAGGTGCTGCGTGCGCGCGACCAGTCGCCCGAGGTCATTGTCTTGACGACCTTCCACGCCGACGCGCAGGTGCTGCGGGCCCTTCGTGCTGGAGCTGCGGGCTTCCTGCTCAAGGACACCCCGCCCGCTGAGATTCTCGCCGCCGTACGCAAGGTCGCGGCGGGCGAGCCCGTGCTCTCACCCGCGGTGACCCGCCAGCTCATCGAGCACGTCACCCCGGCGGGCCAGGACAGCCGCCGGGCCCGCGCCCGGGAGGCCCTCGGCCGGCTCGGCGAGCGCGAGCGGGAGGTCGCGGTGGCGGTCGGCTCGGGCAGTGCGAACGCCGAGATCGCCGCGACGCTCTACATGAGCCTGCCGACGGTCAAGACGCACGTCTCCCGCATCCTGACCAAACTCGGCCTGAACAACCGCGTCCAGATCGCGCTGCTCGTCCACGACGCCGGACTCCAGGAGGACGCCGAGGCCGGAGAGAGCTGAGGGCGCGGGCGGGAGGCGGGCCCGGAACCGGCCAGGGACGCGGGCCGGAGCCGGCCCGAGCCGGAGCCCGCGTCGGGATCGGGAGCGCGGGCCGGAATCCGGAGGCCGAGGGAGCGGAAGCCCACCGGGGCGGGAATCCTGAGCGGGCTCGTTTGTTGTCACAAAGGTGACTCCACTACAAGGGCTCCCGGTGCACCTGTCGGTCCTCGACCGCTCACTCACCCGTGAGGGCGAGCATCCGGCCCAGGCGTTGCGCGAGACGGTGCGGTTCGCGCAGCAGGCCGAAGAGCTGGGATTCCTGCGCTTCTGGGTCTCCGAGCATCACGCGGTCCCAGGTATCGCGGGCTCGGCCCCGACCGTGTTGGCCTCAGCCATTGCCTCCGCGACCGCACACATCCGCGTCGGCACCGGCGGAGTCATGCTGCCCAACCATCAGCCGCTGGTGGTCGCCGAACAGTTCGGGGTGCTGGAGTCGCTCTTCCCCGGCCGCATCGACATGGGCCTGGGGCGCTCGGTCGGCTTCACCGACGGCATACGCAAGGCACTCCGTGTCGGTAAGGAGGCGGCAGACGGCTTCGGCGAGCAGATCTCCGAGCTGCTCGGCTACTTCGAAGGGACCGGCCTTGTGCGGGCCCGGCCCGCCGAGGGCTTGCGAGTGCCGCCCTTTGTCCTCGCGGTCGGCTCCGGAGCGGCCATCGCGGCGGAACACGGGCTGCCGCTGGTCATCGGGGCCTCCCGCGACGAGGAGCGCACCCGCGAGGCGGTCCGCGCCTACCGCGAGGACTTCCGCCCGCGCGAGGAAGGTTCCGCACCCTACGTCATCGTCGCGGTGAACGCCGCGGTCGCCGACACCCGCGAAGAGGCGGCACGGCTGCAGATCCCCGAGGCATGGTCCGCTGCCGTCTCCAGAACACGGGGTTCCTTCGCCCCGCTCATCCCGGCGGACGAGGTGCTGGCCCGCACGATGACGCCGAGGGAGCGCGGAGCCTTCGAGGAGGCGCGCCTCTCCCAACTCCACGGCACCGGCCCCGAAGTGACCGAAGCCCTGGCCGCGCTCGCTAAGCGCACGGGCGCTGATGAGATTCTGCTGACCCTCAACACCTACGACCCGGCCGACCGGCTCGACTCCTACCGCCGCCTCGCCCACGCGGTCGGTAGGGGAGAACAGCGAGCCGGGGCGCCAGCCCCCTCCGGCGGGAGCTGGACAGCGGCCCGGGCGTGATCGCCGCACCCGTCACGGCCCTCCCCGGAGGTGGAAGCCGCGGCCCGTCCGGCGAAACTCCTGATCCGGGCGGAACGGTCAGCCCGCGCTGACGGGATCGACCGTGACGGAGGAGCTGTCATTGTCGGCGACGGCGAGGTTGACGCTGACGGGCAGGGTCTGCGAATGCGTTTCGTTCGGCGGGGTGACCACGACGCTGTCGAACGTCACACCGCTGCCGCCGGACTCGTTGGGCGTGTAGTTCAGGCTGAAATGGGCTGACTGGCCGGGTTTGACGCTGACGGGCGTTGCCGGAAGGTCGGTGCGGCTGGCGTTGAGGGTGCCGTCGGCACCGCTGAGGTCGGCTCCGGGGAAGCCGTTGAGGGTGCAGGCGGCGGAGCCGGTGTTCTTCATGTTGACGAGGATGCTGCCCTGGCCCGCACCGTTGGAGGTGCTGAAGGCGAGTTGGGAGGTCTTGCAGGCCCCGGAACCGGACGGCCCCTCTCCGGAGCCGCCCGTTTCTCCTCCGGAGGAGCTTCCCCCGGCCTTGTCCTCCGTCGGACCGGTCGACGACGTGTCATCCCCGGCACTGCCGCCGCCGGAGGATTTCGCCGGCGAAGAGGGAGAGGCGCCGTTCTTCTTCGCCGCGTCCTTGGAGGCATCCCCGACCACGGGTGCTGCCTTTCCGACCACCTTCTTGGGTGCGGACGCTTCCGCTCCTTGTCCGCTGCATCCGGTCAACAGCGTCGCCGCTGCCAGCCCTGTGGCAGCGACTGCTGCCAGGCGCGTGTTCCTGGTGAGGCGCCGTGGGCCGGTTCGGGTCTCCTCGGATCGTCCGGTTGCCTGTGCCGCGCGCTGCTGCTGTGTCACTGCCGCCACTCTGCTCTGTTCATTTCCTCGGTCCTGTACGCCGATTGCCAGGGGGGAGCCGGGGGTGTTGGCTCGCTCGCTTCCCCTGAGCCGTACCCCGTTCGATGACCGGTCCTGCGGAAAAGTTCACGACGGATTCCGGTGGGCGGTCCGGTATGCGGCAGCCCGGTGCACCGACAGGCCCAGGCGAACGCCGCCTGCGCGCCCGGCGAATCACGAGAATGCCGAACAGGGGCGAAACACGTCCGCCTCTTGCCTTCGAACTTTGGCCTCCGGCCTCTGATCTCTGAGTTCTGACGGGAAGCTCAGCCCTGCCCCGGCAGCTCCCGCTTCTTCACCTTGCCCATGTCGTTGCGCGGCAGCGCGTCCAGGAAGCGGACCTCCCGGGGCCTCTTGTGCGGCGCGAGCTGCCGGGCGACGAGGTCGGCCAGCTCTCTCTCGTCCGGCCGCTGCTGGGCGTCGGCGGGCACGATCCAGGCGACGATGCGCTCTCCCAGGTCCTCGTCCGGTTCGCCGGTGACGGCCGCCTCCGCAACCGCCGGGTGGCCCAGGAGCACGTTCTCGATCTCACCCGCGCCGATCTTGTATCCGCCGCTTTTGATCAGGTCGGTGGCCTTGCGGCCGACAATGCGCACGTACCCGTCGGCGTCCCGTGTGGCCATGTCGCCGGTGCGGAACCAGCCGCCGTCGAAGGCTTCGGTGGTCGCGTCCGGGCGGTTGAGGTACTCGGTGAACAGGTTGGGTCCGCGTACCTGCAGCTCGCCGACGGTTTCGGTGTCCTCGGCGGGCACGCGGCTGCCCGCCTCGTCCACCGTGCGGACATCGACACCGCGCAATGGCACCCCCACCGTGCCCGGACGGGGCACTCCGTCGGCCCGCACGGTGGTGTTCATGAGTGTCTCGGTCATGCCGTAGCGCTCGATGATCCGCTTGCCGGTCGCCGCCGTGAGGCGGTCGTGGTCATGCAGGGGCAGCGCGGCGGAGCCGGAGACCAGCAGCCGCGCCCCGGCCAGCGAGGCCACCAGGTCAGGGTCGCTCTCGCACGCGTTGGCGAGGCGGTGGTACATCGTCGGCACACCGAACAGCATGGTGCCGCCGCCCGCCAGGGCCTCCGTCACGCCCCGGGTGCTGAAGCCGCCCAGGTGGCGGAGGGTGCCGCCGCGCCGCAGGGGGCCGAGCACCCCCAGGATCAGCCCGTGCACATGGAAGAGCGGCAGGGCGTGCACCAGCACGTCGTCAGAGGTCCACTGCCAGGCTTCCTCCAGCGCGTCCAGATTGCTGGCGATCGCCCGCCGGGAGAGCACGACACCCTTGGGCGGCCCGGTCGTCCCCGACGTGTACACGATCAGCGCGGCCGACTCGGCGTTCGGCTCGGGCGGCAGCGCCCAGGTGGCCTGCGTGGCCTCCTCGCCTACGTCGACGTCGGTGCGCGGCAGCGCGGCCAGCGGTTCGGGAAGCTCGGCTTCCGGATCGGCCAGCACCATCCCCGGCGTGCTGTCGGCGATGATGTGCGCCAGCTCCCGCTCTCCGCTCTTCGGGTTCACCGGTACGACGGGCACGCCCGCCAGCAGCCCGGCCACCACACCCACGGCCGTCTCCAGGGTGGGAGTCGCCCAGACGGCCACCCTGGCCGCGCTGTCGAGTCTGGCGGCCGTACCGCCCGCCGCCGCGGCGAGCTGACGGAAGCTGAGGGCCCGGTCACCGAAGCGCAGCGCGGTGTGCGAGGACGCGGTGTGCAGGGCGGGGAAGAGCAGGGACACCCGGAACTCCTTCAAGATCTCTCGCCTTCGGGACCGCCAGCATCTCACCCGCCACCGCACGCCGGGCACCGGTTGGGGGTAGCGGGCATTCCGGATAGCGCGGGGAGGGGAGACGATCTCCCGCGGCCGGTCCGTCTCCGGGCTGCCGGTGGTCGAGGAGAACACATCGCCCACGGCGTGACCCCCCCCGGGGCCCGCCTGCGGCCTCTCCGCTCCTGCGGCGTCACGGCGCGCATCGGCCCCTCGTCCCGCCGCCTGTGCCGAGGCGCTGATCAAGCCCGCGGCGGCCGGGGGTCGCGGCGTCGGCGGTCGTGACCGCGGCGGTGCCGGGCACCGCCCTTCGTGGGAGGGGAGCGCGGGCGGCTGAGCGAACGACCTCCGGTCGCGTACGTGCCGGTGGTTCCGGTTGCTGTGAACCCCTCCGCACGCTGCAACCGCCCCAGCCGGACTGGAAGGTTCACCGCACCGCGAGAAGCGGACGTCAAAACGCCATCAGCCTCCGGAAGTCGCCCCCCCTGGAGGCTGATCCGCGTCGTGTCCCGGGCCTGAAATCGGATTCCGAGAACGGTCTTCCGGGCTGCCGCCGCCCTCCCGGGGACGGGCCCTCGTGGTTCCTCCATCAGGATCCCGATGCCTTGGGGAACAAGACGGTGAACGGACCCGCCGAGTCGTCCAGACCGTGGGCGAACGGGGAGTCGAAGTGCCACACCAAAAAGAGCAGGAAGGCGAGCAGGGCGGTGAAGATTCCCGCCAGCACCAATTCTCGTCCGGAGCGCTGGATCTGGAGCACGAAGAGCATTCCCACCGAGATCACGGCGCCCGCGATGAGCCCGAACCATACGACACCCGGCATGGTCGGCTCCGCGCTCGAAGCCCGGTCGCTGCGTGCCGTATCCGCCTCCGCGACCTGGTCCACGGCCGCCTGATATGCCTGTGCCTGTTGCGTGTTCGCCGGCTCGAAGGTCATCACGCTCTGCCGCACCTTGCCGAGCAGGCGGGTGCCCTCGTCGGTGAGGGCGTCGTGATCGACCATGTACGACCACTCTTTGTCGAGTGTGTAGCGGACATAGGCGTTGACGTCGTGGCGTACCCGCTCGCGCTCCTTGGCCGGGTAGACCTGCACCCGCTCACTGACCTCGTGCAGTGCCTGCGCTTCCTGGGAGACGGCCGCGTCGGCGGTGCTGCGGGCTTCCCAGACGCCCGCGATGGCCAGACCGAGGACGATCGCATAGACGACCCCGATCATCATGGACATGTACTCGATCACGTCCGGTGTCTCCGAGGGATCGTCGTCATCCCCGGGCCTGCGCCGTCTGAGCAGGACGACAGCGATGACCACCGCGCAGGCGGCAAGTACGCCGAGGGTCAATACGAGCCAGTCGGACAAGGTGAGCCTCCAGAGATCGCGAACTGGTGAGGAGGGACGGGCGGCGAGCCGGCGCACCAGGTGCGCCGGCATGGGCCGTCGAGCGGCGGCGGCCCGGCAGCGGGTCGGCCCGCCCATCGGCGTCCGGGTCCGGGCCAGGGCGCCCGGCGCGGGGCCGGTGGACAGAGCAGGGCATGGCCGGACGGCGCGGTGGAGAGTCAGGGGCCGCCGGGGCCACCAGGACTACTCGCACCGCCCGAGCCGGACGGTTCACCGGATGCTCCGCCCGACGCCCGCCCGCTACTGGAACGGGGCCGCAGAGCGGCAGCCGCCAGCACGGCAGGCGCGATCACCAGCAATGTACGGGTGACCATCGACATGCTCCCGTCGGGCCGTTGACGCGCCGGCACCGCCTGCGCGGGCGCTGCGAAGGCGCTGTGGGAGGGCGAGGGCTTCGCCGGCGAAGGAGCGGACGAGGACCTCCTCGGCGATTTCGGTTCCGGGGGCTGCGTTGCAGGGCGCAAGAGAGGCCGTACCGGAGCGATCCGGGGAGCCGGCGGAACGGGCCGCGCGGATACCGGACTCGACGGGGGGTGTGAGGACGGCACGGGAGCCGGCGGTTCCGCAGGGGGCGCAGGCGTCGGCGTCGCTGACGGAGGCGGCGAGCTGGGAGGAGTCGGCGGCGAACTGGGCGGAGGAGTGGGGGTGGGCGTGGGTGTGGGTGTGGGACACGGATGGTGCCAGCCGGAGGTCATCTCGACGGACACGCCCTGCCCGGCTGCGACATCGAGAAAAGCTCCCCGGCACCAGTGGCCATGACAGCACCAGTGGCCATGTCCCCATGAGGCGTGCACCCGGGCATCGCCCGCCACGACGGACAGCGACTGGCTCTTCGCGGGGCGGGATCTGTGAAGCGCCGCGCCCGGCCGCCTGCGAGCCGCGAAGTAGCCCGGCGCGGGCCGCGACGCGGGCCCGGATGCCTCAAGTCCGCCGGGGTGTCCTCCGGGCGGACTCTGTCCGGTGGTGCTCGGTCTGTCGGCGGCGCCGGGGAGTCCGGGCCCGGGGCGCGGCCCTGACCGCGGCCCCAGGGGCTGTCCCCCGGCAGGTGTCTCCTCCGACGCCGCCGGTACGGCTGCGGCGAGCTTCGCCGGCAGCCGCGTCGGGGCTGCTTCCGTGGGATCCGACGGCTCTGCGCACAGAGCGGTCGTCGTACCCCCGGCCAGCCCGAAAGCCGTGCAGGCCAGTGCTGCCGCTGTCAGCCACTCGCGTCGCTTGCGTCCCCTCACAAGCTGAGCATGGGGGCGGCCGGTGTCCGGCAGAAGGCTTCCGGCCGGTAGTCACACGATGGGCTGAACGGGTCGAACGTACGGTTTGAGACCGGACTGAACTATAGGCCCGCAAAAGGCGGTTGGCCCCGACAGCTGATCTCCTGGGAACTGCCGGAGGGATGGGCCTCGGCCCGCTAGCGGCTCTGGACCAACTCGATGTAGCGGCTCCAGTCCCAGTACTGGCCCGGATCGGTGTGATCGGCTCCAGGGACCTCGTTGTGGCCGATGATGTGCGCGCGGTCCACGGGGATGCCGTGCCGGGCGCAGATGTTCGCCGTCAGCGCCGCCGAGGCTTCGTACATGGCGTCCGTGAACCACTTGTCCGGCTCGTCGATCCAGCCCTCGTGCTCGACTCCGATGCTTCGGGTGTTGTAGTTCCAGTTGCCCGCGTGCCAGGCCACGTCCTTCTCCCGCACCACTTGGGCGACATGCCCGTCGGCGGAGCGCACTACGTAGTGCGAGGAGACCTGCTTGGCGGGGTTCTGGAAGATGGCAAGCGCGTCCTCGTACGTCTCCTGGGTGACGTGGACGACCACGAACTCCACCGGATACTCGGAGGGACGGTCCGCGACGGTGAAGTTGCCCGAGGCCGCGGGCACCCATTCCGCCTCGGGGTAGTCAACGCCGTTGATGCGCGCACCCTTGGCGTGCGCCGGTCTGGGACGGGCCGCTGCGGCACCCGTGGGCAGCAGAGAGGCCCCGGCGAAGCCCGCCGCGACGGCGAGACCCACACCGCCGCCCCGCAGCAGCGTGCGGCGCGATGGCAGGCTCGGGCGTGCGCGGTGGTCCGAGGAGTTCTGGCGTGCTGAGTCCATCGTGTCTCCCGGTGGGGGAAGGGCGAGGGGGAGTGGAGGCAATGGGGCACGTGCGCGGTGAGTTGACGCGCGTTGATGATGGCAGCCCGGCCAGGGGCTGCCAAGACACGCACCCGCGTGCCATTGGGTTGACCAGTGAACGCTTCAACCATCCGGAGAAGCAGCGTACGCGTGGTGCGCCGCGCCCGGCGGGAAGCAGCCCGCAGTGACACCCGCAGCCGCACCGTCCCCGGTGCCGCATCCGTCACTGTCGCCGCGCAGGCACGCCGTAGCCGCTTCCCGGTCCCGGACACCGTCCCCGTCCCGGCTCTGGATCGGCTCTGGATCGGACCCGGGGCGGACCTGGGCGGGCTCCGGGGCGGGCCTGGTGATGGCGGGAGGGCAGGGGCACCGGCCCCCTCCCACCCGGGCTCAGCGACGCATCGCGTAGGCAGGCGGGTCGTCGAGGACCGCCCGTACGGCGGTGTGAGCGGCTCCCAGCAACGGGCCCTCGGCGCCCAATTGGGACACCAACAGCTCCGGTAGCGAGCCGGGCGCGGCTGTTCGGCACGTCAGCTGCTCTTTGAGGGAGGGCAGCAGCCAGGGGGCGAAGCGGGCCAGCGTGCCGCCGAGCACCACCGCGCCCGGGTCGAGAAGATTGACTGTCCCCGCCAAGGCGATGCCGAGCGCTTCACCCGCGCCGCCCAGAGCCCGCAGCGCTTGCGGCTCACCGGATGCCGCACGTTCCGCGAGCGCGGCGAGGGCGGTCTCCCTGGAACCCGCCTCCCTGGAGCCGGCCTCCTTGATGCCCGAGGCGCGCAGGATCGCTCTCTCTCCGGCGTACTGTTCCAAGCAGCCTTGCCCTCCGCAGGCGCAGCGTGGCCCGTCCGGGCGCACCGGAGTGTGGCCCAGTTCGCCGGCGAAGCCCCGACTGCCGCACAGAAGTTCGCCGTCGAGGACGACAGCGGCGCCTATTCCTACCTCGGCGGAGACATGGACGAAATCGCGCGGCATCCGGGCACCGCCCCGCCACAGTTCCGCCAGAGCCGCCAGGTTCGCTTCGTTGTCCACGGTGAGAGACGGCGCGGGGGCTGCTCGTGCGGCTTTCGCCTCCAGGAATCCGGCTCCGGCGTCCGGGAGCCCGGCTCCCCTGCCGGGCGGTCCGGCTTGCGTCTTGTTGACCGCCTGGGCGAGTACGGGTGCGATGTCGATGTCGTGCCAGCCGAGGTTGGGTGCGTGGACGACGGTCGAGGTCCCCCGGGCCACCAGGCCGGGGACGGCCACCCCGAGGCCGGAGGGACGCAGTTCCACCGCACGGGCGGCGCTTGCCACTTCTTCCACCAGCGCCCCCAGCCGGCCCAGTACCGCCTCGGAGCTGCTGTCACGGCTCCGGGACTCCACCCGGATGTGTGCGCGTACCTGTCCGCGCAGATCGACAGCGCACGCGGACAGGTGATCGACGCCGATCTCCGCCCCCAGCCCGCAGGGGCCGCTGTCGGTGAGCGCGAGCGCGGTTCCGGGGCGGCCCGGGCCCCCGCCGGGTGACTCGGGCCCCTGCTCGGCCAGCAGACCGCCGCGCAGCAGCTCGTCCACCAGCGTGGAGACGGCCGTCCGGGTCAGCCCCAGCCGGGCGGCGGCGGAGGCACGGGAGGAGGGCCCGTGTTCGGCGACCGAATACAGCACCCGCGACAGGTTGCGTCTGCGTATCTCCCGCTGAGAGCCGGGGGCCGGGACAGCCATGTGCGGATCCCTTCGACCGGATGGTCCGGATGATGGCCGGGAGCTGGGGCGCCGCACCGGATGGCGGGGATTTTCACCCGCCCCCCCCCACTTGGTGGCGGGCGCGGCCCTCATGCAGGGGAGCGGCGGCTGAGTGCTGCCGCTCCCCTGCGCAAGTGACGGCTCAGCGCGGCCGGTTGAGGAGTGTGTCCGCGTCGTCGAGCAGGCCCGTGAGCCGGGCGAGAGCGGCCTCGTCGCGCTCCACCGGATCGAAGGAGGGGCCTTCGGCGGTGTTCCAGCGGCGTGCGACGGCGGCCGGGTCCTCGCCCAGGAGCAGCCCGGCGGCCTGTGCGGCGGCGCCCAGCGCCACCAGCTCCTGCGCCTTCGGCACCTGGACGGGCCGGCCCGAGAGCCGGCGCACCGTCTCGCGCCAGGCGACGCCCTTGGCGCCGCCGCCGATCAGCAGCAGCGGCTCACCGGCCGGCCCTCGCGAGCCCTCCGGTTCCCCGTTCAGGACGAGTTCGAGGGCGCTCAGCAGGGCGAACACCGCTCCGTCGTAGGCGGCCTGGAGCACTTGTCCGCCGGTCGTGGAGTGCGAGAGGCCCGCCAACAGGCCCGTCGCATAGGGCAGGTTGGGAGTGCGTTCCCCATCCAGGAAGGGCAGCGCGGTGACTCCGCCGCCCGCCTCCACATCCTCCCGGTCACGGGAGAGCAGCGCGGCCATCCGGTCTACGGCCAGCGTGCAGTTGAGAGTGCAGGCCAGCGGGAGCCAGCCCGAGTGCGCGTCGGCGAATCCGGAGACCGTGCCCGAGGGGTCGGCGGGACGGCGCGTGGATACGGCGTAGACGGTGCCCGAGGTACCGAGGCTGAGCACCGGCTGCCCCGGGCGCAGTCCCAGGCCCAGCGCCGCGGCCATGTTGTCCCCGGTGCCGGTTGCGACCAGCGTCCCCGGCGTGAGGAAGCCGCCGTCGGCCTCCCGTACCGTCCCTGCCGCCTCGCCCGGCTCCAGCACCTGCGGAAGCAGTGTGTGATCCAGCTCGGCGAGCCGCAGGATCTCCTCGTCGTAGGACTGTGTGGCCGAGGCCCACCATCCGGTGCCGGAGGCGTCGCCCCTGTCCGTCGTGGCCCGGCCCGTGAGCCGTTCGGTGAGAAAGTCGTGCGGCAGACGCACCCCGGCAGCGGAACGTGCGGCATCCGGCTCGTTGTCCTTCAGCCACGCCCACTTGGTGACGGTGAAGGCCGGGGCCGGCACACTGCCGACGCGCTCGGCCCACGCTTTGGGGCCGCCCAGTTCGGCCACCAGGCGATCGCGCTGGGGTGCGGATCGCACGTCGTTCCACAACAGCGCGGGGCGCACCGGCTTTCCCGTGCCGTCCAGGGTGACGAGCCCGTGCTGCTGACCCGCCACCGAGACCGCGGCGGCCTCCAGCGCGGGGCGCCCGCACAGACCCACGGCTGTCTTGAGCGCCTGCCACCACTCCTCGGGGTCGGACTCGCGCCCCTCGCCCGTGGAGACGGTGTGCGGCGCCTGGCCCCGTGCGACGACCCTTCCGGTCGCCGAGTCCACGACGAGGGCCTTGGTGGACTGCGTGGAGCTGTCGACCCCGATGACGAGCGGCCCTTCCGGTGCGGTCATGCGGACCGTTCCCTTCCTTCGGTGCGGGTGCTGCGCGCATACTAATTTGTCAACGGCCATGACGAATAGCCTCGCGCCTGTCCGAACGGCTGTCGGCGCGGGGGAGAGGCGGCAGGATGAGCTACGAGCCGACACCCGCGGACAAGTTCAGCTTCGGATTGTGGACTGTGGGCTGGCAGGGCCGCGACCCGTTCGGCGAGGCGACCAGGGCGCCACTCGACCCGGTCGAATCGGTGCACCGCCTGTCCGAACTGGGCGCGTACGGTGTGACGTTCCACGATGACGACCTCATTCCCTCCGGTGCTTCGGAGGGGGAGCGCGACGCCCACGTCAAACGCTTCCGCCAGGCCCTGGACGCCACGGGGATGAGTGTCCCGATGGCGACCACCAACCTGTTCACCCACCCGGTGTTCAAGGACGGCGCCTTCACCGCCAACGACCGGGATGTGCGCCGCTACGCGCTGCGCAAGACGATGCGCAACATCGATCTCGCCGCCGAGCTGGGCGCGCACACCTATGTGGCCTGGGGAGGCCGCGAGGGGGCGGAATCCGGTGCGTCGAAGGACATACGGGCAGCGCTCGACCGGATGAAGGAAGCTTTCGACCTGCTGGCCGAGTACGTCACCGAGCAGGGCTACGGGCTGCGCTTCGCGGTGGAGCCGAAGCCCAACGAGCCCCGGGGCGACATCCTCCTGCCGACTGTCGGACATGCTCTCGCGTTCATCGAGCGTCTGGAGCGCTCCGAACTCTTCGGCGTCAATCCCGAAGTCGGGCACGAACAGATGGCCGGGCTCAACTACCCGCACGGCATCGCGCAGGCCATGTGGTCGGGCAAGCTCTTCCACCTCGACCTCAACGGGCAATCCGGCATCAAGTACGATCAGGACCTGCGCTTCGGCGCCGGTGACCTGCGCTCCGCCTTCTGGCTGGTGGACCTGCTGGAGACCGGGGGCTACGACGGCCCGAGGCACTTCGACTTCAAGCCGCCGCGCACCGAGGACACCGACGGCGTGTGGGCCTCGGCCGCGGGCTGTATGCGCAACTATCTGATTCTGCGCGAGCGGGCCGCCGCCTTCCGCGCCGACCCCGCCGTACGGGAGGCACTGCGCGTATCCGGTCTGGAGGAACTGTCCCGGCCCACACTTGCCCCGGAGGAGACGCCGAGGGCTCTGCTGGCCGACCGTACCGCGTACGAGGAGTTCGACATCGAGGCGGCGGCGGCGCGCGGGATGGCGTTCGAACATCTTGATCAGCTCGCCATGGACCACTTGCTGGGCGTGTGACGGCGTGTGACGCGGCGTGAGTTGCCCGGCCACCGCGTGAAGCGTCTCGTCGCGGCGGCACACCGTGCCTGGTTCCGGTCGGTGCCTCCGCTCATGGCGTGACGCGTTCGGTCAGGGTGCGGTGGTCGCGTCGGGGGAATGCGTGCGTGCTGCGCGAGTGCTGAACCCGGACCTCCGGCGTCTCTGCCCCGCCCCAGGTCCGGTCCGGCGCGTGCCCCGGCTCAGGGCACGCGCCGGACCTTCGGGAAGGAGCGCATGTCCTCGGTCCCGCAGCCGATACGGCGCTCAGCCGGGTCTGCCGGCCTTCGCGTCCTCGGCGCGCACCAGGGAGGGCAGCCCGAACTTCTCAAACAGCCTTTCGCCGAAGAACGCGCCCACATGAGAGACCTGTCCCTCGTGCAGGGTGAGCACCTGAATGTGGAACGGGCGGTAGATGCCGTCCGCATGGAGGCTGTAGAGCCCGAAAGCGGGCTGGCCGTTGGCCGAAGTGGGCAGCATAAGGCCCTCGTCGGCGCCGATCGGGCACTGAGCCGCGATGAGGCGCACGATGTTCTCCCGGCCGCGGAACCACTGCTCGAACGGAGGCATTTCCCAGACGGCGTCCTCCTTGAACAAGCCGATGATGGCGCTGACATCCGACTTCTCGAACGCGGTGGCATATCTGTCCAGCAGCTCTCTGGACGCCGCGTCCGTGGGCTCCGCAAGTTCATCCTCGACGGGGGCAACCTGTTCGAGCTGGGTACGCGCACGCTGGAGGGCGCTGTTCACACTCGCCGTACTCGTCCCCAGCAGTTCGGCGACCTCGGCGGCCCGCCACTTGAGGACGTCCCGTAGCAGCAGGACCACACGCTGGCGGGTGGGCAGGTGCTGGAGGGCGGCAACGAGCGCGAGCCGCATGGACGAGCGGGAGACCACGACGGACGCCGGGTCGGAGGGGCTCTCACCCGTGAACATCGTGTCCGGTATCGGCTCCAGCCAGGACACCTCGGGAGCTTCCGTCACGGGGCGCTCCGGGTCGTCGCTGGGGGCGCCGAGCCCCGAGGGCATGGGGCGCCGGCCCCGCTGTTCGAGGGCGGTGAGGCAGGCGTTGGTCGCGATGCGGTAGAGCCAGGTGCGCAGCGAGGACCTGCCCTCGAACCTGTCGCCGGCCCGCCAGGCCCGCAGATAGGTGTCCTGCACGAGGTCCTCGGCGTCGTGCACCGAGCCGAGCATCCGATAGCAGTGCGCCAGCAGTTCGTTGCGGTACGGCCTGGCCTGCTCCAGCAGTTCGTCCGGCGTGGATCCGCCGACCGGGGCGGATCCGCCCTCCGGGGCGCGTCCGGGTGCCTCTGCGGTGGGAGCCCTGTCAGCCATCGTCGTCGCCTTTCGTTCCGCACCGGCCATCGAGAGGTACCGATACGACACATCGATCCGATCAGGGCCCGAATGTAGACGAGGGGTCTGACAGCCGCCCCGGGGCACGGACCAGCTGCCTCGGGCCCTGACATCCGCCGCCCCGCCTCGCGCAGCCGGCCGGTCCCACTATTCCCGGCCCTGCTCCAGCACCTCGGCCGCCGCGGGATCCAGCACCCGCGACAGGAAGGCACGCGTCCGGGCCAGGCGCGGCTCGCCTATCAACTGCCGGGGCGGGCCTTCCTCCACGATCACCCCGTCGTCCATGAAGACCACCCGGTCGGCGACCTCCCGCGCGAAGCTCATCTCATGGGTGACGACCAGCATCGTCATCCCCTCATCCGCCAGCCGGCGCATCACCGCCAGCACGTCGC
The DNA here is from genome assembly GCF_039532135.1 of Streptomyces axinellae. Lineage (NCBI taxonomy): Bacteria > Bacillati > Actinomycetota > Actinomycetes > Kitasatosporales > Streptomycetaceae > Streptomyces > Streptomyces axinellae. Next base: position 21,464 of record NZ_BAAARJ010000010.1, read on the forward strand.
CGACCAACTCCGGGTCGAGCGCCGACGTCGGCTCGTCGAACAGCATCAGCTCCGGCCCCATGGACAGCGCCCGTGCGATGGCCACCCGCTGCTGCTGGCCTCCCGACAGCGGCGCCGGATAGCTGCCCTCCTTCTCGGTCAGCCCCACACGGCGCAGATTGCTCCGGGCGACATCCTCGGCCTCCTCCTTGCCGCGGCGCAGTACCCGCCGCTGAGCAATCGTCAGGTTGCCCAGCACGGTCAGATGCGGGAACAGGTTGAATGCCTGGAAGACCATGCCGATGCGGCGCCGCACCTGGTCGAGATCGACATCAGGGCCGGTGACCTCGGTGCCCGCTACCCGCACGGTTCCCGAGGTGGGCTCTTCCAGGAGGTTCACGCAGCGCAGCAGCGTCGATTTCCCCGAGCCGGAGGGCCCGATCACGCAGACCACCTCCCCGGCGCGCACCGTCAAGTCGATGCCTTTGAGCACCGCCAGTTCCCCGAAGGACTTGCGCAGTGCCGCCACCTCGATGGCCACAGTGCGGGCAGCGTGCGCCCGGTCGTCCGCATCCCCGGCGACCGGCGAGGTTTCACCGCCGTCCGTTGCCATAGTGCTCACCTCGCTCTCGCGGTACGGGACTCCAGGCGCCGCACCAGGTGGCCCAAGGGCAGCGTGATGGCCAGGTAGAACAGGCCGGCGATCAGGACCGGGGTGAGACTGCGGTGCTGGTTGAGCGCGTCCCGGCCGAACTTGGCCAACTCGTACTGATCCATGGACAGGCCGAGCAGGTAGACAAGGGACGAGTCTTTCGTGAGCAGGATCAGCTCGTTGGCCAGCGGCGGCAAAACGATGCGGAACGCCTGCGGGATGATGATGGAAACCATCGCACGCGGCTGCGACATCCCCAGTGAACGTGCCGCCTCTGTCTGGCCCTTGGGCACTGCGAGGATCCCCGCGCGAATCGTCTCCGCCATGTACGCGGCGCCCACAAGACCCAGGGCGAGCATCACCGTGACGTACTGATTGATGGACACCTGGAAGGCCAGCGGGACGCCGAAGCCGAGCGCGATGAACACCAGCAGCGCCGGGACGCCCCGGAAGAACTCGATGTAGGCGACGGCCAGCCACCGGTACGGCGGGACCTCCGAGAGCCGCATGAGGGCCAGCAGCAGGCCCAGCCCGAGCCCGAAGCCGAAGCCCAGGACGGTGTAGACGACGGTGTTGACCAAGGCCGTGGTGATGACCTCGGGGAACTGCTCCTTGGCGACATCCAGGTCGAAGAAGGCGCGGCGCAGCTCGCCCCAGTCGGCGGCCAGCGCGAACACGAGGACGGCGGCGCCGAGTACCCCGTACTGCGCGGTGCGGATGAGTCGGGTGCGGTTGCGTCGCGTCACTTCTTCGGCTCCGTACCGAACCACTTCTTGTAGAGCGTGTCGTAACGGCCGTCCGCCTTGGCCTTCTTGATGGTCCTGTCGATCTGTTTGCGCAGCGCGTCATTGCCCCGCCGGACGCCGATGCCGTAGCGCTCGCCCGTGTCGAACTCCTGCGTGACCTCGGTGTCCGGGTTCTTCTTCGCGTAGTCGTAGAGCACGCCGTTGTCGTTGATGCCGGCCCGTACCTGCCCGGTCTTCACCGCGGTCAGCAACAGGCCCAGATCCTCGAACTGGACGGCTGTCACGTCTTTGGCGTGCTTCCTCGCGTACTCCTCACCCGTGGTGGACTGCTGGACGCCCAGCTTCTCCCCCTCGAGGTCCTTGAGAGAGGTCACGCTCCTGCCCTTCTTGACGAGCAGGGCCTGGGTGGCGTCGCAGTAGGGGGCGGAGAAGTCGAGGTTCTTGGCGCGGACGGGGGTGATGGTCATTCCCGCCGCGGCCAGATCGCACTTGCCCGCGTTGAGGTCCTCGCCCGACTGGATGCCCTCGAAGGGCGTGTCCACGATCTCCTGGGTGACATCGAGGTCCTTGGCGACCAGATCCACCAGATCGACGTCGAAGCCGACGATCTTCTTTCCCTGTCTGAACTGGAAAGGCGTGTAGGGCAGATGGGTGCAGGTCTTGAGCTTGCCCGAGGTGACCAGCTCCACCTCGCCGCCGTCCCCACCGGAGGTCTTGGTGCTGGAACAGGCCGTGAGGGACACCAGGAGAGCGGCTGCGAGCGCCGCGGCCAGTGGTGTGGCGTGCTTGCGCTTGCGTGCGGATCGTGCGGACACGGCGCCTCCAGGAGGTGACAGGTCGGCAAGACAGCCCGATGAGGCTGGTAAGTGCCGTGCATCCTGCCATCGGCGAAGGGTGATGTCAGCGGGGCGTCCGATGGCATTCCAGCTCGGCCCACACCGCATGGCCCGTGATTCCTTCGGGGCCGTCGGTGCGGGCCGGGCGTATGCCCCAGTCATCTGCCAGCACGCTCACCAGCAGCAGTCCGCGTCCGCTTTCGCCTTCGCTGTCGCCAAGCGGAGTGTTCTCCACGCACTCGGCGCGTATCCGGTCGGACCCGCAGCCCTCGTCGGCCACCTCAAGTCGCAGCCGCACGCCGATGACCCACAGCTCGCAGGTGATCTTCTCGCTGTCGGTGTGCCGCACGGCGTTGGTGAACAGCTCGGACATCAGCAACTGGGCATCGGCGCTCGACTCGTCGTCCACGCACCATTCGCGCAATCGCTCCAGCACACGTGAACGTGCCGCAGCCACAGAGGTATCTCTGGCGGGAAGGTGAAAGGCGTCCCGTAGGGGACGGGTCGTCGGTGCACCGTCGAGCCGGTGGTCTAAAGGCAGGGCGTCATGGGGGGCAGCCACGAGTCCACTATGCGGTTCGCCACTCGCGTAAGGCAAGGATCAATCTGTGAATTGCAGAAGCGCGTGTGACAGGGTGTGCATGTGGATGCTGTCATGCCAAACTTCCCCTGCATAACGTCAGTTGGAGGGGAGCGACAGTGGTGGACTCGCGGACGGGCGGTGGGGCTCCCACCGTTTTGCGCATGGTGCTGGGCAAGAGGCTGCAGCACCTGCGTGAGAGCGCGGGTGTGACCTACGAGCAGGCCGGCCGGGCCCTCGACGTCACCCACGCGACCATCCGTCGGATGGAGAAGGCCGAGGTCGGCCTCAAAGTCCCGTATGTCGAGAAGCTGTTGCGCACCTACGGGGTGGAAGAGCCGGACGAGCTGGAAGCGTTCATCGCACTCGCCCGCGAGGCGAACCAGCCCGGCTGGTGGCACCGCTACCGTGACGTGCTGCCCGAGTGGTTCAGCGTTTTCGTGAGCCTGGAGAGCGAATCGCAGGTCATCCGCGCGTATGAGCCGCACTATGTGCCCGGACTGCTCCAGACCGAGAGCTACGCGCGAGCGGTGCTGCGCGCCGGGATGCCCCACGCTCCCGAGGGAGAGATCAAACGGGGCGTCGCGCTGCGCATGGAGAGGCAGTCGGTCCTCACGAGGGACGAGGATCCTCCCCTGCTGTGGGCCGTGGTGGACGAGACCGTCCTGCGCCGCCAGATCGGCGGCACGGAGGTGATGCGGGAGCAGATCGACCACCTCCTCCAGGTCACCGAGCGCACGAACGTCGCGCTGCAGGTCATGCCGTTCAGCGCCGGTCCGCATCCGGCGATGTACGGCCCCTTCCACCTCTTCCGGTTCCCGATCGACGAACTTCCGGACGTCGTCTGCTCCGAGAGCCTGGTGGGCGCGGTCTACCTCGACCAGCGCGACGACGTCTCCACGTTCTTGGAAGCGCTGGACCGGATGAGCGCCCAGGCCGTGCCGGTGGCACGGACCAGGGCGGTCCTCAGTGCATTGCGCAAGGAGTTTTGAACCATGGGCCGTATCTACAGCGGAATGCCCGCCAAGCAGCTGGGCGCCGAAGGCTGGCGCAAGCCCTGGAGCGGAGGCAACGGCGGCAGCTGCGTCGAAGCCCTCAAGCTCGCCGACGGGCGGGTCGCGCTGCGCCAGTCCACCGACCCGGACGGACCGGCCCTCATCTGGAGCCACAGCGACATCTCGCTCTTCATACAAGCCGCGAAGGCAGGCAAGGCCGACTTCCTGGTCGCCTGATCCGAGCCCGCTGCGGAACAGCACGTCCGCGGACCGGCGCCGGCGCCGCACCCGCACGAACCGGAACCACCCCACCCCCCACCAGACGCCTGGGCGTCCGCTCCTCGGACGAATGGGCGGCGATGAAACGAACGAGACGGAGAAGAGCGTGTCGGAGGCCGGCTTCACCCCGGAGCAGATTGACACCACCACCCCGCATCCCGCCCGGATGTACGACTACTACCTGGGCGGACGGGACAACTACGAAGCGGACCGGGACGCGGCCCGACGCGTGCTCAGCGCACTGCCCGATATCGGGATCACAGCGCGCAGCAACCGCGACTTCATGCACCGGGCTGTGCGGACCGCCGTAGCCGCCGGGGTACGCCAGATCATCGACATCGGCACCGGCATCCCCACCTCGCCCAACACCCACGAGGTGGCCAGGGAGGTACACCCCGACGTCCGCGTCGCGTACGTGGACAACGACCCGATCGTCGCCACCTACGCCGCGGCCAAGCTCACCAACTCCGGAAACGCCGGCATGGTGCTGGGCGACATCCGTGACCCCCAGTCGATCCTCGACAATCCGGTCATCCACAACCTGATCGACTTCGACGAGCCTGTCGCGTTGATGTTCTTGGCCGTCCTGCACTTCGTCACCGACGCCGAGGACGCGGAGGGCATTGTCAGGACCCTGACCGAGCGGCTCCCCGCCGGAAGCCACCTCATCCTGAGCCACGCCACCGACGACTTCAACAGCCACAAGGGCTTCGACCAAGTGGCCAAGGTCTACAACGAGGAGTCGACCGCCAGCGCCCAGTGGCGTTCGGGGGACGAGATCCGCCGCTTCTTCAAAGGCTTCGAACTACTGGAGCCCGGTCTCGTCCAGCTGCCCCTGTGGCGGCCGGACGGCCCGGTGCCCGCGGGTGAGGAACTCACCCACCACATGGGCTACGGCGGCGTCGGCGTCAAGTGAGCACGGGCGGGCCGGAATTGCTCCGGCCCGCCCCCCTGTCACGGCCGCCACCGGATACTGTCCTTCACCCCACCACCGGCGCTTTCGCCTCCGGATGCTTCATCCTTTCCCGGCCGGGGGAACGGCGAGGAAGGTGAAGGAGAACCGCGCCCCTGTCGCCTTGAGTCGATATTCCGGCAGCACACCCGGACCGCAGGACTGCGAGCCGATGCCGTGCATGCCGTGGTCGAGATTGACCCAGACGGTGTCGCCCGGCACCAGGTCCGTGGTGTGCTCCGCCGCATCCAGTTGCTCGCTCGTCCAGCGCCGCGCGGTGAACCAGCAGCGCTCGGCATCGGCCTCGGCGCGCAGTCCCGGCCCGCCCGGGCCCTGCGTCAGCTCGACCCACCGCACATCCGCACGGGCACCGTTTTCTTGCGGACGCACATAGGGCGTCTGGAGCGCGTCCACGGTGCTCCGCCACAGCCCGGCCCGCGCGGCGCACGTCGTGTCGGGGTAGGACTCCCCGGGGCCGCCGCCGAACCAGGTGGCATATCCGTACGCGGCGGGCAGGCCCAGGCGCAGACCCAGACGGGGCAGCGGGAAGTCCCAGACGCCCTCCGGCTCGACCGTTACGGTGAGCCGCAACCGTTCCGCGTCGCCGGTCCACCGGTAGTGCGTGCGCAAGCCGAGCGCCGAGGCGGCCGGGGCGACTCGTGAGCGGACCGTGAGGGCGTCCCCGGCGATCCGGACACCGTCGGCCCTGTGCCGCATCCGGTGCAGCCCGTGGCGGCGCCACAGCGGGCCCGTCCGGACATCGGGCTGAAAGGGCGCCCCGTCGTCGTTGTCGGTCGTCGCCCGCCACACATCCAGCTTCGGCCCTCGCAATGGGAGTGTGCCGAAGCTCAGCAGAGTGCCGTCGGCCGCGGAGAAGAGTCCGGGGCCGAGCCGGATGACCTGCCCGCTGTCCACCGCCGCCTGGGGAGCTCGGGAGGCTTCCACACGGCGGGGCGTCGCGGGGGCCGAGGGGAGCGCCCCGGCCGGAGCGCACTCGGGCTCTGGGGCGGGCAGTTGGCCCCAGGCGACCGGATGCCCCCTGCCCGCCCACGCGGTGTCGCCCGCGAGCACCGCCCGCACCGTCCACCACGCCTCGCCCGCCCTGCCGGTCTCGGGGGGTGAGGGCAGGGGCAGTTCGACGGAGCCTCCTGGCGGCACGGATGTCTCGGGCAGAGGCAGCATGCCGCCGCTCACCTGCTCCCCGCCGCTCTCGTAGGACCACTCGAAGGCGAGGTGGGACAGGTCGGCGAAGTCGTGGCCGTTGGTGACCAGCACGGTGCCCGGGGCCGTTCCGGGGGAGATCCGGACCGGCTCGATGACCTTCTTGTACTCCGTCAGGCCGGGGGAGGGGGTGCGGTCGGGGAAGAGCAGGCCGTCGCAGACGAAGTTCCCGTCGTGCAACTCCTCGCCGAAGTCGCCCCCGTAGGCGAAGAACGACCGGCCGTCCTCGGTACGCCGCGAGATCCCGTGGTCGATCCACTCCCACACGAAACCGCCCTGGCAGCGGTCATAGGTCTCGAACAGCCGCTGGTATTCGCTCAGCCCTCCGGGGCCGTTGCCCATGGCGTGGGCGTACTCGCACAGGATGAACGGCAGGGAACGGCGCCGCTCGTCCTGCGCAGGGCTCCCCATCGACGGCTCGCCCCGCCGGCCGATGGACTCGACCTGGTCATGGGGCAGGTACATGCGGGAGTAGAAATCGCTGTCCGGATACCCGTGGTCGTTCTCGTAGTGCAGGGGCCGTGAAGGGTCGCGCTCGCGGATCCAGTGCGCCATGGCCGTCAGCCCGGAACCCCCGCCGCACTCGTTGCCGAGCGACCAGATGACCACCGACGGATGGTTCTTGTCCCGTTCGACCATCCGGGCCGCACGGTCCACGAGGGCAGGAGTCCACCGTTCGTCGTCCACGGGATTTCTCGCACCATCCAGTGCGAGAAAACCGTGGGTCTCCAGGTCGCACTCGTCCACCACCCACACGCCCAGCTCGTCGCACAGGTCGAGGAAGGCGGGATGGGGCGGATAGTGGCTCGTCCTCACGGCGTTGATGTTGTGCCGCTTCATCAGCTCCAGGTCGCGGCGCATGGTGCCGGTGTCCAGCGTCCTGCCGGTCTCGGGGTGGAACTCGTGCCGGTTGACACCACGGAGCAGCACCCTGCGCCCGTTGACCCTGAAGAGGCCGTTCTCGACCGTCACGGTACGGAACCCGAGATGCAGCGGTATCCGCTCGCCCCCGGTCACGAGTTCGGCCTCGTACAGGTGTGGTGTCTCGGCGGTCCAGGGCTCCACCGGAAGGACTGCCTCCTGACCGGTGGCCAGGTCGAGGCCCAGTCCGGGCACGAGGACCCGGCCGGGTGGGTCGGATTCGACGCGGAGGGTGCCGCGGCCCGTCGTGTGGTCGTATCCGGCATGCACGGTGTGGTCCACGACGGAGCCGGGCGGCCGGTGTAGCAGGGTGACCTCGCGGAAGATCCCGGGCAGCCACCACATGTCCTGGTCCTCCAGGTAGCTGCCGGCCGACCACTGGTGGACGCGGACTGCCAGGACGTTGCCCTCGCGCCGCAGCAGGGAGCCCACGGCGAACTCATGGGGCAGCCGCGAGCCTTGAAAGGTGCCGAGTTCCCGGCCGTTGAGCCATACCCGCGCGCAGGACTCCACGCCCTCGAAGCGCAGCAGGGCCTCACCCTCGCCTCCTGCCCCACCGGCCTCCAGGGGCCAGGCATCCGGCAGACCGAATGCGTACCGGTGGTCCCCCGTGGGGTTCTCGTCCGGCGGATGCGGCGGGTCGACCGGGAACGGATAGCGCGTGTTGGTGTACGCGGGCGATCCATGCCCGTGCAGGACCCAGTGGGAGGGCACGGGAAGACCGGCCCATCCGGTGTCGTCGAAGTCCGGACGCGCGAAGTCCTCCCCGTGTCCGCCCGCGGTGGGGGATAGTCGGAACTTCCAGGCTGTCCCTGTGAGTTCCAGACGTGGTGCGTCGGAACGGGGTATCCAGGCACGCGGTGGCAGACAGCCGGTGCCGGGGGAGACATCGGCGTAGTAGGGAACGGGCGGAGCGGAGGTAGTCTGATGCGTGCCGCCCTGGTCGGGTGTGCTCATACTTCTCCTCGGTTGCGTCAGTTCCTGCTGCTTCTCTCCCACCATCCGGCACCGTGCCATGCATGAGCGGCGAGCCCAACTGCGGAGCGCGAGAATGACATGACAGGGGGGCGAACATGACGATGCCGCCGCCACCGGGTCGGCCCCCGTCGGGCACTCCGCCGCCTCCCGCGCAGCCGCCGGGGTTCGGACCGCCCGGCTCGGGTGGGTTCGGCGCGGGCGGATTCGGCCCGCCCGCGCCCGACAGCCGGCCCCCGCAGGTGCCTCCGCAGGGGCTGCGGCGGAGGAAGCTGATCGCTGCGGTGGTCGCTGCCGCGGTGGCCGCTCTCGCGCTGATCACGGCGAGCGTGGTCTTCTTGACCGGAGCGGAGGACGGGAAGGACAAGACCTCCGGCAAGGGCGGTCCGCCCGCGTCGAGCACGACGGCGGACGGTCCGGGCAAGGAGTCTTCCGACGAACCGGCGGATGACGGCGCGGCCACCGACTTTCCCGCCCCGGATCCGGGGGACGGGCTGCCTTCCCAGGAGTCCGGCGAAGGTGCTGGGGGCGCTTCGCTGCCCTCCTTCATGCTCCAGGTCGGTGACTGCTACGACCGCTCCGGCAAGGCGGGCTCGGTCGAGCCGCGCGAGTGCGACACCCCGCACGACGCGGAGGTTGTCAGCCGTAAGAAGATCACCGGCGATTACGCAACGGACAGCGCCGTGCGCCGGCAGGCCGGCTCGGTCTGCCGCAGCTCGCTGAAGAACAAGGCGGCCATGCAGCCGAGAGGCGCCGTCGGAGGCACGCTCGTCTCGTATCCCAAGGCCAAGAGCGTCAATTCCGGCATCAGTTCGGTCACATGCAGCCTGACGGCAGGCGAGGGCAAGAAGCTGTACAAACCATTGGTGTGACCTCTCGCGGGCCGCAGCTCACTTCGTGGACCTGGCGTGGGCGGCGGGTTCACGGGGCGGTGCCGGGAACGGGGCCCGGCGTCACCGGTCAGCGATCCGGTGCTGTGTTTGTGGCCCCGCGTTCGTGGAGGCGCGGTCGGCGGCGGTGCGCCGCGCTCCTGTGCGCCGTTGAGGGGCAACAAGTGGAGCGGTTCGTCCGGGGGACCGCGTGTGTAGGGATCTTATGGTTGCGGAAGATCCTCTTCGGCACGTCCCCCACTGGGCTTACCGGTGCCAACGCGGTGGTTTACGCGAGTAGTTGCGCTCCCTTTGTTTGGCATGGACACGTCCCCGGCGGGGTAAGTTGCGGTGACCGATGTGACAGGTGTTCCTTTCCATGCCATCCATGAGAGGTTCCATGAAGCTGCGCAGATGGGCGTCAACGGCCACCGCCGTCGTCGTCTTCCTCGGACTCTCGACCCTGACGGCAGCCACTTCAGCCGTCGCGGAGGAGACCACCGCCACCGGCTATGTGGCTCTGGGCGACTCCTACTCCTCCGGCGTGGGCGCCGGAGACTACGACTCCGGCGACTGCAAACGGAGCGCGAACGCGTACCCCAAGCTCTGGAGCGCCGCCAACTCGCCCTCCACCTTCGACTTCACGGCCTGCTCCGGCGCGCGCACCGGCGACGTGCTCTCCGGCCAGCTCGGCCCCCTCAACGGTTCGACCGGGCTCGTCAGCATCAGCATCGGCGGCAACGACGCAGGCTTCGCCGACGCGATGACCACCTGTGTACTCCAGGGCGAGAGCGCCTGCCTGACCCGCGTTCAGCAGGCCGAGGACTACATCTCGAACACCCTCCCGGGCAAGCTCGATTCCGTCTACGACGCCATCCGGAGCAAAGCTCCCTCGGCGAAGGTCGTCGTGCTCGGATACCCCCACATCTACAAGCTCGGTGGCGACTGCAGCGGCGGCATCAGTGAGAAGTCGCGGGAAGCCATCAACTCGGCCTCCGACGCGCTCAACGACGTCACCGCCAAGCGCGCGGCCGACCACGGCTACAGCTTCGGCGACGTGCGGCCCACCTTCAGCGGACACGAGATCTGCAGCGGCGACGAGTGGCTGCACAGCGTCACCCTGCCGGTGGACGAGTCCTACCACCCCACCGCTGCGGGACAGTCCGGCGGCTACCTTCCGGTGCTGAACGGACTCGCCTGACCTGAGCGGACATTCGAGCGCACAGTGTGCCGTCGCCCCCCGCCGGGAAGCGACGGCACACGTGCATGAAGCGACGGCACACGTGTGTTCAGGCCCCAGTCGGAAGTCTCGCGACCCCCGGATGGCAGGCGTGCCCTTCAGTGCGCTTCGGCCGGCCCCTCGTCTGCGTCGTCCTCCGCCGACGCGACAGCCCAGGAGGCCGCCGGGTCGCGCTCCGGGGCGCCGGCGGGCCACCAGGAGCGTCCCTGCTTGCGGAAGGGCCACCACAGGCCGTCCGGGCCGTAGCGCAGTTGCGCCCGCGCCCCCGGGGCCGTCCAGCGGGGGCCCGCCGCACGCAGCCGTGGACGCTCCTCGCCATCCGCCCACGCGGCGTCCAACTGGGCCGTGGCACGCGCCAGATCAGCCGACGAAGGCGACCACGTGCCATCGAGTACGACCAGCGCGTCCCGGCCCCCGAACTCCCATGCGCGCACCGCTGCCTCCAGCTCGCGCTCGCTGCGCCCGCACCCCTGTGCCAGCCGTGCTTTCATGACGTGCCCCGGATGTCCGGAGGCCAGCCGCACCGCGTCCTCCCAGAGCGTCAGCGGGCCCGGCGCGGGCCGGGAGGCGTGTCCGGGGGATTCCGCATCGATGAGGGCGCGGCGGGCTCGTGCCGCGGCATCCGAGGCGAGGAACGTGAGCGCGTCGATGTCCAGCCCCGGCGCGTCGGACGCGCCGACGTCCAATGCGGCGACCTCACCCGGCTCCCGGACCGGCGCCGGAGGGCCGGGCAGGGGAGGCAGCAACGTTTCCATGGCGAACGCCTCGGCGGCGTCCACTCCTGCCACCTCTTCGGCGCCGTCCGGGGCGGGGGACGAGCCGTGGGGATCAGGTACCGCGCGTGCGGCGCTGCGCTCTTGAAGGGCGTCCAGCAGCTCGCGCTCGCCTCTGCCGCGCATCAGCAGCAGCGCGAAGGGATCCTCGTCCAACAGCCGCGCCATCTGATAGCTCAGGGCGGCCGTGTGCGGGCAGTGGTCCCAGGCTTCGCACGCACACTCGGGATCCAGATCGCCGATACCGGGGAGCAGTTCGAGCCCGGCCCCGGCCGCGTCCTCCACCAGCCGTGGTGGCATGTCGCGGTCGAGCAGGGCCGCGATATGGCCCGCCTCGTCCACGATCAGGTCCAGCATCCGGTCCCACTCCTCCTCTTCCAGCTCGCGCAGCAGCACATCGGCGCGGTACGGCGTGCGGTCCGCCCCCAGGACGACGGCGGTGATACGGCCGGGGCGAACGGCGACGGCGCCGACCGCTCCCTGCCGCGCGAACTTTCGGCCCCGTTTGAGCTGTGCGCCGTCCAGTGCGGTGTCCTCAAGTGCCTTGAGCCACGTCTGGCCCCACCAGGTGCGCGCGAAGCCGCGGCCCTGGGCAGGTGGCAGGGGCGCGAACACCTTCTCTCGGGCCGTCAGGCCGCCCTCTCCCGCGTGCCCCGGAAGCCCGGAGTGCCCGCTGCCCTCCTCGCCGAATTCTCTGTCGGATTCGCCGTGTTCCTCCTGACCGCCGTATTCCTCGTACTCGCCGTACTCGGCATGGCGCGTTCCGGGCATCCGGTCGTCGTCATTTTCCGCGAGCATCCGGTCCTCGTCGCTCACCGCTCCACCTTCCGCAGCTCCACCAGTTCGGCCAGTTCCGCGTCGGACAACTCGGTCAGCGCGCCCTCGCCCGAGCCCAGCACGGCATCCGCGAGGGCTTGTTTGCGCCGCAACATCGCGGCGATACGGTCCTCGATCGTCCCCTCCGTGACGAGCCGGTGGACCTGCACGGGCCGGGTCTGGCCGATGCGGTACGCACGGTCGGTCGCCTGGGCCTCGACGGCGGGGTTCCACCAGCGGTCGTAATGGACGACATGAGCGGCCCGGGTCAGGTTGAGCCCCGTCCCGGCCGCCTTCAGCGAGAGCAGGAAGACAGGGACCGCGCCCTCCTGGAACCGGCGCACCATCTCCTCACGCCGGGCGACAGGCGTCCCGCCGTGCAGGCACTGCGTCGGCACGCCCCGGTCCGCCAAGTGCCGCTCCAGCAGGCGGGCCATCTGCACGTATTGAGTGAATACGAGCACACCGGAGTCTTCGGTGAGCATCGTGTCGAGCAACTCGTCCAGGAGTTCCAGCTTGCCCGAGCGGTCCGGCAGCCGTCCGTTCTCCTCCTTGAGGTATTGCGCCGGATGGTTGCAGATCTGCTTGAGCGAGGTGAGCAGCTTGACCACCAGGCCACGCCGGGCGAAGCCGTCGGTTCCGCTCAGCTCGGCGAGGCTCTCGCGCACCACCGCCTCATAGAGCCCGGCCTGTTCGGGTGTCAGCGCGACGGCGCGGTCGGTCTCGGTCTTCGCCGGCAGTTCGGGCGCGATGCCCGGGTCGGTCTTGAGACGGCGCAGCAGGAACGGCGCCACGAGCCGGGCCAGTTGTTCGGCGGCAGCGGGGTCGCCGCCTTCGGCTGCGTCGGCGTAGCGCCTGCGGAAGGAGCCGAGCCGGCCCAGGAGGCCGGGTGTCGTCCAGTCCAGGGCCGACCACAGCTCGGAGAGATTGTTCTCCACGGGTGTGCCGGTCAGCGCGACCCTGGCGCGTGCGGGCAGCGTACGCAGTGCCTTGGCCGTCGCGGCGAAGGGGTTCTTGACGTGCTGCGCCTCATCGGCGACGACCATGCCCCAGGAGCCGTCGACCGGGCTCGCCAGGCGCTCGGAATCCAGCCGCATCGTCCCGTATGTGGTCAGTACGAATTCGCCGCCGCGCAGCTCCTCCAGGCCGCGCGCCGCCCCGTGGTACCGGCGTACGGGAGTATCCGGTGCGAACCGTTGGATCTCGCGCTGCCAGTTGCCCATGAGGGAGGCGGGGCACACCACCAGGGTCGGTCCGGCTGTGGCCGGGGTGGCCTGGCGGCGCAGGTGCAGGGCGATCAGCGTGATGGTCTTGCCGAGTCCCATGTCGTCGGCGAGACAGGCGCCGAGGCCGAGTGAGGTCATCCGGTGCAGCCAGTCCAGGCCCCGCAGCTGGTAGTCCCGCAGCGTTGCTCTCAGCTGTGGTGGGGGCGGCAGCGGGGGCTCGTCGCGGCGCTCCGGGTCGGCGAGACGCTCGCGCAGCGTCTCCAGCCATCCGGTGGCCCGGATCTCGACTCGTTCACCGTCCTGCTCGGTGGCGCCGGTGAGGGCGGCCCCGAGCGCGTCCAGTGCGCGGACCTTGTGGTCCTTACGGCGGCCGGCCTTGCGGACCTCCTCGGGGTCGATGAGCACCCACTGGTCGCGCAGCCGGACCAGCGGACGGCCCGCTTCGGCCAACTGCTCCAGCTCCTGGCGGGAGATCTCCTGGTCGCCGACCGCGAACCGCCAATCGAAACTCAGGAGTGCGTCGGGCGAGAGCAGGGAGGGCAGCCCTGGGCCCTCGGCCCGACCGTCGAGGGACGCTGCTCCATCCCCCGTCTGAATGCTGCCAGGACCGACCACGGCACGGGAGCTCAGAGAGCGGGCGAACTCGCGTGGCCAGTGGACCCGCACTCCTGCTGCCGCCAGGGCCCGGGTGACCGAGCCGCTCAGCAGTTCGGCGATCTCCTCTTCGGCCAGCTCGATGGCATCGGGCACAGCGGCTGACAGCAGCGGGGCGAGCGCCTCCCAGGCCGCCGCCGCCCTGCGCAAGGTCAGCAGCGTCTCCGTGCGCACCCCCGGTCCGAAGCGTTCGGCGGTGTGCGACGTACCCGCCCAGACCTCGGCCGCATCGGCGACCAAGGTGCTGTCCGCCGCCGAGTGCAGTTGCAGTACGCCACGGAATCGGACCGGAGCATCCGCTTCTCGCTCCGCCTCCGGCGCTCCGCTTGTTTCCCTTCCCTCCTCCGGGATCGTTTCCGCCGAGGGCAGTCCGCTGACCTCGACACGGAGCGAGAGCCGTACGCCCGCGTCGATCCCGGCGGCCACATCGGCGGCCCACTCCCTCAGTTCCGAGATCTTCCGCGGCTGCTCGTCGGTGAACGCCGGGTTGCCCGCGGCCAGTGCCGCGGCGGGGGTGCGCGGCAGACCGTCGGCCACGGCATCCAGGAACGCGCGTACCAGCGGCCCGGGGGAGGGCATCCGCAGTGGACCGGGGCCGGGCAGGGGCACAGCGTGCGCATAGGGCGGCATCGCGGCGGCGAACTCCGCCAGCACGGAGTGATCCTCGGCACCGAGCGGCCCGAAGCGCCAGGCGTCGTGGCCCGACGGGCTCAGGCCGGGCAACAGCCTTCCCAGGGCGGCGAGCCGCAGCGCGTGCAAGGCCAGAGCACCCCAGAAGGCGCCGCTGCTGCCGGGGCCGCGGACACCGCCGTGACCGGCCGCGTGTGCCCGGGTGAGCAGGGGAAGAGCCTCGTGTACGGAAAGTGATACCGCGGGTACCGTGCGGAGATCGGGAGTGCCCCCGTCATCGGGGACCACAACGGTCAGCTCCTCGGGGATACCCGGGCGCCCGGATGCATGGAGTCTTTCGGGGGCGCCGGGCATCCGGCGGCTTTCCTCCTCGGCGACGGCAGACAACGGCGGCACACCGTCCGGGTGCCAGAAGGCGATCCGTGAGCTACGGGGCGGATCCGCGGGGAGGAGTACCGCCGCGCAGTGGATGAACTGCGATGACCAGGAGGGCGTTGCCAGGGTCTCTGCCACAGTCTGAAGCATTCCTCAAATTTGACTAGCGGAGCGAGCGGCCGAGGGTACCTCACACGCGGGGAGGTCGGGAAACGTGGAGGGAACCTATCCGGCCCCGATGGCGTTCAATGGAATGAGTGGTGCGAGTTGCTGTTCGAAGAGCGGCAGCCGCAGCCGCGCGGGAGGAGGGATCGAGATGACCAACCGAGGCAAGATCGCCGTCGGCGGAGTGGCCGTGGGGCTGCTGCTGTGGTGGCTGACGTCGTTCTGGATCGCGCTGCTGGTGATCGTCGGCGTGCCGGCAGTCGCCTATCTGACGCTGGACCCCTCACAGCGGCGCAGGCTGCGCAGGGTGGGCCGTAAGGAACTCGGGCGCTGAGCCCGGGGCGACTGCCTGCTCGGAGCCGCGAGAACCACTCTCACGCCGCGGGGCGTACCGCGATGTCGTCGAGGGCCGCGAGCAGCTGAGGCAGTTCGCGGCCCCGACCTACTGGCCGCACCTCGCCAGGCGCCTCGTCGAGCAGGACGAACGCGATGTCGTCCGTGCGCGCGACGACGCTCCATCCAGGGCCATCAGCACGCAGTGTGCGTGCCTCACCCGAGGCGAAGGCGGACCGGATCCGTCCGGGCGGCGGAGGGGCCTCGACATACGCGCGCACCTCCGCGAGGACGCGCCGCACCTCGCTGTCGGGTTCCTCACCCGCCTCCACGAACTCCACGCTGTCCTGAACCTGTGCCCGCCACCGCGTCCATTGGAGCGCGATCTCGTCGGCACCCAGCCGGCGCTGCGCGGGACCCCACCGGGATGTGTCCGGCGGGCAGAGCACCGTCCAGTCCCCGGTCTGTTCCCCATCGGGCGCGGGATCGTGCGGCTCGGGTAGGCCCGGTGCCGCCACCGCAAGGGACAGCGGCCACCCGGGCACGACCGCGACGACACTGTCGTCACCGGGGGACAGGTCGTAGCCCATCCCGCAGTCCCAGGCGGCGATGGCACAAGCCACCAGCGTCACATCCTCGCTCACCACGGTCCACCGCGCCCCCGCCCCGTCCTGCCCCAGGACAAGTCCGTATCCCTCGGCGAAGGGCTCCAGGCCCAGCACGGCGCAGACCTCCGGATAGTCATCGCCCAGCACACTGGGAAACTGCGCCGGGGTGAGCAGCACGGCGGTCAGCACATAGAGCGCGTCTTCCTCGTCGGCGGGCAACGATCTTCCCTTCGCATCGGATGCCGGTGACCATAGCTTCCTCAGCGGTTCCGCAACAGACTCGGGAAGCCGGACGCAATCCGGCGGGCGGGAGACAGCGTTGGGCCCAGGACCAGTCGAAGTGCCTCCCGGACCCGTTCCGCGGTGCGCTACGACTCCTGCGGCTCCCGCACAGCGAGCGCGAGATAGCGGTCGTCCTCGTCCACATACGACACCAGCCGCCACCCTGCCGCAGCCAGCAGCGGGCGCAGCACGGGCTCGGCCCGTACATCGTCCGGGGTGATCTGTCGGCCATGGCGCTCCGCGAGGGCGGCCCGGCCCACCGGGTGGAAGAGCGCGAGTTGTCCCTCGGAGCGTACGACGCGGGCGAGCTCCCGTAGTCCGCTGCCCGGACCCGGCAGGTGCGAGATGAGCCCGGCGCCGAAAACGGCGTCCAGCAGCCCGTCTCTCAGCGGAAGCTGGGAGACATCCGCCATGAGGAGGGCGGCGTCGCGGTCGCGCCCATTACCCACGGCCTCTTCCAGCATCGCCGGAGTGAGATCGGCACCCAGTACCGTGCCCTCGGATCCGACGGCTTCGCGCAGCGCGGGCAGCGCTCGCCCCGTGCCGCAGCCCGCATCCAGCACCGAGGCGCCCGGTGACAGGCCCAACTCCGCGACCGCCGCCGCGTAGGCCGGTCCGTCGTCGGGGAAGCGCGCCTCCCAGCGGGCCGCCCGCTCGGTGAAGAATTCCCGTACCGCTGCTCTGTCTTCTGCCATCCGCTGCACCATCCGGCCATCATCGTCCGCGAGGTCTTCATCTGCGAGGTGTTCACCCGTGAGGTCCAGGTAGGTAAGCACGGTGCCGGACGACGTATGTCACCCTGTCCACTTTTGACTGCTTCCGTAATGTTCTCGTCGTGCGCCCTACCGAGCCGGCGTCTCCCACCATGAGACGCCTGGCCGACTCGCATGGACGCAGAATGGCTTACGCCGGACGCGTTCTGAGGCGACAGCCATCCTCCTAGGGCAGCCTCGGCCCGGCTCGGAAAGGCGTGCCCCAAGGCTCGCCGCTTCCCCGCCGTCCTCCACCCACCCGGGCCGTTCTCGGCGCGGGGGACCGGATGCTGGCCGTCCGGTAACTCGGGGCACCCATGTATTGACACGCGGGGACCCGTCGCGATCGGCAGCTGTTCCGAGCGGTTTCGCTGGCGGTCGTCGTGTGTTCTGGCGGCCCACGCGCAGGGAGTGTTGATGCTCGTGAGGTCGGCATGGAGAGGCACATCCCGGCGATCGGCCACTTCGTGCACCGGGGGCACCCTTGGTGCTCCCGGTGAGTTACGGCGCCGGCTGCTTCCAACGGCCTGGAGGCATCGACGGTGTCTCGACGGTGTTCGGTATCGCTGCGGGACACCGTCGCTCTTGCTCCGGCGGCACGCCCCATCGCGATGCTGCCGAGGAGGTGGACGTCCGTGCGCCCGGGCAAGCTGTACGACCGCGAAGCGCGTCTCTTTTCCGACGTGACGGTGACAGAAGCGACAGGCGTGTAACCAGGCCCGGCCCAGGGATTCCAATGGTTGCTCACCGTGCTCTCGTGGGTAAGGGTGGCACGGCAGATGCCGAGGAATAGGGGGCAGCGGGTGGCACTGAACACGGGACTCGACTGGTTGCTGGACGACCTCACGAAGCGGATCTCGTCGGTCCGGCACGCGCTGGTCCTCTCGAACGATGGACTCGTCACGGGGAGCAGTCACGACCTCGACCGCGAGGACGCGGAGCACCTGGCTGCCGTCTCCTCCGGCCTCCACAGCCTGGCCAAGGGTTCAGGCCAGCATTTCAGAGCCGGCCGGGTACGCCAGACCATGATCGAGTTCGATGAAGGCGTGCTGTTCGTAACGGCGGCGGGGGACGGGAGCTGCCTGTGTGTGCTCGCTGGTGCCGAAGCCGACATCGGCCAGGTCGCCTACGAGATGACGCTGTTGGTCAACCGCGTTGGTGAACACTTGGGAGTGGGCGCGCGAAACAGCACCTGAGCTGGGCTCTACAGAGTTATCCACAGGCTCGGCGAGAGACGCCGGTGGCCCGCTATCGTCATTGCACAAGCCAGTTGGACGACAGCGGGGGATGACGAGATGCGAATGGAGTTCGCCCAGGACTGTGCCGGAAGCACCGTCGGGGACACACCGAATGTGGGGCTGCGCACGGCGGCCAAAGAGTTGGGGCTGCGCCCCAGGGAACTGGCGCTGGCGGTGCAGACGGGCGAGCTCCGTACTGTGCCGGGGGCCCCAGGAAGGCCACGTCGAGTGGCGCGGGAGGAACTCGACCGCGTGCGAGGGACAAAGGGCTTCCCCCAGAGGCTTCACGAGCGGTTGCGGGTTGTCGGGACGGGAGAGGGGTCAGCACTGCTGGGCATCAGCCCCTCCCGGTTCGTGCGCCTCGCGAGGGCCGGTTGTTTCGGTCCGGTGAAGCTCTACGTCAACCGCTATCGCACTATCGTCTGGCTCTATCTCGCCGAGGAACTGAGGGAGTTCGGGGAGAGGAACCCGGCACTGCTGGCGGGGCGCCTCCCCGAGGGGTTGCGAGCCGGGCTTGACAGCGGAGCCGATCACCGGGCGAGCCGCTGGCGCAGCCGCCGAGTCCAGCAGCTCACCTCCCAGGCGGACAGCCCGTGGGAGCGTGCGGCAGCGTGGGCCAGTGTGCTGGATGACGACACGCTGGCGCGGACCGTGCCCGATCCGGCCGAGCGCGCGCGGCTGGCGGCGCTGCGACCACCGCTGGTAGAGGGGCGCAGCGAGTCGGAGGCGACCAGGGACGCGCTGGACGAAGTCTGCTTCGCCGAAGAAGAGGACGAGATCCGCTGGTTCCGTCTGACGCTCCACGCCGCTCTGGAGGAGGCCCGCTCCGCGGACCCGTGTACGAAATCCCGGGTAAGGCCCGGCCCAGCCGCGGATGCTCCCGCACCGGTCGTCGCGGGCCACGCGCTGCCCGAGTCCGCACTCGGCGCCGGACGGCCTGACCCCGGCACACCCCATCCGGTGACGGGGCCCTCGGCAACCGGGCAGCGGCGACGCTGGTCCCTGCGAGGGCGAAGGGCGAAACCGACAGTACGCCCGGCCCGGTGACCGGTCCCGGCGTCGGGAGGGCAGCACGGGGTGTGACGCAGCGGCAGATGAAGGCGACGAGGACAGTGGCGTACCAGCAGGTCAGCCCAGGGCCCGGCCCTACTGCTGAGGCTGGCTCCGGGGATCTGTGGAGCGGCCGGGGGCGTGCGCGCGGAAGAGCCCTTCCTGCATCACGGAGACGATCAGCTTGCCCTCCCGGTCGTAGATCTGCCCCCGCGCCAGGCCGCGCGCGCCCGTCGCGATAGGCGATTCCTGCTGATAGAGGAACCACTCGTCGGCACGGAAGGGCCGGTGGAACCACATCGCGTGGTCCAACGAGGCCGTGTCGAAGCCCCTTGGTCCCCAAAGCGGCTCGATGGGGAGGCGCACCGCGTCCAGCAGTGTCATATCGCTCGCATAGGTCAGCGCGCAGGTGTGCACCAGCGGGTCGTCACCGAGTGAGCCGATGGCACGCATCCATACGGCGCTGCGGGGCTCGACGCCTTTCAGCTCGGCGGGGCTCCAGCGCAACCGCTCCACATAGCGCAGGTCGAAGGCTTGACGACGGGCCATGCGCTCCAACGGCACAGGAAGCGAGCCCAGATGCTCGCGGATCTCGTCCGCGAGCCTCGGCAGGCTCTCAGGTTCGGGCACCTGTGGCATCGGCAACTGATGCTCGAACCCGGGTTCGGAATGGTGGAAGGAAGCAGTCAGATTGAAGATGGTCCGGCCACGCTGGACGGCGATGACCCGGCGGGTGGTGAAAGACCTGCCGTCCCTGACCCGCTCCACCTGGTACACGATCGGAACACCCGGGATCCCCGGACGGAGAAAATACGCGTGGAGCGAGTGCACCGGCCTGCGGTCCTCCACCGTACGGCCCGCCGCCACGAGGGCCTGCCCCGCGACCTGTCCGCCGAAAACCCGCTGGAGGGATTCCTGGGGACTGTCGCCGCGGAAGATGTTGAGGTCGATCTCTTCAAGGTTCAGCAGGTCTACGAGGCGTTCGGCGGGACTGGGCCCGGTCATGTTGTCAGGTCCTCTCTCGCTTCAGACGCGTTCACCGCGTGCCCGCCCGTGCTCACAGCTGGCCCACGTCGGTCACCTTGACGACCGCGCGCCCCTCGTCGTCCGAGGCGACAAGGTCCACCTCGGCCGAGATGCCCCAGTCATGATCGCCGCGCGGGTCCGCGAAAGTCTGCCGGACGCGCCAGAGCCGGTCCTCCGGCACCTCCTCGATCCGCAGCAGCTTCGGCCCGCGGGCGTCGGGGCCCGTCCCCAGGTCGTCGTACTCGTCCCAGTAGGAGTCCATCGCCTCGGCCCAGGTGTCGGCGTCCCAGCCCGACTCGCCGTCCAGTTCGCCCAGCTCGGCCACCTTGTCGAGAGCGGCCAGCTCCACCCTGCGGAACATCGCGTTGCGTACCAGAACGCGGAAGGCACGCGGGTTGGCTGTGACCGGCTTGACCTGGTCGGCGCGCTCCTGGGCCTCCTCGGCCGTCTCGTCCTCCGGATTGGCCAGCTGCTCCCACTCGTCGAGAAGACTGGAGTCCACCTGCCGGACCATCTCGCCGAGCCACTCGATGATGTCCTGGAAGTCCTCCGACTTCAGGTCGTCCGGGACGGTGTGCTCCAGGGCCTTGTAGGCACTGGCCAGATAGCGCAGCACGATGCCCTCGGTACGAGCGAGATCGTAGAAGGAGACGAACTCGGTGAAGGTCATCGCCCGTTCGTACATGTCGCGGATGACCGACTTCGGCGACAGCGGGTGGTCCCCGACCCACGGATGGGACTTGCGGTACAACCCGAAGGCGTGGAAGAGCAGTTCCTCCAGCGGCTGGGGGTGGCTGATGTCCATCAGCCGCTCCATCCGCTCCTCGTATTCGATCCCGTCGGCCTTCATCTGCGCCACGGCCTCGCCCTTGGCCTTGTTCGTCTGTGCGGCCAGGATCTGACGCGGATCATCGAGGGTGGATTCCACGACGGAGACCATGTCCAGCGCGTAGGAGGGAGATTCGGGATCCAGCAGCTCGAAGGCGGCCAGCGCGAAGGTGGACAGCGGCTGGTTGAGGGCGAAGTCCTGCTGGAGATCCACGGTCAGCCGGATGGTGCGGCCCTCGGCGTCCGGCTCCTCCAGCCGCTCGACAATGCCGCCGTCCAGCAGGGAGCGGTAGATGGCGATGGCCCGCCGGATGTGGCGCAACTGCGAGCGGCGGTCCTCGTGGTTGTCCTCCAGCAGCTTCCGCATCTGGGTAAAGGCATCACCGGGCCGGGCGATCACGGACAGCAACATCGCGTGAGTCACCCGGAAGCGGGAGTTCAGTGGCTCCGGCTCGGACGCGATCAGTTTCTCGAACGTCTGCAGGCTCCAGTTGACGAAACCCTCGGGCGCCTTCTTTCGCACGACCTTGCGGCGCTTCTTGGGATCGTCTCCCGCTTTGGCGAGTGCCTTCTCGTTCTCCACCACGTGCTCGGGGGCCTGGGCGACGACGAAACCCGAGGTGTCGAATCCAGCGCGTCCAGCGCGCCCCGCGATCTGATGGAACTCGCGGGCTCGCAGCGTCCGCACCCGGCTGCCGTCGTACTTGGACAACGCGGTGAACAACACGGTGCGGATCGGGACGTTGACGCCGACGCCCAGTGTGTCCGTGCCGCAGATGACCTTCAGCAGCCCCGCCTGGGCGAGGCGCTCGACGAGGCGCCGGTATTTGGGCAGCATGCCCGCGTGGTGCACGCCGATGCCGTGCCTGACATAGCGCGACAGGTTGCGGCCGAACTTCGTCGTGAAGCGGAAGTTGCCGATGACCTTGGCGATTTCGTCCTTTTCCGCGCGGGTCGACATATTGATGCTCATGAGGGCCTGCGCTCGCTCGACCGCCTGCGCCTGGGTGAAGTGCACGATGTACACCGGAGCCTGATGGGTCTCCAAAAGCTCGGTCAGCGTTTCGGTCAGCGTCGTCGTACGGTATTCGTACGAGAGCGGCACCGGCCGGGTGGCGGACCGCACCACGGTGGTCGGCCTTCCTGTGCGCCGCTTCAGGTCCTCCTCGAAGCGGCTGACGTCGCCCAGCGTCGCCGACATGAGGACGAACTGCGCCTGGGGCAGCTCCAGCAGCGGGATCTGCCAGGCCCAGCCGCGGTCCGGCTCGGCGTAGAAGTGGAACTCGTCCATCACCACCTGGCCGATGTCGGCGTCGGCCCCGTCGCGCAGCGCGATGGAGGCCAGCACCTCGGCCGTGCAGCAGATGACGGGCGCATCGGCGTTGACCGAGGCGTCGCCCGTGAGCATGCCGACGTTCTCGGTGCCGAAGAGCTTGCACAGGTCGAAGAACTTCTCCGAGACCAGCGCCTTGATGGGCGCGGTATAGAAGGTGACCTTGTCCTGCGCGAGGGCGGTGTAGTGCGCCCCCGCGGCGACCAGACTCTTGCCGGATCCCGTCGGGGTCGACAAGATCACATTCGCCCCCGAGACCACCTCGATCAGTGCCTCCTCCTGGGCGGGGTACAGCGAGATACCGCGTTCCTCGGCCCAGCTGGAGAAGGTCTCGAAGAGCGCATCCGGATCGGCGTCGCTCGGCATCTGATCGATAAGGGTGGCTGTCACGCCCCCCATACTGCCTTCTGCGGTCGCCGATCAGGGAACCGGTGGGCTGAGCGTGATCATTCAGAGCTACGCTGTGTCGCCGACCGGGCGTCAGAATCAGCAATGCGCGGGACGCGTGTGGCGGGCGCCTCCCCCGTATCGGACGGTTCCCTGGCAGCAGCCGTACGCCCGGCGGAATCACGACAGAGGCGACATAAAGGACAGGGCGGGGATTCGCATGATGGGACCGGCGCACTCGTTGTCGGGAGCCGCTGCCTGGCTGGGGGTGGGGGCAGCGGCGGCGGCGCTGGATCATCCGATGCCGTGGCCTGTGGTGGTCGTGGGCGCGCTGATCTGCGCAGGCGCCGCCCTGGCTCCGGACCTGGACCAGAAGTCCGCGACGATCTCGCGCGCCTTCGGGCCGATCTCGCACGCGTTGTGCGGGGTGATCGACGCACTGTCCACCGCCGTCTACAACGGCACCCGCTCCAGAGGGGAGCGCCACCGCGCCGGAGGGCACCGCACGCTCACCCATACCTGGCCCTGGGCCGTTTTCATAGGCGCGGGCTTCTCGGCGGCGGCTGCTGTCTGGGACCGGTGGGCGGTGCTGATCATCCTCTTCATTCACATGGTGCTCGCCGTCGAGGGGCTGCTGTGGCGGATGGCCCGGGTCTCCAGCGACGTGCTGGTGTGGCTGCTCGGCGCCGCCAGCGCCTGGATCCTGGCAGGCGTGCTGGACAAGCCGGGCAACGGCTCGGACTGGCTGTTCACCGGGGACGGACAGGAGTACCTCTGGCTTGGCCTGCCGATCGTGCTCGGGGCGATGGTGCACAACATCGGCGACGCCCTCACCGTTTCGGGCTGTCCGATCCTGTGGCCGATACCGATAGCGGGCAAACGCTGGTACCCGCTGGGCACCCCCCGGTTCATGCGCTTCCGTGCGGGTGCCTGGGTGGAGAGCAACATACTGATGCCGGCCTTCATGCTGCTCGGCGGCGCGGGCAGCCTGGTCGCGCTGGGCCTCATAGGAGGCTGAGCCGGGCCGCCCGCTCACCCGTGCCAGGACCGCCACAAGGCGGCGTACGGTCCATCGGCGGCCACCAGATCCTCGTGGCTGCCGAGTTCGCTGATGCGGCCCTTCTCCACCACGGCGATCACGTCCGCATCGTGCGCGGTGTGCAGGCGGTGGGCGATGGCCACCACCGTCCGCCCTTCCAGGACCTGTGCGAGCGAGCGCTCCAAATGCCGTGCGGCACGAGGATCCAGCAACGATGTCGCCTCATCCAGCACCAAGGTGTGCGGGTCGGCCAGCACCAGCCGGGCCAACGCGATCTGCTGAGCCTGAGCCGGAGTGACGGCGAGTCCGCCCGAGCCCACCTCGCCGTCCAGCCCGCCTTCCAGCGCCCTGGCCCACCCGTCGGCGTCCACGGCGCCCAGAGCGGCCCACAATTCGGCGTCCCCGGCGTCCTGGCGGGCCAGGAGGAGGTTGTCGCGCAGGGAGCCGACGAAGACGTGGTGCTCCTGGTTGACCAGCGCCACATGTCGCCGGACCATCTCGGCCGGCATGCCGCTCAGCTCCGATCCGCCGAGCGTGACCTCCCCGCGCCGAGGGCCGTAGACCCCGGCCAGCAGTCGGCCCAGGGTGGACTTGCCCGCTCCCGAAGGGCCCACCAGCGCCACTCGCGAGCCCGGTGTGACCTCCAGGGTGACATCGTGCAGCACGTCGATGCCGTCGTGATAGCCGAACCGCACCTGGGAAGCACGCACCACCCTGCCCTCCGGAGAGCGCGCGCTGTCCCCGCAGTCCGGCTCGATCTCCCGCACCCCGACGAGGCGGGCCAGCGACACCTGGGCGACCTGGAGCTCGTCGTACCAGCGCAGAATGAGCCCGACCGGCTCCACGAGCATCTGGGCAAGCAGCGCGCCCGTGGTCAGCTGTCCGACGCCGAGCCACCCGTGGAGGACGAAGAAGCCACCGAGCATCAACACCCCGCCCATGATCAGCATGTTGCTGAGATTGACGACGGGGAACAGGACGCTGCGCAGCCACATCGTCCTGCGCTCCCACGCTGTCCACTCCGCGATCCGCCGCTCGGACAGGGCTGTTCGCCGACGGCCCAGCCGGTGCGCCTCCACCGTCCTGCCCGCATCGACGCTCTCCGCGAGGGCGGCGGCCACGGCCGCGTAGCCGGCGGCTTCGGCGCGGTAGGCGTGCGCTGCCCGGCGGAAGTACCAGTAGCAGCCGGGCACCAGCACGGGCAGGGCGAGCAGCACCGTCAGCGCCAGCGGTGGCGCGGTGACGCACAGGGCCGCGAGCAGCAGAGCCGTCCATACCACCGCGATGGCCAGCTGCGGTACAGCCTTGCGCATCGCCTCGCCCAGTCGGTCGATGTCGGTGGTGATGCGGGAGAGCAGGTCCCCTGTGCCTGCGCGCTCCAGCACTCCGAGCGGCAGGGACACCGAGCGGACGAGGAAGTCCTCGCGCAGATCGGCCAGCATCTCCTCGCCCAGCATCGCCCCGCGCAGCCGCACCTGCTGGGTGAAGACGGTCTGGACGAGCAGCGCCAAAGTGAACAGCAGTGTGACGCGGACCAGTTGGGGAGCGCGATGGCCGGCGGCGAGATCGTCGATCAGCCCGCCCAGCAGATACGGCCCCGCCATCGAGGCGATCACCGCGACACTGTTCACGAGGACAAGCAGTACGAACGTACGGCGGTGCCGCCGGAGCAGTTCGCGCGCATAGGAGCGCACCGTGGCGGGAGCGCCCACCGGGAGGATGGTGATGTCCTCCGGGGCGGAGGGGTCGTACTCGGGCGTGGGCACGCCGAACCAGCGGGGGCGGCGGCGTCGCGCTCGGGCCGGGCCCTGCCGCTCAGGTGCGTGCTGTGCGCTGTTCACGCTCATACGGACTCTGCTCCCTCAGACTGTGCTCCTCCCGCCCGCGACGCTCCGGGCCGGGGGATTCCGATACGTGGCTCTCCTCCGGCGCGCGGGTGACGACGGCCCGGTACGCCGCGTCCGAACGGAGCAGTTGGTGGTGGGTGCCGCTCGCCGCAGCCGCGCCGTCGAGGATGAGGACGACACGGTCGGCTCGATCCAGCAGCAGCGGACTGGAGGAGAAGACCACGGTGGTCCGGCCTGACCTGAGCCGGCCCAGCTCGCGCGCGATCCGGGCTTCGGTGTGGGAGTCGACGGCAGAGGTGGGCTCGTCCAGTACGAGTACCTCGGGGTCGGTGAGCAGCGACCGTGCGAGGGCCAGGCGTTGGCGCTGTCCGCCGGACAACGAGCGCCCCCGTTCGGTGATGCGCGCCCGCGCGGGGTCGCCCTCCGCGTCGGGGCTGCCTTGGGTGAGCGCCGTCAGGACGTCGGCGCACTGTGCCGCCTCCAGCGCCTGCTCGGCGGTCACGGTGCCGGAGGCGGGCACGTCGAACAGTTCGGCGAGCGTCCCGGAGAGCAGTACCGGTTCCTTGTCCTGGACGAGGACGTGGGTACGGGCCCGTTCCAGAGGCATCGAGTCCAAGGGTGCTCCGTCGAGCAGCACCGAGGTGCCGGTCTCCGGGGAGTGTGAGAGCGGGTGACCGCCGAGACGCTCGGCGAGGAGGCCCGCCGCGTCGGGGTCGCCGCACACCACAGCGGTGAGCCGTCCCGCCGGGGCGCGGAGACCCGTGACGGGGTCGTAGAGCCCCCTGCTGTCCCCGGCCTCCCTGTGCGCCGCCGCCTTGGTTCCGGGCGGCCCGTCAGGAGCAGGCGCTCGCCCGTCATGGTCAGGATCGGGCAGCCGCTCTTCACCGTCGGGTGACCGCGCCGCACCCTCGGATGCCTGCCCTTCGCTTCCCGGTCTGCGCAGCGCCAGTACCCGGGCCGCGCGGGCGGCGGACGGGCGGGAGAAGGAGTAGGACATGGCGAACTCGCTGAAGAGCTGGAGCGGCACCAGCAAGAAGGTCACCGCGCCGTAGACCGTGACCAACTCGCCGACGGCGACCCGCCCGTCCAGGGCCAGCCGTGTGCCGTACCACACCACCCCCACCAACAGCAGCCCAGGAAGGGCGACTTGCAGGGACTCTATGAACGACCACATGCGCGCCGTCCGCACGGCGGCGTGCCGCACCTGCTGGGAGATCGCGCGGTACCGCGCGAGGAAGAGGTCCTCGCCTCCGATGCCCCGCAGGACCCGTAGACCGGCGACCGTATCGGCGGCCAGTTCCGTCGCCCGGCCCGCCAGCTCCCGCTGTACATCGGCGCGCCGGGTGGCCCTGGGCAGCAGTGGCAGCACGGTCAGTGCCAGGGTCAGCATGCCGGCGCAGGCGAGAAGGCCCAGCAGCGGCTCGTAGACGGTCAGCGCCGCGCAGACACCGAGGGTCGTCAGCAGCGCCGCGCTGAACCGGGAGACGGCCTCGACGCACCATCCGATGCGCTCGATGTCGCCCGTGGAGACCGCGACCACTTCGCCCGCCGCCACCCGCCGGGTGAGCGTGGCGCCCAGCTCCGCCGTGCGCCGGGCGAGTAGCTGCTGGATCCGCGCGGCTGCGGTGATCCAGTTGGTCACCGCCACACGGTGCAGCATCGTCTCGCCCACCGTCATGGCCAAGGTGACGGCGAGCAGCAAAGCGCCCGCCAGCGCGAGCCGGTCGCCCGAGCGGGCCACCACCGCGTTCACCGCGAGCCCCGCCACCACCGGGAACGAGGCGATGGCGGCCAGGTGCAGCACACCCCAGGCAAGCGCTTTGAGCTGGCCGGCCAGCTGTCCGCGGCCCAGCCACAGCAGCAGCCGGAACCCCGACCGGACGTCCGGAACACCCGGATCGGGATAGGGGAGATCGCGAATCTGCATGAGGTTCCAGACCGTCTCGAAAGCGCCAGATGGTGACGTGAAAGGCTGACTTCGTGACGTGCCGAATATCAACGGGTTTTCCCGGCGTCGGCAAGCATCCGGCCAATGCGACGATGGAGGGCATGCGCATACCTGGGGCAGGACGGACAAGCGACAAGGCGGCGCCGTCTTCGGCGGCCATCGGCGAGGGCCGGGCAGCGGGAGCAGCACGCGGCGGGGCCGGTGCCATGGACGGAGGCAGGGCGAGCGCCCGGTCCAAGGCAAAGGCGGCCCTCATGGCGGGCGCGGCCGTGACGGCGCTGGCTGTGGTCCTTTCCGGCTGTGGCGCCGAAGACGGCGGCAGCGGCAGTGAGTCCTCGAGGTCGGGCGGCGACAAGTCGTCCGCGAAGGCGGAACGCGTCCAGGACCCGACGAAGATCCCCGGCGTGGGCGGCACCTACCAATCGAAGATCCCGGCCAAGAGCGACCAGGTCGTGGCCGTGGAAGGCCGGGGCAAGGATTCGGCCGACGCGACCGTGCGCCTGTACTCGCGGCAGGGCAAGAAGTGGAGCCAGGAGCGCAGCTGGTCGGCGCACAACGGCAAGAAGGGCTGGACACACAGCCACCACCAGGGGGACAAGCGCAGTCCGGTGGGTGTCTTCACGCTGTCCGACGCGGGAGGCGTACTCTCCGACCCGGGTGCCAAGCTGCCATACGCTCACACCGCGGCCTTCACACCGCCCACCTACTGGCCGAAGAAGACGCGGCACGATTTCGACCACGTCATCGCCATCGACTACAACCGCGTCAAGGGCACCAGCCCCCTCGACCCGACCCGTCCGCAGGGCCAGGCCAAGGGGGGCAGCATTTGGCTGCATATGGATCACGGCAGCGGCACATCAGGCTGCGTGAGCCTTTCCAAGTCCGGTATGACCACGCTCTTGCGCACGCTCGATCCGGCCAAGCATCCGGTGGTGGTGATGGGCGACAAGGCGTCGCTCACGGGATGAACCGTGCGGGGGCGCTCGCCGGATGAGCCCGAAGAGGCCGCTCAGTGGCTGAGCCCAAGCTCGGACCTGGAACTCTCCGGGCCCGGCACACGGCGCTCAGGGGTCATCCCTTCGGCCTGGGCGAATCCACCCCGTCGCGCTTCTTCTTCCACAGGCCCCTGGTGAAGTCCGGGATCTCCTGGGGTGCGCCGTGCGCCTTGATCGAGGCGTGGCTCAGTGGCACGGGTGAGGTCCAGGTCGCGGCGTCGTAGACGTCGAAGTACGGGACCAGCCCGAGCTGTATGCACCGCATCAGCCGGAACAGCATGATGTAGTCCATGCCGCCGTGTCCGCCGGGCGGATTGGCGTGCTCTTTCCAGAGCCAGTGGTCGAGGTCCTTGTACTTGTCGAAGTCGCCCCACTCGTCTCCGGATATCCCGGCTCCAGGTACATGCGGGGTGGGTAGTCCTCGAAGACACCCTTGGTGCCGCCGAGGACGTTGAGGCGGGAGTACGGGTGCGGGTTGGAGACGTCGTGCTCCAGTCGGATGACGCGGCCGTTGGCTGTCTGCACGAGACTTATCGACATGTCGCTCTTGATATATACGTCTCCTTCCAGCTCTCATGGTCCGGCGGCATGTTCTCCTTGCGGTAGGCGGCCGGCCCCAGGGAGGGGGAGCCGAACGTCGAGATGCGAACGGCCCGGTCGCCCCGGTTGACGTCCATGTAGTTGGCGGCCGGGCCGAAGCCGTGGTTCGGGTAGAGGTCGCCCCTCAGTCGGGTGTGCCACAGGCGGCGCCATGGGCCCTCGTAGTAGTCGGGGTCGAACATCAGCCCGCGCAGGTCGTGGAGGTAGGCGCCGGCGCTGTGCAGCAGGTCGCCGAAGAGGCCCTCGTGTGCCATGCGCGGCACGCGCATCTCGTTGTGCCCGTAGGCGCAGTTCTCCAGCCGCATGCAGTGCTTGCGGGTGCGTTCGGAGAGGTTGACCAGTTCCCACAACTGGTCCAGTTCCAGCGCGATGGGACACTCGACGCCCACGTGCTTGCCCGCCTCCATGGCCGCCTTGGCCATGGAGAAGTGCCAGTCCCACGGGGTGGCGACGTGGACGAAGTCCAAATCGCCGCGTGCGCACAGTTTCTCGAAGTCGTGTTCGTCCTTGGTGCAGACGGCGGGAGCGGGCTGGGCCGCTGCGGTGACCTTTTTCGCGGCTCGCTCGGTCTTCTCGCGCACCGGGTCGCACAGCGCTGTGACCCGTACGCCCTCCAGCGCGAGGAAGAGGTCGATCATGCTGCCGCCGCGCTGGCCCAGGCCGATGATGCCGACCCGGACGGTGCCGCGTCTCTCGAAGGGGACGCCGATCATCGTCTTGCCCTGTCGCGGCGGCACGGCGGGTGCGTGTTCCGCCTGTGGGCCGCTTGCGGGGCTGGTAGCGGCCTCGGCGGCTCCCGGCCCCAGTGCGCCGATGCCGAGCCCGGCGCCGGCCGTACGCAACGCCGAGCGGTGGCTGAATCCTTGGTCCTCGTTCATCGGGCCTCCCGCGGATCTCTGCATGCCGGAATGCGTGGAATTCCAGAACTCCGCCTAGTAGTGCTTCGTTACCTTGGGTGATCTTCCCTGCTTGTGGGCGCGCGTGGGGCATGAGGTTTGGGGAAGTCGAGCGGCTCCGCGGTGAGTTGGCCCAGTTTGTTGCCGATGTGTTCGGTTCGCTGCCCCGGAGAGGTCAGCGTCGTTGGGGCGAGTGCTATCTGCGGGGCTTGATGCTGGGAGGGCGGCGTCAGTCGGTCCAGCCGATGGCTGAGCGTCTGCCCGATGGTGACATGCAGGCGTTGCAGCGGTTCGTGAACCAGTCGCCGTGGGAGTGGGGGCCGGTGCGCCGCCGGATCGCCGAGCGGTTGTGCGAGGTGGTCCGGCCGCAGGTGTGGGTGATCGACGATGTCTCGTTCCCCAAGTGCGGCACCGCGTCGGTGGGGTGGCCCGCCAGTACTGCGGGGCGTTTGGGCAAGCGGGCGAACTGCCAGTCGCGGTGAGTGTGCATGCCGCAACCGATTCGGCGTCCTGCCCCCTGGAACGGGAGCTGTTCCTTCCCCGCGAATGGGCGGGGGATCGGCGGCGGGCTCGGCTCGCTCCAGAACATCGGGGGCGGCAAACTGGCGGGCGGCTCGGCCCGTACATTCGTCGACAACTGGGACACCGAGCGCAACGGTTCCACCCTCAGCTACAGGGACGGCGCCGCCTACGCGCTGGCGACCATCTTCATGCTGGCTCACCCTTACGGGTCGCCGAACGTGTACTCGGGCTATGAGTTCAGCGCCGGTGACGCCGGTCCGCCCAGCGGCGGCAGCGGCTGGACCGGCAACCATGCCAGGCCCGAGATCACGGCATGGTCGGCTTCCGCAACGCCGTCGGCGACGCCGGGTTGCGGGACTGGTGGTCGGAGGGGTCCGCACTCTCCTTCAGCCGGGGCGACCGGGGCTTCGTGGCGGTCAACAACGGCGACGCTGAGCTGAGCAGGACCTTCCAGACCTCACTGCCCGCCGGCACCTACTGCGACGTCGCCTCGGCGCAGGGCGGCTGCGGCCGGAAGGCGCAGGTGTCCGACAACGGCACGGCGCAACTGACGCTCCCCGCCCGCAGCGCCGTCGCGCTGTATGTGGAGGCCACCGGATAGCGAGCGGTACGCGTCGTCGCGGCGGGGCGGAAATGGCGGGGCCGCAGGCCCGGCAGCGCGCTCCGCCGCGACGGCCCCAGCAGCGCGCCTCGCCGTGACGTTGCCTCAGCGGGGCCTGGTCGCCCGCTCCAGCTCCTGAATGACGGAGTGGTAGCCGCGGTTGCCCGTCGCATGGTCGAGACCGATCTCGCAGGTGCGGTTGGCCGAGAGGTGGGCGTCGAAGGAGCGGGCGGTCACCTCCGCCGCTTCGCGAACCGTAGCGGCGGAGGTCAGCTCCTCGTGCAGCAGCCCCCGGTCGCCCGCGAAGGCGCAGCAGCCCGCATCCAGCGGGACGACGACTTCCTCCGCGCACGCCTCGGCGACCTGCCGCAGCTCCGCCTCGTCGCCCAGGTGCCGCATG
Organism: Streptomyces axinellae; assembly: GCF_039532135.1. NCBI lineage: Bacteria > Bacillati > Actinomycetota > Actinomycetes > Kitasatosporales > Streptomycetaceae > Streptomyces > Streptomyces axinellae. Next base: position 53,033 of record NZ_BAAARJ010000010.1, read on the forward strand.
GAGCACGTGGGGTGGAGGACGGCGGAGGCCACCCGCTGCTCGACCGTGAGCCGGGACAGCAGTTCCCGCGCGGCCCACACCAGGGAGTCGAAGATGGTCAGCCGCTCATGGAGCTTGCGATTGGCGGGCGTCAGATACGGGACGACCTCCTCCGCGATACCCAGGGTGCAGGAAGAGGCGTCCACGACCAACGGAAGATCACCGCCGTCCGTCCAGCGCCACGCGGCTTCGACCATCCGGTTGGCCATCAGCGTGTTGCCCGACACGTAGCCCTTGGAGTGCCAGATCGTCGCGCAGCAGGTGCCGGTGACATCGTCCGGGATCCACACCGGCCGCCCCGCGCGGGCCGAGACGATGACCATGGACTCGGGCAGCGAGAGCCCCTCGTAGCCCTCCGGATCGCCGAAGACGCGGTTGACACACGCCGGGTAGTAGACGGCGGCGGCCATCGTTCTCGCGGTCGCCGGCAGCCTCCTGGCAGCCGCTGCGGGGATTTCCGGCAGCCATGCCGGCACCAGGTCGGGGCGCAGGGCCCGGCGAGCCGCGCCCGTCATTTTGCCGAGCATCCGGTCGCCGAGATCGCCGCCCCGCCCGCGCAGGCGACCGCGCAGCTGGTCGGCGGCGGCCACCGCGAGGCGGGCCGAGCGCTCCACGCCCGCGAAGTGCCGCGCGGTGCGCTCGGCGGCGCGCTCCTCGCGCGGCGAGTGGCGGGCGTGCCGCAACTTCTTCATCAGCGCGCCCGTGTCGATGCCGACGGGGCAGTCCAGCTTGCAGGTGGAGTCGCCCGCACAGGTGTCCACCGCGTCGTACCCGTAGCTGTCCAGCAGGCTGTCGTTGACGGGGGAGCCGGGGGCCTGGCGCGTCATCTCGCGGCGCAGAACGATGCGCTGGCGCGGCGTGGTGGTCAGATCCTCGCTGGGGCAGGTCGGTTCGCAAAAGCCGCACTCGATGCACGGGTCGGCCGGCGCTTCGATGCCGGGGATGGACTTCAGGCCCTTCAGATGGGCCCTGGGATCCCGGTCCAGCAATACGCCCGGGGCCAGCACCCCGGCCGGGTCCAGCAGGCGCTTGATCCGCCACATCAGCTCCGTGGCCCGGGCACCCCACTCCAGCTCCAGGAAGGGCGCGATGTTGCGGCCCGTGGCGTGCTCGGCCTTCAAAGAGCCGTCGAAGCGTTCCACCGTCATCCGGCAGAACTCGTCCATGAAGGCGGCGTAGCGCTCGACATCGGCGGGCTCGGCCGCGTCGAAGGCCAGCAGGAAGTGCAGGTTGCCGTGTGCCGCGTGCCCCGCTACGGCCGCGTCGAAGCCGTGTGCGCGCTGGAGTTCCAAGAGGGCCTCGCACGCCTCGGCCAGACGGGAGGGCGGGACGGCGAAGTCCTCGGTGATCAGGGTCGTACCGGAGGGCCGTGAGCCGCCCACGGCGGTGACGAACGCCTTGCGCGCCTTCCAGTATCCGGCGATCGTCTTCGCATCCCGCGTCAGTTCGTTGGTGACGGACGCGACCGGCGCGACCAGCTCCAGCCCTGCGAGCACCTCGCGGACCGCCTGCTCGCACTCCTCACGCGACGAGTCGTCGGGAGAGCGGAACTCCACCAGCAGCGCGGTGGTCTCCTGGGGCAGCCGGGCCCAGTCCTGTGGCACCCCGGAGACGCTGACCGAGGCGCGCAGGGTGTTCCCGTCCATCAGCTCGACGGCCATCGCGCCCGCCTCGGTGAAGCGGGGCACGGCGGCAGCGGCGGCCGAAAGGGCGGGGAAGAAGAACAGCCCTGTCGAGGTGCGCCGGTACAGGGGCAGCGTGTCGAAGACAAGCTCCGCCAGGAAGCCCAGGGTCCCCTGGGAGCCCACCATGAGGCCGCGCAGAATCTCCACCGGCGTCGCGCCGTCGAGGAAGGCGTCCAGGCGGTATCCGTTGGTGTTCTTCAGCTCGTACTTGGCGCGGATACGGGCGACCAGCCCCTGGTCCGCCTCGACCTCGGCCTTGAGCGCCATCAGGCCCTCGCACAGCGCCGGTTCGGCCCGCGCCAGGTCCTCCTCGGCCGTCGGACTCGCCGTGTCCACGACCGTGCCGCTCGGCAGGACGGCGGTAAGGGAGGAGACCGTACGGTAGGAGTTGCGCGTGGTGCCCGCGGTCATGCCCGACGCGTTGTTGGCGACCACGCCGCCCACCGTGCAGGCGATGGCGCTCGCGGGGTCGGGCCCCAACAGCCTCCCGTACGGCGCCAGGGCGGCATTGGTGCGGAACACCGTCGTTCCGGGGCGGACCCGCACACGGCTGCCGTCGGGATCCAGGACCTCGGTGCCCGCCCAGTGGCGGCGTACGTCCACCAGGATGTCCTCGCCCTGCGCCTGCCCGTTCAGCGAGGTGCCGGCGGAGCGGAAGACAACGTCACGGCCGTTGCCTCGCGCGTAGGAGAGCACGGCCGAGATGTCCGCCACGTCCTCGGCCAGCACCACGGCCTGGGGTACGAAGCGGTAGGGGCTCGCGTCGGAGGCGTAGCGCACCAGGTCGGAAATCGTGGAGAGCACTTTGCCGGGGCCCAGCAGCCGCTCCAGATCACCCCGCAGCGGCTGGGCGGTGCCCTGGGCCCGTGCGTCGGGGACCCGGTCGGCGGCCGGGCGGTGCCCGGCGCCGGTCAGCGGGCGCAGGGTGCCCGGCTTCGGTTCGAACAGCGGCATGCCATCTCCTGGGCGCACGGCGGGACGGGGCCGGAAAACCCCGGGCGGGGGACCGGACCAGGTGTCCGCGCGCCGCACATGCTAGTGCCCCTCCCGGCAAGCTTTGCCCCGTCGCGCCGCCCGGCACGCCCGCTCGCGGCGTTGGCCGAAAGCCCTGGTAGCTCCTTCTCCAAGCTCTCGACTTCTCCCCCGGCCTTCGGCCGGGAGGGACCCCCAGAGCAGGGGAGACCCCGACCAAGGACTTCCGGCCGCCTTGCGATCGCACGCTGCCCCACGCTCGGCTCCGCTCGCGCGGGCGGTGCCCCCACGACGACGCTCCTCGACGGGCAAACATCGCCGGTCACGGCACTGGTTCGCCCCAGCGGCACGACACGGCAGCGGCCAACTGTTCCGCCAGGTCACCGGCCGGGGTCAGCGGCCCGCGTCCAGCAGCGTCAGCAGCCGGCTCAGATCTTCCCGCTGGCCGGGCGAGAGCGGCGCCAGCAGCTCCTCGGCCGCCGACCGGCGGGCCCGGCGCAGCTCCTTGAGCGCGCTGGTGCCTCCCTCGGTCAGCTCGATGCGGATCACCCGGCGGTTGGCCGTATCCGGCGCCCGGCGTACGAGGCCGCGCTCCTCCAGCGCGTCCACCAAGCTGGTCACCTGGCGGGGGACCACCCCCAGGCGCTCGGCGAGGTCGGCCATCCGGGGAGGTTCCGGGCTGTGCGAGAGGGTGCGCAGCAGCCGGGCCTGCGCGGGGGTGACGCCCACAGGGGCGAAGTTCTGCCGGTGCGCGTGGTTGATCCGCTTGGTCAGGCGCAGGAGCTGGTCCGCCAGGTCTCCGGCGGATTCGTCAGCGAGGGGATGAACCATGACCGAAGGCTATCAGGACCTGATTCATTGTGAATATAGGTAACGATGAACTATGCTCGCTCATCGTCGTCGGAAATGGGCGAGCGCCGGCGGCCCCCGCGCCTGCCTGCGTGCCGGGCTCGCGGCCACGGCACGCCGCACATGACCGCGAACCCCGCCACGTCCTGCGTACGCACACGCCTTCCCGCGTTTTCCCTCCCACCTCAAGGAGTCCCTTGCCTCATGAGAGCCCCGGCTGGACGCCGTCTCCCCCAGGCCGCACGTCCTCGACCCCACACCGCACCCCCTCACCCGGGGACCGGCCGACCACCGAGCGGCCGGCGGAGCAGCCGGCCCAGGTGCGCCGGATTCTCCGCCTCTTCCGCCCCTACCGCGCCCGCCTGACCCTGGTCGGCCTGCTCGTCGGCGCCTCCTCGCTGGTCTCTGTCGCCTCTCCCTTCCTGCTGCGCGAGATCCTCGATGTGGCCATCCCGCACCAGCGCACCGGCCTGCTCTCGCTGCTCGCGCTCGGCATGATCGCCACCGCCGTGATGACCAGCGTCTTCGGCGTGCTCCAGACGCTGATCAGCACGACCGTCGGCCAGCGCGTCATGCACGACCTGCGCACCGGTGTCTACGCCAAGCTCCAGCAGATGCCGCTGGCCTTCTTCACCCGTACGAGGACGGGCGAGGTCCAATCCCGTATCGCCAACGACATCGGCGGCATGCAGGCCACCGTCACCTCCACGGCGACCTCGCTGGTCTCCAACCTCACCAGCGTCGTCGCGACCGTCGTCGCCATGCTCGCCCTGGACTGGCGGCTGACCATCGCCTCGCTCGTGCTGCTGCCCTTCTTCGTGTGGGTGAGCCGGCGGGTGGGGCGTGAGCGCAAACGGATCACGACCGAGCGGCAGAAACAGATGGCCGCCATGTCCGCCATCGTCACCGAGTCCCTCTCCGTCAGCGGTGTCCTGCTCGGTCGCACCATGGGCCGGGCCGACTCCCTCACCACCACCTTCGCCGACGAGTCCGAACGACTGGTCGATCTCGAGGTCCGCTCCAGCATGGCGGGGCGCTGGCGGATGTCCACCATCGGCATCGTCATGGCCGCCATCCCCGCGCTGTTGTACTGGACCGCCGGAATGCTGATGGACTTCGGTGGCCCGGCCTTCTCGATCGGCACCCTCGTCGCCTTCGTCACCCTCCAGCAGGGGCTTCTGCGCCCCACCGTCTCCCTTCTGACCACCGGCGTGGAGATGCAGACCTCGCTCGCGCTCTTCCAGCGCATCTTCGAATACCTCGACCTGCCCGTGGACATCACCGAGCCGCGCCATCCGGTCGCCCTGCCGGAGGTGAAGGGTGAAGTCCGCTTCGAACACGTCGACTTCTCCTACGACTCCGGCGGCGCCACCGGGTCCGAGCAGCCCCGGGCCGTGCCGGAGAGCGGCGCCGGATACACGCTGCACGACATCGACCTGACCGTTCCGGCGGGCACCAGCTTGGCCGTCGTCGGCGCGACGGGCTCCGGCAAGAGCACCTTGAGCTACCTGGTCCCGCGTCTGTACGACGTGACCTCCGGACGGGTCACCCTCGACGGGGCCGACGTGCGCGACCTGGAGTTCGCCACGCTCTCGGACGCCGTGGGCGTGGTCTCCCAGGAGACCTACCTCTTCCACGCCACCGTCGCCGACAACCTCCGCTTCGCCAAACCGGACGCCTCCGACGAAGAGCTGCGCTCCGCCGCTCGTGCCGCCCAGATCCACGACCAGATCACCGCGCTGCCCGAGGGCTACGACACGCTCGTGGGGGAGCGCGGATACCGCTTCTCCGGTGGCGAGAAGCAGCGCCTGGCCCTCGCGCGCACCATCCTGCGCGATCCGCCCGTGCTGATCCTGGACGAGGCCACCAGCGCCCTCGACACCCGCACCGAACGCGCCGTACAGGAGGCCATCGACGCGCTCTCGGCCGGACGCACCACCTTGACCATCGCCCACCGCCTGTCCACAATCCGGGACGCCGACCAGATCGTCGTCCTGGACTCCGGCCGGATAGTGGAGCGCGGCACCCACGACGAACTCCTGGCCCTGGACGGCCGGTACGCGGCCCTGGTGCGGCGCGACAGCCGGACCGCCGACGCCGTGGCCGGTGCGGACGACGGCTTCGCGCAGCATCCGGAGGCGGGCGCCACGGTCGGGTGAGGGCGCGGCAGGATCCCTGAACGGGCCGCGGCGCTCACGGTTGGCAGCGATGTGGCGCGGACCGGATGGCGAGCCGCTGTGCCCTGCGTGCGGCTCGCCCGGCGCGAGGCTGCCTCGGTGTCGCTCGCGCTGGGACGCCGCTGCGAGTTCGCCGTCGGGGCCTGGCCCGTCCTGGTGTTCGCCGCCGCCGCCCGGCTGACCCCCACCCGCCCGACCGAGACCGCGATGGTGCTGCGGGAAGGGGAGGTCGCCGACAGGTTCGGACGGCTCGGCGGGGGTGCAAGCCCACCGAGAGCGAAAGGCCCTACAGCCTGGCCCGCGACCGCCGTACCTGGACCGGGCTGTGACGCTCGGCCACCGCTGTGCGCCGCCCCGTCGCCGGGTCAGCGGAGCCCAGCGGCCGGGTCAGCGGTAGAGCAGATACGGCCGGCGTGTCCGCTCGAAGTCGCGCACCTCTCCCCGCCACACGGCGGTGACCTCCGCCATGCCGCCCCCCGCGTCGATCATCTCGCGCAGCCGGGGTGAGCCGGACAGCTTGTCGATCCAGAACGGCCGCCCGGGGTCGGCGTCCTCGCGCCAGGCGAAGTCCTCGTATTTCCTGGCCTCCACCAGCATGGCGACGGCGGTCGGCACCGCCTCGTAGCGCGCCGGATCGGTCACCAGCAGCTGCACGCCGGCGCAGGTCCTGCCCTCGTGCTTGCTGAAGGTGGGCACGAAGTAGCCCTCCCTGAAGCGCACTCCGGGCAGCCGCAGGGCGTTGAGACGGTCGCTGTAGCGGTAGTCGAGAAACGGCGCGCCGACGAACTGGAACGGCTGCGTGGTGCCCCGGCCCTCGGAGAGGTTCGTTCCCTCGAAGTATCCGGTGCCCGCATAGGCCGTCGCCGTGTCCGGCGTCGGCATATTGGGGGAGGGCGGCACCCAGGGGAGTCCCGTCCGCTGGGCGGTCGCCTCCGGATCCCAGCCGCGCACGCGCACCACCTCCAGTTCAACCCTGCCGCCATCCCCCTCTGTCGGCAGCAGTTCGCCGTTGAAGTAGCGCGCCAGCTCTCCGACGGTCATACCGTGCTGCTGGATGATCGGCTTGAGCCCGACGCCGGATGCGAACTCCGGTCTCAGCAGCGGGCCGTCCGCTCTGCGGCCCAGCGGGTTGGGCCGGTCCAGGACGACGAAGGAGGCACCGTTGGAGCGGGCCGCCACCATGGCCTGGTACATCGTCCAGATGTAGGTGTAGAAGCGCACTCCCACGTCCTGGATGTCGAAGACCACCGTGTCCGCGCCCGCCTTCCGGAACAGAGCGGCCATCTTCCGCGCGTCGGCGCCGTACGCGTCGTAGACGGTGAGGCCGGTGCGCGGATCCTTGAACTCCGGCTCGGATTCCCCCGCCTGCGCGCTGCCCCGGAAACCGTGTTCCGGACCGAAGACCCCGACGATGTCCAGCTCCTTGTGCGCCGCCATCGAATCGACCACATGACGGGCGTCGCGCAGGATGCCTGTCGGATTGCTGATGACGCCCACCTTGCGGCCCCGCAGAATCCGCCACCCGCCGGCAGCCGCCGAGTCCGCACCCGGGGTGACCCCGTGCGACCCGCGCCCCTCCCGGCGCTGCCCCGGGGAGGCGGCAGCCGCGTCACGGGCGAGCAGCGGCGCCGTCAGAGCGGCGGCCGTACCGCCGGCCATCAGCGAACGGCGAGAGGGGGCGCTGGCCATGGCGGACCATCCTTCCGGGCGACACGGTACGGCCGCTGCCGGCGGAGACCGGCGCGGCCGGTGGGACCGGCTCCTGCGAACTGGTGGGCAAGCTAATACGAAGGTGTCACTGCCGACCAGGGTGCGTGCGGCGGGCAACCCGGGTGCGCACCGACACGCGCCGCGCGAGGATGGGCCGTATGCCGAAACCCCGTATCAATCCGGTCCAGGGCGACATCACCGAGCAGGACGTGGACGCCGTCGTGAACGCCGCCAACTCCTCGCTGCTGGGCGGGGGAGGTGTGGACGGTGCGATTCACCGCCGAGGCGGCCCGGACATCCTCGCCGAGTGCCGGAAGCTGCGTGCCGAGCGGTTCCCCGACGGGCTGCCCGCCGGTCAGGCGGCGGCCACCACCGCGGGCAGGCTGCCGGCCCGCTGGGTGATCCACACCGTCGGGCCCGTATGGAGCCGGCAGGAGGACCGGTCCGGACTGCTTGCCTCCTGCCACCGCGAGTCGCTGCGCGTCGCGCGCGAACTCGGCGCCCGCACCGTCGCGTTCCCCGCGATCTCCACCGGCGTCTACCGCTGGCCGCTCAAGGACGCGGCGCGCATCGCGGTCAGCACACTCCAGGAAGAGGGCGAGGGCTTCGCCGAACTGCGCCTCGTCCTGTTCGGCAAGGAGGCGTATGAAGCTTTCTGTGCTGCCGTGCTCTGAGGACGCGCGGGCTGCCCGGGGCCCGGCCCCGCCCGCGCCGTTCAGGAGTTGCGGCCCGAGCGGGCCAGCCAGCGGCCGTCCTGGGAGGTGACCTCGACCGGGCGTCCGAAGCACTGCGTCATCAGCTCTCCGGTGAGCACTTCGGCGGCGGGCCCGCGGGCGCACACCCTGCCCTCGCGCAGCAGCAGCGCGTGGGTGGTGCTCGGCGGCAGCTCCTCCAGATGGTGGGTGACCATGATCGTCGCCAGCGACGGGCGGTCGGCCGCCAGCCGGTGCAGCGCGTCGATCAGATCCTCGCGGGAGGGCAGGTCCAGCGCGTTGAACGGCTCGTCGAGCAGGAGCAGCGACGGGGAGGGCATCAGCGCGCGGGCGATCAGGATGCGGGCCCGCTGTCCTCCCGAGCACACTCCGAACGGCCGGTCGGCCAGTTCCTTGCACTCCAGCTCGGAGAGCAGATCGGTGGCCTGCTGCCGGGTCTCCTCGCCGTATTTGCGCCACAGCGGCTGCACGGTGCCCGTCGCGCCGGTCAGCACGACCGTGTGCGCCGTCGCGTCCTGCGGGACACGCTGGGAGCCGGAGACATGGCCGATGTGGGTCCGCAGCTCGCGCACATCCACCCGGCCGAGCCGGTTGCCCAGCACCTCGACGCTGCCGGCCGTGGGGAACATGACCGCGCCGACCAGCTTGAGCAGCGTCGTCTTGCCTGCCCCGTTGGCCCCCAGCAGGGCCCAGTGCTCACCGGCGCCCACCGACCAGTCGATTCCGTCGAGGATGACCTGGTCCGTGGTGACGCGGCGGACACCGGCCCCTTCGATCGACGCGACCTGACGGGGCGAGGGCTGGTTCATCACGGGCCTCCCGGGGACGTAGTGCGGACGGACACGGCACATGCGGAGCCACGGCGCGGCCGTGCGGGCGTACAGGTTAGCTGTATGTTGCACCGGTTCGCGCCGGCGTCTCACCACCGCCTCCGGCCGGCAGCACGGCGAAGCTCCGTGCCGTCCGGTCAGACACGGCGAGCACCCCGCCGCGAGGGCGGGGGATGTCCATGGGAGCGGAGGGAGCGGCCGGTGTCCGTCCGGATGCCTGGACGGCTGCCGTCGGCCCCCGCGGCCGACGGTCGCTGGACATCCGCATTTCCGCGTTTCCGCTCAGTGGTTCCTGAGCGCTTTCCGGCGACGACAAGCCCTCGTCTCCGGGGAGCGGCGGCATGGCCCCTGCCCCGTGCACGAGGACAGCATGGCGCTCGGTGCCGCCCGACTGCTCGGCCGCGAGCGATCCAGCGTTCAAAAGCAGCTCGACACGATGAACCGCAAGCTCGGTGAGCACTGCGGCGAGCCCCTGCCGCGCAAGCGGGTGCGTGGCGAGCGTGTGCAGTTCGCCGCCACCGGCGAGGAGTTGGCGCGGCTGGCGCGCGGCACCTCGACCAGTGGCGCGAGGGACTGGACGACGCCCGCGGACGCAGCGGTCGCAGCCTGAAGGTCGGCTCGCTCCGCTACACCCCCGGCTACCTCCTGGACGCGGTCGGACAGGTCAACGACCGGTTCGTGAGCGGGGGCGTGGAGCCGGGGATGGCGCACGTATGCAGCGGAACCCTCGTGGAGACGCTGCGCACACACGAACTCGGCCTGGTGTGCGGCGGCGTCCGCACCTCGGCGTCCGCGGGGGCCGCCGAGAACGAGGCACGCTTCGACGGCTACGAGGTCAAGGAGTGGCGGCGCAGCGGGCTGTCCCTGGTCACCGACCAGGACGACGCCGCGCTGCCCTGGGAGGGGGCCGGGGTGCGCTCCCTGGCCTCGACGCCGCCGGTGGTGTCGGCCGACGGACTGATCCGGCGACTTCCTGCGCGGCTGGTTCGGCCCGGACTACCGCCGCGGGATGCGCAGCGCAGCGGCCATGTCCTGACCCCGGTGACCGGTGCCTGTCGCAGCTCCCGACGACGGGTGCCGGTCCCGGGTGACAGACACACCGCCCGTCGTGCTCATCCGCTGCTGTCCCGGGTCCTACACGCCGGAGGTGTCCCGGTTCCCGGGTTCCTGGTCCTCGGTGACCAGGACGACATCGAGGGCGCGCGGCCCGTGCACGCCCTCCACCCGGTCGAGTTCGATGTCGCTGGTCGCCGAAGGGCCGGAGATCCAGGTCTGCGGGCGCCGGGCGTCGAGCCGTTCGAGGGCCTGCGGAACGGAGCCGACGACCTGTTCGGGCACCCGCACCACACAGATGTGGTGATCCGGTACGAGCGTGATGCGCCGGCGGCCTTGGTCCCCGGAGGCGTCCAGCACCAGGGTGCCCGTTTCCGCGATCGCCACCGCGCAGCCCGTCACCACGCTGTCGGCCCCGTCCAGGTCGCGCGCCGTCAGTTCGGCCGAGTCCGGCATGCGCCGTACTCCCCGGGGGAGCCAGGCATCCGGCACGCCGTCCGGGCTGACCACTGTGCGCGAGCCCCGTTCGGCGAGCAGCGCGGCGATGGTGGCCGGCAGTTCCCGGCGGGTGCTGTGATGAACCCGGGCGCGGTAGTCGGCCAGGTGCTCGGCCAGCAGCCGTGCCGTCTCCCCGGCGGTGCGCTCGCCGTGGACGCGCAGATAGCCGCGTGGCACCCCGGGCGCGTCCGGCTCGGGTGCGTCCGGCCGCTCCGTGCGCGGTACGTCGGTCAGTGCACGGCGCACCCGGCCGAGCACGATGTCACGGTGGTTCATCCGGCGGCCCCCTCGCGTCCGTCCGCGCCGCCCCGGCTCTGTGCGGCATCCCGCCCCGGGCCCCTCGTGCGGCGCCACCAGTCGCGGAAGGACTCCGGCGGCAGGGCGGGAAGATCCCGGGTGTCCGTCCAGGCGCGGCCCGGCCCCGGCACCCTGTGCGGCACCATCCGGCGGGCGCGCGAGGCGAGGCGCTCCCCGGCGCGCAGCACGCCCGGATGGTCGAAGGTCCAGGCCGCCGCGCGCATCGCGGCCCGTTCGGCGGCGTGGCCCCTGGCGGGCTTCACGGTAGTGCGCTGCCCGCGCACGGTGACCGTCCCGCCCTGCACCACCCGCTCGCGCAGATGCACCAGGACTTCGGGGATGTCGATGGCCACCGGGCACACCTCGTAGCAGGCGCCGCACAGCGAGGAGGCGTAGGGCAGCGAGGCGTCCAGGCCGGTCGCCATGCTGTCCAGCTGCGGGGTCAAGATCGCCCCGATCGGCCCCGGGTAGGGGGATCCGTAGGCGTGCCCCCCGGCGCGTTCGTAGACGGGGCAGACGTTGAGACAGGCGGAGCACCGGATGCAGCGCAGCGTCTGGCGGCCCACCTGGTCGGCGAGGATGTCGGTGCGGCCGTTGTCGAGCAGCACCAGATGGAAGTGGCGCGGGCCGTCGCCCTCGGTGGTGCCGGTCCACATCGAGGTGTAGGGGTTCATTCGCTCGGCCGTCGAGGAGCGGGGCAGCAGTTGGAGGAAGACTTCCAGGTCGCGCCAGGTGGGCACGATCTTCTCGATGCCCACGACCGAGATCAGTGTCTCGGGCAGCGACAGGCACATCCGGCCGTTGCCCTCGGACTCGACCACGACCAGGGTGCCGCTCTCGGCCACCATGAAATTCGCGCCGGATACTCCCACTTTGGCGTTCAGGAACTTCTCCCGCAGATGCAGCCGCGCCGCCTCCGCCAGGTCGGCCGGGTCATCGGTGAGACCCTCCGGTGCCGCGCGCCCCCAGTGGCCCATCCGGGTACGGAAGATCTCCCGGATCTCGCCCCGGTTGCGGTGGATGGCGGGGACCAGGATGTGGGACGGGTGGTCGTCACCGAGCTGCACGATCAGCTCCGCCAGGTCCGTCTCGCAGGCGGCGATCCCGGCCCGCTCCAGTGCCTCGTTGAGGCCGATCTCCTGGGTGGCCATGGACTTGACCTTGACGACCTCGCGCTCGCCGGTGTCGCGCACCAGCCGGGTGACGATCCGGTTGGCCTCCTCGGCGTCGGCCGCCCAGTGCACGGTGCCGCCGGCCGCTGTGACGGCCTCCTCCAACTGCTCCAGGTAGTGGTCGAGGTGGCGCAGCGTGTGGTCCTTGATGCGGGCGCCGGCCGAACGCAGCTCCGGCCAGTCCGCCAACTCGGCGACGGCCGTGGCTCGTTTGTCGCGGATGGTGTGCGTGGCGTGGCGCAGGTTGCCGCGCAGCCGCTCGTCCTTGGTGGAGACTTCGGCGGCCTGCGGGAAGGGCGGCATCCCCAGATAGGTCACGGTGCTCACAGCGGCGCCTCCTCCGTGCTCGCCAGGATCTCCGCCAGGTGGACGGGGCGCACCGGGGAACCGGCCCGGGAGAGGGTTCCGCCGATGTGCATCAGGCAGGAGTTGTCGAGCGCGCACACGGCGTCGGCGCCGCTCGCCGCGATGTGCCGGGCTTTGTCGGCTCCCATGGCCGCCGAGACCGCCGCGTTCTTGACAGCGAAGGTGCCGCCGAACCCGCAGCACTCCTCGGCGCCTTCCAGCTCCCGCAGCTCCATCCCCCTGACCCGCTCCAGCAGCCGCCTGGGCCGCTCGCCCAGGCCCAGCATCCGCAGACCGTGGCAGGTGGGGTGGTAGGTGACCGTATGCGGGTACCAGGCGCCGACATCGGTGACGCCCAGCACGTCCACCAGGAACTCCGTCAGCTCCCAGGTACGCGGAACCATCCGCTCCGCCACCGCCCGCAGTGCCTCGCCCCGGCCCTCGGCCACCGCCTTCGCCCCGATGCGCGGGTAGTTGTCCCGCACCATCGCGGCGCACGAACCGGAGGGCACGACGATGTGGTCGTAGCCCTCGAACGCGGCGGCGTACCGGTGGACCAGCGGCTCGGTCGCGTGCCGGTACCCGGTGTTGAACTGCGGCTGCCCGCAGCAGGACTGGGCCTCGGGGAAGTCCACCTCCACGCCCAGCCGCTCCAGCAGCGTCACCACGGCGCGGCCCGTGCCCGGATAGAGCGCGTCGTTGAGGCAAGTGACGAAGAGCGCTACGCGCACGGCGTCTCCTTCCCGTGCTCACGGACGCGGGCGGCGGCCCGCTCCCAGGCCGCCTGATCACCCGCCGGGGCATACTGTCGCAGCCGCAGGCTCTCGCGCACCAGGCCCCGGAGCGCCTCCAGTGGCCCGTTCACCACCCCGGCGGTACGGGCCTGGACCAGTACGTTCCCGTATGCCGCCGCCTCCACAGGGCCCGCGACCACCGGCAGCCCGCAGGCGTCGGCGGTCAGCCGGCACAGCAGCGCGCTGCGTGCCCCGCCGCCGACCACGTGAACCGCCTCCACCTCCTGGCCGGACAGTCGCCGTGCGTCGAAGACGGCCTGCCGGTGCGCCAGGGCGAGGGAGTCCAGGACGCAGCGGACCGTCTCGGCCGGGTCGCGCGGAACCGGCTGGTCCGTCCGGCGGCAGGCCGCGGCGATCCGCTCGGGCATCCGGTCCGGCGCCAGGAACTCCGGGCTTCCCGCGTCGATGACCGACCGGAGCCCCGGCATCCGGGCAGCGCCTTCGAGCAGCGCCTCCAGGTCGTGCGGGCCGCCTTCGGCCCGCCAGGTGCGCAGACACTCCTGGAGCAGCCACAGGCCCATGATGTTGCGCAGATAGCGCACGGTGCCATCCACGCCCAGTTCGTTGGTGAAGTTCGCCAGCCGGCTCTCCTCGGTGCGTACAGGGGAGGACAGCTCCACCCCCGCCAGCGACCAGGTGCCGGTGGCGATATAGGCGAACCTGTCACCCGTCGCCGGTACCCCGGCCACTGCCGAAGCGGTGTCGTGCGCCCCCACGGCGGTGACGGGCACCGGTCCTTCCAGGCCCGTCTCGGCCAGCACTCCCGGCAGCAGCGTTCCGGCCGCGTCGCCGGGTGAGCGCAGCGGCCAGAACAGCGACAAGTCGATTCCCGCGGCTTCGGCCACCGGCCGCGACCAGTCGCGGGTACCCGGATCGATCAGCTGGGTGGTGGAGGCGATGGTGGTCTCCGTGCCGCCGAGCCCCGTCAGCCAGTAGGAGATCAGGTCGGGGGTGAGGAGCATCCGGTGGGCCGCTGACAGTTGCCGCGATCCGCGGGCGGCTGCCAGCTGGTACAGCGTGTTGATCGGCAGGTGCTGGAGGCCCGTGTGCGCGTACAGCTCCCGTGCGGGGAGGAGCTTGTCGATCTCGGCCGCCATGCCCTCCGTTCGCGCGTCGCGGTAGTGCACCGGGTTGCCCAGCAGCGCTCCGTCCGCGTCCAGCAGGCCGTAATCGACGCCCCAGGAGTCGATGCCCACCGAGGCCAAGTCCCCGGGGGCGGTACCGGCCGAGATTCCGGCGGCCCGCAGCCCGTCCAGCACCCCCCGGTAGAGCGCGAGGATGTCCCAGTGCAGCGTGCCGTGCACCCGGACGGGACGGTTCTCGAAGCGGTGCACCTCCTCCAGGGCGAGCTTGCCGTCGGCGGGACGGCCGAGGATGACGCGCCCGCTGGACGCGCCCAGATCGACGGCGGCGAACGCGCCGTTGGCGGCGGACGCGCCGGGGCCGGAAGGCGGCATTGGCGAACCTCATGTCGTGCGGAGGGGACGGTGGGTGGCGGACCGGACGGAGGCGGACGGGGCCGACGGCGAAGGGCCAGGGGCGAGGGGCGGGCGGCCGGACGCGACATCGTGCGGGACGGTCATCCGCGGACCTCCGGTGACGAGCCCGATGTAGCCGGCGGCGGGCGGCACGACGGCTCGGCCCGCCGCCGGAGCGCGGCGGCGTGACGGTGTGACACGGTGCGCGCTTCAGCGCAGGAAGGCCGCCGCCACGCCCGCGTCCACCGGGATGTGCAGCCCGGTCGTGTGGCTGAGGTCCCCGCCGGTCAGGGCGAAGACCGCATTGGCGACATGCTCCGGCAGCACCTCACGCCCCAGCAGGGTCCGCCGCGCGTAGAACTGTCCCAGCTCCTCCTCCGGTACGCCATAGACGGCGGCACGCTGGGCGCCCCAGCCGCCCGCGAAGATCCCCGAACCGCGCACGACGCCATCCGGATTGACCCCGTTGACCCGGATACCCGACGCGCCCAGCTCCGCCGCCAGCAGCCGCACCTGATGGGCCTGGTCGGCCTTCGCGGCGCCGTAGGCCACATTGTTGGGCCCGGCGAACACGCCGTTCTTGGAGGCGATGTAGACCAGATCCCCGCCCATGCCCTGTTCGCCCATCACCCTGGCCGCCTCGCGTGAGACGAGGAAGGAGCCCCGGGCCATGATCGAGTGCTGCCGGTCCCAGTCCTCGGCCGTGGTCTCCGCGAGCGGCTTGGAGATCGAGATCCCCGCGTTGTTGACCACCAGGTCCACCCCGCCGAAGGCCAGCACGGCCGCCCGGAAGGCCGCCGCGATCTGCTCCTCGCTGGTGACATCCACCGCCACGGCGACGGCGCGGTCGGGCCCGCCCAGTTCCTCGGCGACCTTCCGTGCGCTGTCCTCGTCCACATCGGCGACGACCACGCAGGCGCCCTCAGCGGCCAGCCGCCGCGCGATCGCTCTGCCGATCCCCGACCCCGCGCCCGTGACCAGTGCGATCCGGGTGGCCAGCGGCTTGGGAGCGGGCATCCGGCGCAGCTTGGCCTCCTCCAGCTCCCAGTATTCGATGCGGAACTTCTCCGACTCCTCGATCGGCGCGTACGAGGAGACGGACTCGGCGCCCCGCATGACCCGGATCGCGTTGCGGTAGAACTCGCCGGCCACCCGCGCGGTCTGCTTGTCCTTGCCGAAACTGAACATGCCCACCCCCGGCACCAGCACGACCGCCGGATCGGCCCCGCGCATCGGTGGGGAGGAGGCGTCCGCGTGCCGCTCGTAGTAGGCCCGGTAGTCCGCGCGGTACTCCTCGTGCAGCTCCCGCAGCCGGGCCACCGCCTCCTCCAGCGGGGCGCGCGCGGGCAGGTCGAGGACCAGCGGCCGGACCTTCGTGCGCAGGAAGTGGTCGGGGCAGGAGGTGCCCAGCGCGGCCAGTCGGGGGTGCGCTTCGCGCGAGAGGAACTCCAGCACCTCCGGCGCGTCCTCCCAGTGCCCGACCTGCGCCCGGTCGCGTGAGACGAGACCGCGCACCAGGGGGGCCAGCGCGGCGGCCCGCTCCCGGCGCTCGTCCTCGGCCAGCGGTCCGAATCCCTCGCGCGGCGGCCCGAACGGCTCGGCGGCGCCCCGCTCCTGGAGGAAGCGCTCGGCGGTCCGGATGATGTGCAGCGAGTTGTCTTCGCACTCCTCGCCGCTCTCGCCCCATGCGGTGATGCCGTGGCCGCCCAGCACGCAGCCGATCGCCTCCGGACGGGCCTCGCGCACCGCCGCTATGTCCAGGCCGAGCTGGAAGCCGGGGCGCCGCCAGGGGACCCACGCGACCCGGTCGCCGAAGCACTCCCTGGTGAGTTCCTCCCCGTCGGCCGCGCAGGCGAGCGCGATGCCCGAGTCGGGGTGCAGATGGTCCACGTGCGCGACCGGGAGCAGGCCGTGCATCGCGGTGTCGATGGACGGCGCGGCCCCGCCCTTGCCGTGCAGGCAGTAGTCGAAGGCGGCCACCATCTCATCCTCGCGCCCGACACCCGGATACACGCCGGTCAAGGCGCGCAGCCGGTCGAGGCGCAGCGCGGCCAGCCCCTCGGGCCGGAGGGTGCCCAGGTCGCCGCCCGAGCCCTTGACCCACATCAGATCGACGCTCTCACCCGTGACAGGGTCGGTCGCCGTGCCCTTGGCGGAGGTGTTGCCGCCCGCGTAGTTGGTGTTGCGCGGATCGGCCCCCAGCCGGTGCGAGCGCGCCAGCAGCGCCGCCACCTCGGGATGCTCTCCCGCCTCCCGCGCGCCGTCCTCCCGGCGCCCCGCTGCGCCGCCCTGCGCGCTGCCGCGCCCGCCACTTCGCTGATCCGGCACGCTCACGCTCCCCACCCCGCCTGCTGCCCTCCGACCCGCTCGCGCACGACCGTCTCCGCCCATCCGGATGCCGCGTATGCCGCCATGGGATCGGCGTCGGCGCCCCACTCCTCGCGCACCTCGGCCAGCAGCGGCCGTACGTCCGTGTGGTACGCGTCCATGAGCACGCCGTTGGCTCCCAGCACGTCGCCCGCCCGCTGGGCCTCGGCCAGCGCCTCGCGGTCCACCAGCAGGGCTTTGGCCGTGGCCTCCTGGACGTTCATCACCGACCGGATGATGGCCGGAATCTTGGGTTCGATGTTGTGGCACTGGTCGAGCATGAAGGCGATACCCGGGCCTTCGTCACTCTGCGCGGCTCTCTCCGGTGTGCCGTCGAGGCCGCCGCCCGCGCGCACCTCGTACAGGATCCGGAAGAGCTGGAAGGGGTCGGCCGCACCGGCCATCAGGTCGTCGTCGGCGTAGAAGCGGGAGTTGAAGTCGAACGCGCCCAGCTTCCCCTCGCGCAGCAGGAACGCGGCGATGAACTCGATGTTGGTGCCCGGCGCGTGGTGGCCGGTATCCACGCATACCCGGGCCTTGGGGCCCAGCTTGAGGCAGTGCGCGTACGACGTGCCCCAGTCGGGGACGTCCGTCGCGTAGAAGGCGGGCTCGAACAGCTTGTACTCCAGTACCAGGCGCTGGCCGGATCCCAGCCGCTCATAGACGGCCCACAGCGCCTCCGCGAGCCGGTCCTGCCGGGCGCGCAGGTCGTCCTGGCCGGGGTAGTTGGTGCCGTCGGAGAACCACAGCTTCAGATCGCGGGAGCCGGTCGCGTCCATGATGTCCACGCACTCCATGAGGTGGTCCAGCGCCTTGCGCCGCACCGCCGGGTCGGGGTTGGTGACCGAGCCCAGCTTGTAGTCGTCCTCCTGGAAGACGTTGGCGTTCACGGTGCCCAGCCGCAGCCCGCGCTCTTGGGCGTAGGACGCCAGCGCGGCGTAGGCGCCGGCCCCTTCGACGCGGTCCCAGGGGATGTGCAGCGCGACGGTGGGTGCCGCCCCGGTGTGCCGGTGCACCCGGGCGGCGTCGTCCAGCTTCTCCCGCACGGTGCGGGGCACTCCGGCCTGGGCGAACACCTTGAAGCGGGTACCGGAATTCCCGTACGCCCACGACGGCGTCTCGATCCGCTGTTCGCTGAGTGCGGACTTCACGGCCGCGAGGTTCTGCTCTGGCATACGGCTCCTCGAACTCAGGGGGCTGACCAGGTCTGACATGAGACTCGGACGGATAAGTGAGAAAAGGCGCCGAAGCGGTCATGAAACGATTCAAGGCCGGGATCCGGGGCGAAACTAAGCCGGGGCCGCCACAGGCGTCAAGAGGTCGTGGGGGAGCGGGTGTTGACTTCCGCCGGGGGAGGCGCGCTCGCGTCGGTTGCGGTCACGGTTGCAGCCGCCCTCGCGCCGGTCGCGCTCGCGGTCGCGCCGACGGTGGTGGCCGCACGGGCGCTGGCTCTCGCGCCTGGCCGTGGCTGTGCCGATCAAGCGGCGGCTGCTGATCACGGTCGCCTCCCGGGCCGGAACCTGAAAACGATTCAGCCCCCCGGCACCCGGAACGAAGAGGCGTTGGACGTGAGAGGGCAAGAGCCTTGAAAACACTGGCATTTACCTGCCCTTACCCGCCTCGCACCCTCTTGACTGCCCTCGGACACAAAGCTAGCTTCCCCTCCACTGTCTTGAAACATTTCATTTCTGAACCTCAGTCAGTTCGCCTGCTGAGCACTGGAGGAGCAGCATGAGCAAGACCGCACCGGCCGGCGGAAGCCCCGTGCCGGTCCTCGCGCTGGAGGGGGTGAACAAGTCCTTCGGCAGCGTGCGCGCGCTGCGCGGTGTCGGCCTGGAGCTGTACGCCGGAGAGGCGCACGCGCTGGCCGGGGAGAACGGGGCGGGCAAGTCCACACTGATCAAGATCCTGGCAGGAGTGCACGCGCCCGACACCGGCACCGTCCTGCTCGACGGAGCACCGGCAGCCTTCGACGGCCCCGCCGACGCGCGTGACGCGGGCATCGCCGTCATCTACCAGGAACCCACGCTCTTCGGCGACCTGTCCATCGCCGAGAACATCTTCATGGGCCGTCAGCCCCGGCGCGCTCTCGGCCGCATCGACCACGCCGCCGTGCGGCGGGCCACGGCCGCGCTGATGGACCGGCTCGGTGTCGATCTCGATCCCGACCGTGCGGCGCGCGGGCTGTCCATAGCCGACCAGCAGATCGTCGAGATCGCCAAAGCGCTCTCCTTCGAAGCCCGTGTGCTGATCATGGACGAGCCGACCGCCGCCCTCACCGGGACCGAGACCGCGCGCCTGTTCTCCGTGGTTGAGGCGCTGCGTGCCGAGGGGGCGGCGGTGCTGTTCATCTCCCACCGCCTCGGCGAGATCTTCGAACTGTGCCAGCGTGTCACCACCTTGCGCGACGGCCGGCTCGTCGCCTCCGAGCCACTCGACTCGCTCACCGAGGACGATCTCGTGCGCCGCATGGTCGGCCGCGACCTGGGCGAGCTGTACCCCAAGCAGGAGGCGCGCACCGGCGAGATCGCGCTCAGCGTGCACCGCCTCACCCGCGAAGGCGTCTTCCGCGATGTCTCCTTCGAGGTGCGCCGAGGCGAGATCGTCGCCCTGGCCGGCCTGGTCGGCGCAGGGCGCAGCGAGGTCGCCCAGGCCGTCTTCGGCGTCGAGCGGCCCGACGCGGGCGAGGTGCACGTCGGCGGCACCGCGCTGCGACCCGGCTCGCCCACCGCCGCCATGCGCGCCGGACTCGCCCTCGTACCCGAGGACCGCAGACAGCGCGGACTGGTCATGGAAGCCTCCATCGAGCGCAACATCGGCCTCACCGGACTCGGTGACCTCGGCAGCGCCGGACTCGTGCGCCGCGCCAGGGAACGGGCCCGCGCCTCGGACTGGGCACTGAAGCTGCGCCTGAAGTACGACCGGCTCTCCGACTCCGCCGGCGTCCTCTCAGGCGGCAACCAGCAAAAGGTCGTTCTCGCCAAGTGGCTGGCCACCGACCCCGCCGTCCTCATCGTCGATGAGCCCACCCGCGGCATCGACGTCGGAACCAAGGCCGAGGTGCACCGGCTGCTCTCCTCGCTGGCCGCCGATGGCCTCGCCGTCTTGATGATCTCCTCCGACCTGCCCGAGGTGCTCGGCATGGCCGACCGCGTCCTGGTCATGCACGAGGGCCGGCTGGTCACCGAGATACCCCGTGAGAGCGCCGACGAGGAGACCGTCATGTCCGCCGCGGCCGGCCGTACCCGACCGGAGGGGAAGGCCGAGTGAGCGCCCGCGTGAAGGAAGCCGCGCGTCCGGCCGCCACGGCCCGTCCCGAACCCGGGCCGCCGCGCCGCTCGGTGGCCGAGACCGTGCTGCGCGTACGGGAGTTCAGCATCGGCGGCGCCCTGGTGCTGCTGATCCTCGCCACCTGGCTGGTCAACCCCTCCTTCCTCGACGACCAGGGCATCAAGGACCTGCTGCTCAACTCCTCCATACTGGTGCTGCTCGCCACCGGCCAGTCCGTCGTCGTCCTCACCCGCAACATCGACCTGTCCGTCGGCTCCGTGGTCGGGCTCACCGCGTTCGCCTGCGGATCCTTCGTCTCGGGCACCGACCGCGGTCCGGTGACCGTCATCCTGCTCGGCATCGCCCTGGGCACCGCCTGCGGGCTGGTCAGCGGGGCCCTCGTCAGCTTCGGACGGGTGCCCGCGCTGGTGGTCACCCTCGGCATGCTCTACGTCATCCAGGGCCTCGACCACGCCTGGGCACACGGCGAGCAGATCAACGCCACCGACGTGCCCGACGGCGTACTGACCCTCGGCAGCGGCAGCGTCCTGGGCGTTCCCTACCTGCCCATCCTCTCCGCACTGGTGCTGGCGGGCACCGCGTACTACCTGCGCGCCTACCGCGGCGGCCGGGAGCTGTACGCCATCGGCTCCAACCCCGAGGCCGCGCGGCTGGCCGGAATCCCCATCCGCCGCAGGGTGCTGTCCGCCTACGCCTTCTCCGGCGCCGTCGCCGGCCTCGCGGGGGCCTTGTGGCTGGCCCGCTTCGGCACGGTCGTGGCGGACGCGGCCAACGGCTGGGAGCTGACCGTCCTCAGCGCCGTCGTCGTCGGCGGCATCGCCATCACCGGCGGCGTCGGCACCGTCTGGGGAGCCGCCCTCGGCGCGCTGCTGCTCACCACCATCGGCAGCGCCCTGGTCGTGCTGAAGGTCAGCTCCTTCTGGGAACAGGCGATCACCGGCGCGCTGCTGCTCGCCGCCATCAGCACCGACCGCGTCGTACGAAGCCGCAGCACGCGGGCGCTCAGGAAGAGGAGAAGGCAGTGAACGCACCCCCCGCCACCCCCGCTGCCCGGCCCCGCGAGGCCCGCCGCGGACCCGGACGCTTTCTGCGCTGGGACACGGCCGTAGGCGCCCTCCTGGTGGCCGCCTTCCTCGTCGGCACCGGCACCACGGACGGCTTCTCCGACACGGCGAACCTGTCGGCCGCGCTCAACGACACCGCCGAAATCGCGCTGATCGCCCTGCCGATGACGCTTCTGGTCGTCGCCGGACAGGTGGACTTGTCGGTCGCCTCCATGCTCGGCCTCTCCAGTGCGCTGGCCGGCTCGCTGTGGGACGCGGGCTGGACGTTCGAGACGCTCGTACCCGTCTGCCTGCTGGTGGGGCTGCTCGGCGGCCTGCTCAACGGCTGGCTCGTCACCCGTGTGGGGCTGCCCTCGCTCGCCGTCACCATCGGCACCCTGACCCTCTACCGGGGGCTGGCCTCGGTCGTCCTGGGCAACAAGGCCGTCGCCGACTTCCCCGAGTCCTACGCCCGGTGGGCGGGCAACACCGAGACCGTGCCGGGCACCTTCGTGCCGTACCCGATCGCACTGTTCGCCCTCCTGGCGGTCCTCGCCGCCGTCGTGCTGCACTGCACCGGCTTCGGCCGGGCGCTGTTCGCCGTCGGGGCGCAGGAGGACGCCGCCTGGTTCGCCGGGATACGGGTCAAGAGGATCAAGCTCATCCTGTTCGCGGTCAGCGGCTTCGTCGCCTCGTTCGCCGGAATCGTCTACACCCTGCGCTACGGCAGCGCCCGCGCCGACAACGGTCTCGGACTGGAACTGGCCGTCGTCGCCGCCGTGTTGCTGGGCGGGATCGACTTCGACGGCGGCCGGGGCACGCTGGGCGGCGCCGTCGCGGGCGTGCTGCTCATCGGAGTGCTGAACAACCTGCTCACCCTCAACGACGTGTCCCACGAGATCCAGGTGATCGTCACGGGTGTGCTGCTCATCGTCTCCGTGCTCACCCCCCGCGTCATCGCCGCATCGACCGCACGCCGGCACCGCAGACTCGCCGTCGGCGAAACCCCCTGACCCGCCCCGGTCGTCCCCGTCCCGGCTCACGACCGGCTCATGATCAGCACGCCCGCCGGTTCCCTCCGCACACCCACCCCGAAAGGTATGTCCATGCGACCGCACCACCGCTCACGCGTCCTCGCCGTCACGGCGACCGCCTGCGCCCTGACCGTCACACTGGCGGGCTGCTCGGGCACGACGAAGAGCGACTCCGAGGACGACGCCAAGAACGCCAAAAGCGGGGCGCAGGGGGCCAAGGCGGATCCCGACGCGCCGCTCGAGAAGGGCCTCAAGATCGCCTTCTTGCCCAAGCAGATCAACAACCCGTACTTCACGGTGGTGGACAAGGCGGGCATCAAGGCGGCGAAGGAGTTCGACGGCAAGGCCAAGGAGGTCGGCCCCTCCGACGCCAAGGCGTCCTCCCAGGTCAGCTACATCAACACGCTCACCCAGCAGCGCCAGAACGCCATCTTGCTGGCGGCCAACGACCCGAACGCGGTGTGCGGCCCGCTCAAGCAGGCGATGAAGCAGGACGTCAAGATCGTCTCCTTCGACTCCGACGCGGGCAAGGACTGCCGCCACGTCTTCGTCAACCAGGCCGGATCCGTGGAACTGGCCCGCAAGATGGTCAAGGACATGGCCGAACAGATCGACCACAAGGGCCAGTTCGCGATTCTGTCGGCGACGCAGAACGCCACGAACCAGAACACCTGGATAAAGATCATGAAGGACGAGCTGAAGAAGCCCGCCTACAAGGACATGAAGCTGGTCAAGACCGCCTACGGGGACGACGTGGACCAGAAGTCCTTCCAGGAGACCCAGGGGCTGATGAAGGCGTACCCCAAGCTCAAGGGCATCATCTCGCCCACCACCGTCGGACTGGCCGCCGCGGCCCGCTACGTCAGCGGCTCCTCCTACAAGGGCAAGGTCGCCCTCGGCGGCCTCGGCACCCCCAACCAGATGCGCAAGTACATCAAGGACGAGACCGTCGAGAAGTTCCTGCTGTGGGACGCGGAGAAGCTCGGCTATCTCGGCTCCTACGCCGCCGCCGCGCTCTCCTCCGGACAGATCACCGGCAAGCAGGGCGAGAAGTTCAGGGCGGGAAAGCTCGGGAACTATACGGTCGGCAAGGACGGCGAGGTTATTCTCGGACCCCCCACGGTCTTCGACAAGAAGAACATCGACGACTTCGACTTCTGAGTCGACCTACCCGGAGGGGCTGAGAAGACAGTGCCGCGCGTGCGACCGGAAGTGACCGGGGCTCTTCGGTGAGCCGGACGGTCGGCATCAAGGAGGTCGCACGCGCGGCCGGAGTCTCCGTCGGCACGGTCTCCAACGTCATCAACCGGCCCGGCATGGTGGCCGAGGAGACCCGCCTGCGGGTGCAGTCCGCCATCACCCGGCTCGGCTACGTGCGCAGCGAGTCGGCGCGGCACCTGCGCGCCGGGCACAGCCGCATCATCGCGCTGCTGGTGCTGGACATGGCCAACCCGTTCTTCGTGGACGTCGCCTCCGGCGCGGAACGCGCCGCGCGCGCCGCCGGGTTGGGGGTGATGCTGTGCAACAGCGCTCAGAGCCCCGCCGAAGAGGCCGAATACCTCGCCCTGTTCGCCGAACAGCGCGTACGTGGCGTCCTGATCACCCCGACCGACACCACGGGCCGCAACCTCGCGGCTCTCCAGCGGCACGGCATCCCCTTCGTCTCGGTGGACCGCGTGGTGCCCAGCGCACAGGGCTGCTCGGTCTCCGTCGATGACATCGAGGGAGCGGGCCTGGCCGTACGCCACCTCCTGGAGAGCGGGCACCGCGACCTCGCCTACATCAGCGGGCCCATGCAGCTCAGCCAGTGCCGCGACCGCCACGACGGAGCGATGCGGACGCTGCGGCAATGGGGCGCGGACGCCGAATTGCGGCACATCGAGGGCGAACGGATGGACGTCGCGGCGGGGCGCGACGCGGGCGCCCGGCTCCTGGGCATGTCTCCCCGCCCCACCGCCGTCTTCTGCGCCAACGACCTGATGGCCCTGGGCGTGCTCCAGGCCCTCTACGGCGCCGGGATCTCCGTCCCCGACGAGGTGGCGCTGGTCGGCTACGACGACATCGAGTTCGCCGCAGCCGCTGCCGTGCCCCTCACCTCGGTACGGCAGCCCGCCCACCGCATGGGCCGCGCGGCGGCGGACCTGCTCATCGACGAGACCGGCCAGGACGCGGCCCGTCACGCGCACCGGCGCATCGTCCTCCGGCCCGAACTGGTGGTCCGCGCCTCCAGCTTGCCGGGGAGAGCGTGAAGGGGCCGCGACGGCGGCGGGCTGGGGGCTGAACGACGGGCCCGGGTGAGCAGGGGGCCTACCGAGTGCGGCGGCGCCGTCCCGCATGCGGACGGTCAGGCGGCGACCGGCTGCGCGGTGCGCGGTTTGGACGGCCTGGACGGTGCGGCCGGTGCGGGTGCCTTCGACGCGGCCGGTGCGGGCTCCGCCCCCGCCGCTGCCGTCCCCGCCCGGACGGGCCGTGCGGCGGAGGGACCGTCCGCGAGCAGCGCCCGGATGTCCCGCACCGCCGACCTGCCCGCGCGGTTCGCGCCGATCGTGCTGGCCGAAGGCCCGTAACCGACCAGGTGTACGCGCGGGTCACGTACCGCGCGGGTGCCCTCCAGGCGGATACCGCCGCCCGGCTCGCGCAGCCGCAGGGGTGCGAGGTGACCGATGACGGGGCGGAAGCCCGTCGCCCACACGATCGTGTCGGCCCGCGCTCGGGTGCCGTCCGCCCACTCCACACCGTCCTCGGTGATCCGCGCGAACATCGGCAGCCGCTCCAGCACCCCCCGCTCGCGGGCACGCCGCATCTGCTCCGTCATCGGCAGACCGGTCACCGAGACGACGCTGCGCGGCGGCAGCCCCTCCCGCACCCGCTCCTCGACCATGGCGACGGCCGCACGCCCCCGCTCCTCGTCGAACGGCCCCTCCCGGAAGAGAGGCGGACGCCGGGTGACCCACACGGTGTCGCGCGCGACCTCGGCGATCTCCATCAGATGCTGTACGGCGGAGGTGCCCCCGCCGACCACGACCACCCGCTTGCCCTCGAACGCCGCCGAGCGCGGTCCCGGATACCGGGAGGTGTGCAACTGCCGCCCCCGGAAGATCTCCTGCCCGGGGACGCGCGGCCAGAACGGCCGGTCCCAGGTCCCCGTCGCGCTGATCACCGTACGGGTCGACCAGTCACCCTCCGAAGTCCGCACGAGCAGCCGCCCGCCCTCGCCCGCCCCGGCCGCGCCACCCCCGCTCGCGTCCCGCACCTCCCGCACGTCCACGGGGCGCCGCACGCGCAGCCCGAACGTGTGCTCATAGGCCGCGAAGTACGCGCCGATCACCTCCGAGGAGGGCCGCTGCGGATCCGCTCCCGTCAGCTCCATACCGGGCAGCGCGTGCATCCCGTGCACCCTGCCGTAGGTGAGGGTCGGCCACCGGAACTGCCAGGCGCCGCCCGGCTGCGGCGAGTGGTCGAGCACCACGAAGTCCTCACCAGGGACGAGCCCGGACCGCCGCAGGTGGTACGCGCTGGAGAGCCCCGCCTGCCCCGCGCCGATGACCACGGCCTCCACATCGTTCATATGTGTCAGAACCACACGGCCCTCCCGAACCTTCCCGCCCTCCCCGCACAGGCCCCGTCATCATGGAGACCATGACCGACGCACTGCGCACCCACGTCCTGGACGTCACCACTGGCTCGTCCGAAACCGTCCACGACCTCACGCGGGACTGCGAGGCGTTCCTCGCCGACGCGGCGAACGGCAAGGACGGGCTCCTCAACGTGTTCGTCCCGCACGCCACCGCCGGCATCGCCCTCCTGGAGACCGGCGCGGGCAGCGACGACGACCTGCTCGCCGCGCTGCGCGACCTGCTCCCCGCCGACAACCGCTGGCGACACCGCCACGGCACCCCCGGCCACGGCCGCGACCACGTCCTCCCCGCCCTCGTCCCGCCCCACGCGACCCTCCCCGTCCTCGCAGGCCGCCTGGAGCTGGGCACCTGGCAGTCGGTGTGCCTGGTCGATACGAACGTCGATAACGCGCGGCGGCAGGTGCGGCTGAGCTTCCTGGGCTGACTCAAGACCGCTCCGGGCGTGGCCGCCATATCTCCGTACTCTTCCTCGCCCGCA
The DNA here is from genome assembly GCF_039532135.1 of Streptomyces axinellae. Classification (NCBI taxonomy): domain Bacteria; kingdom Bacillati; phylum Actinomycetota; class Actinomycetes; order Kitasatosporales; family Streptomycetaceae; genus Streptomyces; species Streptomyces axinellae. The sequence goes on from NZ_BAAARJ010000010.1 coordinate 79,496, forward strand.
CTTCACGGAGGAGGAGACGTATTCCTCCCCGGCACCGTGACCTGTCTCGTCGTGGCTCGTGGCCGGAAGCGTCGCCGGTGGCAGGCGGGGTCAGGTCCGTGATCCGGTCGGGAGGCGCACCCGGAAGCAGGTGCGGCCGGGGCGGCTGGTGACCGCCACATCGCCGTGGTGTGCGGTGACGACGGCTTCCACGATGGCCAGGCCGAGACCGGTGCTGCCGGCCGCGCGGCTGCGGCCGTGGTCACCGCGGGTGAAGCGCTGGAAGACGTCCGGCCGCAGGGCGTCGGGGATGCCGGGGCCGTTGTCGGTGACCGTCAGCTCCGCGCTGCCGGGCCGCGTGGTGAGGGCGACCGCGACCTGTGTACCGGCAGGTGTGTGCCGACGGGCGTTGCCCAGGAGGTTGGCGATGACCTGGTGGAGGCGGTGCTCGTCGCCTTCGACGAGGACGGGCTCGGGCGGCAGGTCCAGCAGCCAGCGGTGATCCTGTGCGACGACGCGGGCGTCATCGACGGCGTCCAGGACGAGGCGGGTGAGGTCCACCCGCTCCTGGCCCAATGGGCGGCCCGCGTCGAGCCGGGCGAGCAGGAGCAGGTCGTCGACGAGTCCGCTCATCCGCTGCGACTCGGATTGAACACGCTCAAGAGCGTGCTGTACTTCGGCCGGCAGCGGTCCCTCGTGGCGGAGGGCCAGCTCCGTGTGGGCACGGACGGTGGCGACGGGGGTGCGCAGCTCGTGGCTGGCGTCGGCGGCGAAGTGCCGCAGCCGCTCCTCGCTGGCGTGCCGTCTCTCCAGGGCGTCGCCGACGTGGCCGAGCATCCGGTTGAGGGCGCTCGCCACCTGTCCCACTTCCGTGTCGGGATCGCCCGCCGGCAGCGGAGGGGGCATGGCCACCTGACCGCTGGCCAGCGGCAGTCGCGTGACTTCCGTCGCGGTGGCGGCGACCCGCTCCAGCGGGCGCAGCGAGACCCGCACCCACAGGGCACCCGCGACCGCCGTCACCAGGAGCGCGGCGCCGAAGACCAGCGCCTCCACCCGCTCCAGCCGGTGGACGGTCTCCTCGACGGGACGCAGCGGAAGGCCGGTGACCAGGACGTCCTCGTCGTCACCCGCCACGGCGACGACGCGGTAGCGGCCCAGCGCGCTGAGCCGGACGGTGTGGCCGCTCTCGTCCACGGGTACGCCGGCGAGGCTGCGCCGGTCGGCCGGTGTCAGGTGAATGCCGGCCTGGCCGTCGTCCCGGACCACGGCGGCTTCGGTGGCCATGCCCCGCTTCAAGCGTGCGCCGAGGGTGCCCACGGACTGCCCCCGGGTGTCGGGGCGGCCGTCTTCGTCCGAGTTCTTCCCGTGCTCCAAACTGGCCGCGAACCTGCCTCCGGAGGCGGTCAACTGCTGGTCGAGCCGTCGGGCCAGGAAGCCCTCAAGGGCGATCACCGTGGTCACCCCCACTGCCAGGCACGCCGCCGCGAGCAGCACCACCAGCCCGACGATCAGACGGGCGCGCAGCGAGCGAGGCGGTCTCAGAGGGTGCCTCACCCGCACGGCGGTTCCCCGCCGGGCGCCGGCTCGGAGGCCGGCCCGCGATCTTGTTTGAGGACGTATCCCACACCCCGCACGGTGTGGATCAGCGGCGACCGCCCGGCGTCGATCTTCTTGCGCAGATAGCTGACGTACAGCTCGACGACGTGCGCCCGGCCGCCGAAGTCGTAGGACCACACCCGTTGCAGGATCTGGTCCTTGGACAGCACACGCCGGGGATTGCGCATGAGGTAGCGGAGCAGTTCGAACTCTGTCCGGGACAGCTCCACGATCTCGCCGCCCCGGCTCACCTCGCGGGCCTCCTCGTCCATCACCAGATCCGCGAACGCGAGCCGGTGGTCACCGGGCGCGTGCGTCATACCCGAGCGCCGCAGCAGTCCGCGCAGCCGCGCGAGCACCTCCTCCAGGCTGAACGGCTTGGTGACATAGTCGTCCCCGCCTGCCGTAATGCCCGCGATGCGGTCCTCCACCGCGTCCCGCGCGGTCAGGAACAGCACGCACACCCCGGGCGAGCGCTCCCGCAGGCCCCGCAGCACAGCCAGACCGTCGATGTCCGGCAGCATCCAGTCGAGCACCACCGCGTCGGGGCGGAAAGCGCCGCCCGCCTCCAGCGCCGAGGAGCCGTCAGCGGCCGTACGGACCTCGCAGCCCTCCGAGCGCAGGGCCGCGCCGAGGACGTCGGTGAGGTCGCGCTCGTCATCGACGACGAGGACCCGTACCGGGCTGCCATCGGGCCGGTTCAGAGCGGGGAGGGGGGTCAGATCGCGCATAGTCCCTCCAGCATCCCCCCGGAGCAGGCGCGGGACCGCCCGGCGGCCCTCTGAGTTTCCTCTGAATATCCGCGGAAGCCCTCCGTTCAGAAGGTTCTCAGAGCAACCCCGGCCACCCTCGGCCACACGGACAGCCCAGCCCGACCGAAGGAAGGAGGCGCCGTGACCGACCTCATGTACCGCCCGGGCGCTCCCGCCCGGCCGCCCGCCGGCAACCGGCACCGTCGGCCCGCGCCGCGCCGGACAGTCCTGCACGCGGTCCCACTGATCGCGCAGGTACTCATCTGGGGAGGGGCCGCCGGTGTCCTCGCGATGTGGTGGGCCGATACCGCCTCGGTCGTCGGCCCGGCGGGCTGGCTGACCGGAGCGGGCCGGATCGCCGGTCTGCTCGCCGGGTACGCCTGCGCCGTCCTGCTCGCCCTGATGGCGAGGATCCCGCTGCTGGACCGCGCCGTGGGCACCGACCGGCTGGCGCGCTGGCATGCCATGGGCGGTCGATACACGATCAGTCTCGTCCTCGTCCACACGCTGCTGATCCTGTGGGGTTACGCGCTGACAGGGCGGACCGGAGTGCTGAACGAGACCGCCACGGTGGTCCTGCACTATCCCGACATGCTCAAGGCCACCGCGGGGTTCGCGCTGTTCGTGCTCACCGCGGTCCTCTCGGCCCGTGCGGCCCGCCGCCGGGTCAGCTACGAGACGTGGCACTACCTGCACTTCGCCACCTACGCGGCGATCTTCCTGGCCTTCGGGCACCAGCTGGCGAACGGCGCGGACTTCGTAGGCCACCTGCCTGCCCAGGTCGCCTGGTACGCGCTGTACGGCACAGTCGCCGCGCTGCTGTGCTGGTACCGCTTCCTGAAACCGGTGCGGGCCGCCCGGCGACACCGGCTGCGGGTCGCCGAGGTCCGCCCAGAAGCCCCCGGAGTCGTCTCGGTGTACATGACCGGCGAACGCCTGGACGAGCTGCGCGCCCGCCCCGGGCAGTTCTTCCGGTGGCGCTTCCTCACACCAGGACTGTGGTGGAGCGCGAGCCCGTACTCCCTGTCGGCGCCCGCCGACGCCCGCTTCCTGCGCATCACGGTCAAGGGCGTCGGAAGGCACAGCGCCGCCCTCGCCCGGCTTTCTCCGGGCACCCGGGTATGGGCCGAAGGCCCCTACGGCGGCCTCACCCCGGACCGGGCCCGCGCGGGCAAGTCGCTGCTGCTCGCGGGCGGCGTCGGCATCACCCCGCTGCGAACCCTGTTCGAGCTGCTGCCGGGTGACACCGAGCTCATCTACTGGGCCCGCCGCCCGCAGGACCTCGCGCTGCGCAACGAACTCGACGCCGTCGCGGCAGCCCGTGGCGCCCGCGTCCACTACTCCGTCAGCCACCCGGGCGGCCACGCGCTGCCGCTGACCAGCCAGACCCTCACCGGGCAGGTCCCCGACATCGCCGAACGGGACGTCTACCTGTGCGGGCCGCCCGGCATGACCGAAGCGGCCACCAGCGCCCTGCGGGAGGCGGGCGTCCCACGCGGCCGTATCCATCACGAGTCCTTCGCCTTCTGAGACACGGCGGTCTTCCGCCGGAAAGAAACCGCGTCCCCGACCCCGAGGAGAGCATCATGCGCCGAGCCGCGGTCACCGCCTGCGCCACCGTCGCCGGCGTCGTCCTGCTCCTGTCGTTCAAGCCACACCACAACGCCCCGCCGGCGGTGACCGCCCCGCCATCGGGCGGCGGCAGCTCCGCCGGCGCCCCAGCGGGGGCGAGCGGCCAGCGGTCCGGCACCTACACCGGCTCCGTCATCGACACCCAGTACGGGCCCGTCCAGGTCGAGGCCACGCTCAAGGGCGGACGGCTGACCGCTGTCAAGGCCGTTCGCACCCCCTCCGAGAACAGCCGTGACAAGGCGATCGCCAAGGACGCGGTACCCCGCCTCACCCAGGAGGCACTGCATGCCCAGAACGCACAGATCGACGCCGTCTCAGGCGCCACCTACACCAGCGACGGCTACATCCGCTCCTTGCAGAGCGCGCTGGACCAGGCCCATGGCTGAGACCGCGCGGACCTCTCTGCCCGGCCCGGCGGACCAGCGGCCCGGAGTGCGGCACGCGGAACACGTCATGGGGACGGTCTTCTCCTTCGACCTCCGCGATCCGCTGACCCCGGACCTCGTCCGGGCGTTGCGCTCGGCCATCGACTGGCTCCACCACGTCGATGCGCTCTTCTCGACGTACCGGCCCGAGAGCGCCATCAGCCGTCTGGCCCGGGGCGCGACCACCCTCGACGAGGAGCCCGAGGTCGTCTCCGCGGTCCTCCGCGTGTGCGACGAGGCGGAGCGCCGCACCCGCGGCTGCTTCACCGCCCGTCCCGGCGGGCGGCTCGATCCCTCCGGGCTGGTCAAAGGATGGGCCGTCGAGGAAGCGTGCCGCATCCTCAGCGTCGGTGGTGCACGGAACCTGTACGTGAACGGTGGTGGCGACCTCCAGGTCAAAGGCGAGTCCGCCCCGGGCCGGCCATGGAACGTCGGCATCGCCGACCCCCGTCACCCGGGCCGGATACTCACCACCGTCGAAGGGCGGGACCTCGCCGTCGCCACTTCCGGTACGGCGGAACGCGGCAGCCACATCCTCGACCCCCGCACCGGTGCCCCGGCAACGCGACTTCTCTCGGCCACCGTTACCGGGCCCAGCCTGACCTGGGCCGATGTCTACGCCACCGCCGCGATGGTCCTGGGGCCCGACGCCACGGAATGGATCGCGGGGGTGGACGGATACGACCTGCTGACCGTTTCGCGTGACGAAGTGGTCCCGGGGGCACCCCACGGCTGTTGAACGCGCCCTGGTGTCCTGAGCGCGTGGGTGCCGAGCCGCTCACAGCATCGTCCTGGGAGAGCGGGTGCCCCGCAGCGTCCCCGACGATTGCCCCACTCGACCGGCGGTCCCGCCAGTCGCAGTGTCATTGACCGCCGTTCGTCAACCCCGCGCGACGATGAAACGGCGGACTCCGTAGGCGGTGGCGCCCAGGGCCAGGACCGCGGCCCCAGAGATCACCGAGAAGAGCGGCAGCGCAAAGGCGAGGACCAAACAGCCGGCCAGCCCCACGACAGAGATGATCCGGGCCGGACGGCCCTCGGCAGATGTGAGTGTGAAGGCGGAGGCGTTGGCGATGGCGTAGTAGACCAGCACGCCGAAGGACGAGAAACCGATCGCTCCGCGTACGTCCCCCAGCGCCACGAGCACCGCCACCACCAGGCCCACCAGCAGTTCGGCCCGGTGCGGCACCTTGAAGCGGGGGTGGACGGCAGCCAGCGCGTGCGGCAGGTGCCGGTCGCGGGCCATCGCCAGCGTCGTGCGGGAGACGCCCAGGATCAGCGCCAGCAGCGAGCCGAGCGCGGCCACCGCCGCGCCCGCGCGCACGACGGGCACCAGCCGGCCGGCGCCCGCGGCCCGGACCGCCTCCGACAGCGGCGCGTCGGCCTCCGCCAGCCCCTTCGGGCCCAGCACTGTCAAAACGGCGACGGCCACCACGACGTAGACGACCAGGGTGATGCCCAGCGCGAGCGGGATGGCGCGAGGGATGGTGCGCGCGGGGTCGCGGACCTCCTCGCCCAGGGTGGCGATACGCGCGTACCCGGCGAATGCGAAGAACAGCAGGCCCGCCGACTGGAGGACACCACCGGCGGCGGCGTCCGAGCCCACGGCCAGCCGGGCCGCATCCGCAGTGCCTGAAGTGAGGGAAGCCACCACCACGGCGGCCAGCACGGCCAGGACCACAGCGACGATGACGCGGGTGAGCCGGACCGACTTCCGCACACCGGCATAGTTGACCGCGGTCAGGGCCACCACCGCGGCCACCGCGACAGCGTGCGTCTGCGCGGGCCAGGCGTAGGAGCCAACGGTGAGCGCCATCGCCGCGCAGGAGGCGGTCTTGCCGACCACGAACCCCCACCCGGCCAGGTAGCCCCAGAAGTCACCGAGGCGTTCACGCCCGTAGACATAGGTGCCGCCGGAGGCCGGGTAGCGGGCCGCGAGCCGCGCGGAGGAGGTGGCGTTGCAGTAAGCGACCACAGCTGCCAGCGCCAGACCGATCGGCAGCCCCGAACCGGCGGCGTGCGCGGCCGGGGCCAGGGCCGCGAAGATCCCCGCGCCGATCATCGACCCCAGTCCGATCACCACCGCGTCGGACACCCCGAGCCGCCGGCGCAGTTCGTCCGGCACCCCGGCGGCAGTCGCTGGCTCGCTCATGGCCCACTCCCTCGGCGGCACAGCCGCGCCTCACGGACTCCGGTATCGGGAGACGTTACGGGAGCGGGGCCGGACCGCCGGCTGCAACTCCGGGCCGCGAGTGCGCGACGGTGCCATTCTCCAGCCGTTCCTCGGACAGCTCTGCGGCATTTACGGCCGAACAAGAATCTGGTTCGGCCGATCATTTCGCGAACCGCTTCATGCCCCCGTGCTTCGGCCAAAGGGATGGTGAACGGACCCGGAAGGAGCCCATGGCGAAGGTGCGGGCGCCGGCGAGGTCGCCGAGGTGAGATCGACCCGACGGCGATCTCGTCCTGCTTGCCGGGCCGTTGCCAGGCGCGCAGGCGGAGGCGGAGTGCGGCATCGCTGTCGGCGTCGGTGAGGTGGCCGTCAGCGAACTTGCCGGTATGGCCCCGCGGGCTGTTACAGAGTGCGGACACGTTGCCGTGAACAAACCTCCGCCGGCCCTCATCACAGTGAAGTACCGGCCGGCGAAACCGGTCCGGGACCGATTTTCCCGACTCTCGGGATGACGTATCGCTTTGGCGCCGCGCTGAAGGGGCCGCGGCGAATGGTTGGCAACAGGCCATGGCTAGGGGTATGGGGGGCACAATGCGCATCTCGTTCTTGATCTTCAGTGCGTACGGGATGGGGGGCACCGTCCGCACCACCTTCAATCTGGCGCAGGCGCTCGCCGAGCAGCACGAGGTGGAGGTCGTGTCGGTCTTCCGCTACCGGGACAGGCCGTTCTTCGAGCCGGGCAACGGCGTACGGCTGACATCGCTGGTCGACATGCGCCGGCACAGCCCGGGCTACCAGGGCGATGACCCCGAACACGCCCGGCCGGCCAGGGTCTTCCCCGCCGCCGACGGCAACTACTCCCAGCACAGCGCGCTGACCGACCGGCTGATCGGTGAGTACCTGGGCAGCACCGAGGCGGACGTCGTCATCGGAACCCGGCCCGGACTCAATGTGCATGTGGCCCGGCAGACGCGCCGGGGCCCCGTGCGTCTGGGCCAGGAGCACCTCACACTGGCCACGCATTCCGCGAGGCTGAAGCGCGTGCTGCGCCGGACCTACCCCCGCCTGGACGCGGTCACCACGGTGACCGAAGCCGATGCCCGCGACTACCGCAGGACCATGCGGCTGCCGGGCGTGCACGTCGAGTCGCTGCCCAACAGCGTGCCCGAGCCGGATGTCCTCCCCTCGGACGGCAGCGGCAAGTGGGTCGTCGCCGCGGGGCGGCTCGCCCCCGCCAAGCGTTACGACGTGCTCGTACGCGCCTTCGGCGAGGTCGTGCGCGAGCGTCCCGACTGGGGCCTGCGCATCTACGGCCACGGCCGCGAGGAAGGCAAGCTGAGGAAACTCATCGATGAACTCGGCCTCTACAACCACGTGTTCTTGATGGGGTCGGCGAATCCCATCGAGGCCGAATGGGTGAAGGGGGCGGTCTGTGCGGTCACTTCGAGCCTGGAATCCTTCGGGATGACCATCGTCGAGGCCATGCGGTGCGGCCTTCCGGTCGTGGCCACCGACTGCCCGCACGGGCCGAAGGAGATCATCCGTGACGGCATGGACGGACTCCTGGTACCCACAGGCGATGTGAGCGCGATATCCGGTGCGCTGCTCCGCCTCATCAACGACGAGGGACTCCGTACGCGGATGGGCCGGGCCGCGCTCACCGCATCCGCGCGGTTCGATCCCGCGCAGGTGGCCGGCCGGTACGAGGACCTGCTGACCTCGCTGGTCAAACACCGGCCCGGCCCCGTTCAGCGCGCGCGGGGCACCCTGCTCGGCGGCGCGTACGCGACCAAGGACAAGATTCGACTGGGCGTGGGACACGCCCTCCAAGGAGCACGGGCATGATGCAGCACTGTCTCGACACGCCGGCGGGCCCCGTGACGGCGGCGGCCCGCCCGTACATCAGCTCTCCCCTCGCCCGCAGGGTCCACCACGCGCGGGCCGACTGCACGGCCGACAGCGCCGGCGGGCTCACCTTCGGAGTGCGGCTCTTCGACGAGAACGACAAGGAAATCGGGGCCCCCGAGGTGCCGGTGGCCGCAGCCGTGCTCCTGCGCCTGCGCCAGCAGCACGGTCCGGACGCCACTCTCCGGCTGCCGCTCACCCGTGCGGCGGCAGACCGCGGGCTGCGCGCCACGCTGGCCGGCACCGCGCTGCTCCGGGAGGGACGCTGGGACACCTGGCTCGCCCTCGCCGACGAGGAGCCGCTTCGGTTGCTGCCCGGGGTGCACGACCTGCGCTCCCTTGCCAACAGCGGGCCTGTTCACGCCCACGCGTGGCTCGGCGTCCGGGTCCCCTACACCACCAAGCACGGCAACCTCACCGTCCGTACGTGGCTGCGCCGGCCGCACGCGGAAGCAGGGGCGTTGTATGTAGGTAACAGCTCCGTAGCGTTGCGGGGCAGGCTCTATGGAGTGCGTCTGACGGCCGCCGCGTGTCTGGAGGCACATCCCCGCGACACGGAGGGGGCGCCCGTGCGGATACCCGTGGTGCCCGTGCGCCTGGACGGCGATCGGCGCTCCGGACGGGAGACGGCACCTGGGCACGGCGACCGTGACCGGCAAGCGGGGGGCGGCTTCGCCGCTGAACTGCCTCTGGATTCCCTGCTGCCCGGACACCGGACGTGGGACCTGTGGCTCCGCCCTGCCGAGGACGAGGAGCCGGTTCGGCTCGCGCGGATACTCGACGATGTCCTCGACAAGAAGCGGGTCTTCAGGTACCCGTCCCGGCGAGTGGCGAATTCCGGCGGTGCGGTCCACTCGGTGCGGCCGTACTACACGGTCAACAACAACCTCTCCGTGGACGTGAGTTACGAGGGTGCGGCGCAGGCGGAGTAAGGAGCAGGAGGCCAAGAGGCCAAGAGGCCAAGAGGCCAAGAAGGCCAGGAGGCACAGGGGCCCACGCCGCGCTCCATCGGCGTGGTCGAGCCCGTCCGCGGCCTCGGCAACTGCTCGGCGGGGGCGCGGTTTTCCGGCTCCGCCGGGCGTGTTGTTCAGAGCTGTTCAGGGAGTGTTCCGAACCGGCGTGGACGGCGCGCAGGAGGGGCGCGGACGCATCGTGACAATGCCCCGTTCGGACTCCGCACGCCCTGCCGACGGCCACGGGCTGCGGCAATGATGAGCAAATCGCACGTGATCCAAGCGACTCCGCGTATCCGCCATCCGGCGGGTGGGCATCGGGTGGAAGGAAACCACGTTGTTGCTTCTCATCTCACCGGACAGCGTCGAGGAAGCCCTCGACTGCGCGAAAGCGGCGGAGCACCTCGACATCGTTGACGTCAAGAGGCCCGACGAGGGCTCACTCGGTGCCAACTTCCCCTGGGTCATCAGAGAGATCCGCGACGCGGTTCCGGCGGACAAGCCGGTGTCCGCCACCGTGGGGGACGTACCGTACAAGCCCGGCACGGTGGCCCAGGCGGCTCTCGGCGCGGCCGTCTCCGGAGCGACGTACATCAAGGTCGGCCTCTACGGATGCACGACGCCCGAGCAGGCCATCGATGTCATGCGGGGGGTGGTCCGGGCGGTGAAGGACCACCGGCCGGACGCGTTCGTCGTCGCCTCGGGTTACGCCGACGCCCACCGGATCGGCTGCGTCAACCCGCTCGCACTGCCCGACATCGCCCGCCGCTCCGGTTCCGACGCGGCCATGCTGGACACCGCGATCAAGGACGGGACGCGGCTGTTCGACCACGTTCCGCCCGATGTCTGCGCGGAGTTCGTCCGGCTGGCCCACGAGGCCGGTCTGCTCGCCGCCCTCGCGGGCAGCGTCAAGACGGGCGACCTCGGCACGCTGACCCGCATCGGCACGGACATCGTGGGGGTGCGCGGGGCGGTCTGCGAGGGAGGTGACCGCAAAGCCGGAAGGATCCGGCCACAGCTGGTGGCGGCCTTCCGCGCGGAGATGGAGCGGCATGCCAGTGAGCACACGGCCGCCATCGCCGCCGCGAACTGACCGGCGGTATGCCGACACCTCTAGCGCGTCGCGGTCCCCGGGGCGGCGGTGAGCGTCTCACCGTCCTCGATCCGGCCACCGGCGAGGCCCTCGACGAGGTCCCCGACCAGCAACCGGACGAGTTGGACGCCGCGATCGAGCGGGCGCACGAGGCGTGGCGCGGGTGGCGGGCCGACCCCGCCGCCCGCACCACCGCACTGCACGCGGCGGCCGACGCCGTGGCGGCGGCCGGGGCCGACCTCGCTCCGCTGCTCACCCGTGAACAGGGCAAACCCCTGGCCGAGTCGCATGCGGAAGTCGCCCGCACGGTGGCCCGACTGCGCTACTTCGCCGAGCTGGACCCCGGGACCCAGCCGGTCACCGACGGGCGTCCGGTACGCAGCGAGCTCCGCTGGCGACCGCTCGGTCCCGTTGCCGCGATCGTCCCGTGGAACTTTCCCCTCCAACTCGCGTCGGCGAAGTTCGCACCCGCGCTCGCGGCCGGCAACACGATGGTGCTCAAGCCCTCCCCGTTCACACCTCTCGCCTCACGTCTGCTGGGAGCTGTCATGTCCGCCGCCCTCCCCGAGGGCGTGCTGACGATCGTCACCGGGCGCGAACCCCTGGGCGCGCGCCTCGCGTCCCACCCGGGGATCCGGCATGTGACCTTCACCGGTTCGGCTGCCACCGGACGGGCCGTCGCGGGGGCCGCGGCTGCCTCGCTGGCCAGGGTCACGCTGGAGCTGGGCGGCAACGACGCCGCCATCCTGCTGGAGGACGTGGAGGTGGAGCGGATCGCGGACCGGCTGTTCTGGGCGGCGTTCCGCAACTGCGGACAGGTCTGCATGGCGGTCAAGCGCGTCTACGCCCCGGCCCCGCTCTGCTCACAGGTGGCCGAGGCCCTCGCACAGCGCGCGAAGAGCGCCGTCGTCGGAGCCGGGCTCGACCCCGGCACGCAGCTGGGACCGGTCAACAACGCCCCCCAGCTGGCACGGATCGAGCGTTACACGGCCCGGGCCCTGGCAGACGGCGCCCGAGCCGTGACCGGTGGTCACCGGCTGGAGGGGCCGGGCTACTTCTTCGCCCCGACGATCCTGGCCGAAGTCCCGCCCCACAGCCCGGTGGTGACGGCCGAACAGTTCGGTCCGGTGTTGCCGGTGCTGCCCTACGGGAGCCTCGACGAGGCCGTCGAGGCGGCCAACAGCACCGGCTTCGGACTGGGCGGCTCGGTGTGGGGGAGCGACCCCGACCGGGCCGAGGCGGTGGCCGGCCGGCTGGAGTGCGGAACGGTGTGGATCAACCACCACGGTGAACTCTCCCTCGCCCAGCCCTTCGCGGGCACAAAGGAGAGCGGTGTCGGCATCGCCGGCGGCCCGTGGGGGCTTTACGGGAACCTCAGCCCGTTCGTCGTACACCGTCCACAGGAGGCGTGACGATGAAGTTCGGTGCGGCCGTACTGCGCTCGTACGAGAGCCGCTTCGACGTCGAGGAGGTGACGTTGCACACGGGGCCGGGCGACGGCGAGGTCCTGGTCAAGATCGCGGGCTGCGGGATGTGCCGGACCGATCTCGCCGTCCGGCGTTCGGCGGGCCGCTCACCGCTGCCGGCGGTGCTCGGCCACGAGGGAGCCGGGATCGTGGAGGCGACGGCAGGCCCCGACACCGGCCTGAGCGTCGGCGACCATGTCGTGCTGAGCTTCGACTCGTGCGGACACTGCCGGAACTGCGTGAATGCGGCCCCCGCCTACTGCGACTCCTTCGCCGCGCTCAACCTCTTCGGAGGGCGGAAGGAGGACGCGGCGCGGCTCACCGACGCGGCCGGGACGAGACTGGCGCCCCGGTGGTTCGGCCAGTCCTCGTTCGCCGAGTACGCGGTGGTCCGGGCCCGCAACGCCGTCCGGGTCGATCCGGCGCTGCCCGTCGAACTGCTCGGGCCGCTCGGCTGCGGCTTCCTCACCGGCGCCGGGGCGGTCTTCAACTCCTTCGGCGCGGGCCCCGGCGACAGCGTCGCGGTCATCGGCGCGGGCGCTGTGGGCCTGGCGGCGGTGCTGGCGGCCACCGCCGCCGGAGCGGTGGCCGTGGCCGTTGACCGGCACCCCGAACGGCTGGCCCTCGCCGAGCGGTTCGGCGCCGTTCCGCTGCACGCCGCATCGGCCGACCTGCCCGGCCGTATCCAGGGGCTGACCGATGGCGGAGCCCAGTACGCGCTGGACACCACGGGCTCCGCACCTCTGATCAACGACGCGCTCCGGGCCCTGCGCCCGACCGGCCACCTCGGCCTGGTGGCACGGCTCCACACGGCGCTGCCGCTCGAACCGGGGGCGCTGGACCGGGGCCGGAAGATCTCTCACATCTGCGAGGGGGACGCGGTGCCGGGGCTGCTGATTCCACGGCTGACCAGGCTGTGGCAGGCCGGACGGTTCCCCTTCGACCAGCTGATCCGCACATACCCGCTCACCCGCATCAACGAGGCCGAACGCGACTGCGAGGCGGGCCGCGTGGTCAAACCCGTCCTGCTGCCGGAGGGAAAGGAGCGCTGAACGGGGCGCCGGACGCCCACACCCAACTGATCGGCAGCCCGACTGATCGACCGCGATCTGACAGGCGGGCCGCGGACACCGCTGTTCGTGGCCTCTACTCGCGCCAAGGGAGCACACATGGTTGGCACAGCGCATCGGGATACCGGTGTGGAAGGTGTGGAAGGGCGCGTCGGCCGGACCGCTTTGCTGGTCGCCGCGGCACGGGCGATCGAGACCCACCGCCCCGACAGCCTGGCACGCGACATCTACGCGGAGCACTTCGTGCTCGCCGCACCGGCATCGGCGGACTGGCCGGTACGCATCCAACAGGTTCCGGACGGGGACGCGAACCCGCTGTGGGGACGGTTCGCACGCTACTTCGGCCTGCGGACGAGGGTTCTCGATGACTTCCTCCTCCGCTCCGCGCACGAGGGAGGCGTCCGCCAAGTGGTCCTGCTCGGGGCAGGACTGGATACCCGGGCCTTCCGGCTCGACTGGCCTCCCGGCTGCGTGATCTTCGAGATTGACAGGGAAGGCGTACTGGCGTTCAAACACCAGGTGCTCGACGGGCTGCCGGCCGCCCCGAACGCGGCGCGCGTACCAATCGCGGTCGATCTGCGTGCCGACTGGGCCGCATCGCTGACCGACGCGGGCTTCGACACGGCAGCACCGAGCGTCTGGCTGGCCGAGGGGTTGCTGTTCTACCTGTCCAGCGCCGCCGAGACCCACCTCATCGACACGGTGGACCGGTTGAGCACAGGCGGCAGCGCTCTGGCGTTCGAGGTCAAGCTCGACAAGGACCTGCTGGAATACCGCGACAGCCCGCTCTACACCTCGACGCACCACCAGATAGGCATCGACCTGCTCAGCCTCTTCAACAGAGAGAAGCGACCCGACTCCGCGGGCGCTCTGGTAGGCAAGGGCTGGACCACAGCGGTCCACACCCCCTTCGACTTCTCCCGCCGGCACGGGCGCGGCCCGCTGCCCGAACGGAACGACGCACTGGCCGGCAACCGGTGGGTGTTCGCGAACAAGCGTCGGCGGACCAGACCGTAGGGGGGGCGGCGGTGCCGGCCTGCACGCGCGGCGCCGCCGTGAAATCCCCGCACCGGCCTGACAGATGGCGGCGGCCGATCCTTCAGTGCTGGATCAGGCCGCCGACCGTGACTGCGGGGACGTGGCCGGTCGCCGGGCGGGTCTGCGCCGGGCTCAGGCCGACATCGACCAGCGATGACCCTCGCAGACCGGCGACGGCGGGGAGCGGAGTCCAGACCGACTCGGCGGTCTCGCCGTTCGGCTCGGGCCTCAACTCGCCGCCGGTGAGGCGAACCTGGTAGACGACGCCGACATTCTGATGCTCGCGGTCGCCCGGGACATTGCGTTCGGCTGCGGGGATCACCCTGGAGTCCACCCCCAGCAGGCGCTCGACCACCGCGTCGCAGCCGGTCTCCTCGGCGACTTCCCGGATCACCGCGTCGAACGGGTCCTCCGTGTGCTCGACTCTGCCGCCCGGAAGGGTCCAGTCGGTCTCGCCCTTCGGCGGCACATGACGGGCGAGCAGCACCCGTCCGCCGTCGGTGCACACGGCGTACGCCGCCGGCCGGAAACTCATATCGGCACCCTAACGTGACGACCAGCAGCCGAAGTTGACCGCGCCACCCGCAGCGCTCGGCGGCCCCGCCCACCCGGATGGACAACGTCCCGCCCTGGTCCGGCGGGGGACAGACGGCCTGCTCGACCCCGGCGACATCCAGGCGGCGCGCTCCACCTCCCGGCAACTCACCCCTCGGCCGCGCCGCTTGAACAGGTCGGCTGCACCTCCCGGGCGCTGTGCGAGCGCATGCCCGGCCTTGAGGTGGCCGGTGTGGACTGCGTCGGCAGTGTCCTGTTCGGACGGCCGGACGCCCCACCGCGGCTCCAAAGCGGCCTCGGCATTCCCGCACCGGGGCGCCACCCTTTCGATCTTCCCTTCGGCCTTGCCGATCCGGTCACCGGAGTGGGGGGGCTCATCTACCGCACCACATGGCGCAGGCGCTCTGACTCCGCTGCGCGAGCCGAGCGGCCCGGCCCGTTGTCGCGGGCATGGGCCCGATTCAATGGGCAGGGGCCGATCCAGCCGTCCTGAACAAGGTCCATGTGAGAATCGGGCGATGAAGAGTGAGGTGTACCGTACCTGCCAAGGTCCTGGTAACCGGTGGCGCCGGCTTCACCGGCAGCCGCACACGATGCGAACTCCTCCAGCGCGGCCACGAAGTGGTGGTGGCCGACGACTCGTCCGACAGCTTGCCGCAGGCACTGGAGTGTATAGCGGAATTCGCCGGCAACTCCCCGCACTCAGGGGGCTGAGCCCGCGCTACTTCAACCTCGTCGGCGCCCGCCCCTCCGGCCTGTGGGGCGAAGAACCCCGCGGCACCCCCGACAACCTCATGCCCTACGTGGCCCGGGTCGCCGCCGGACAGCCCGACCGGCTCAGCGTCTTCGGCGACGACTGCCCGACCGCCGGCGGCACGGGCGCGCGCGACTACATCCACGCCATGGACCTCGGCGAAGGACACTGCGCGGCCCTCGCACATCTCGGGGGCGAGAGTGGCATGCGCACCTTCAACCTGGGGACCGGCACCGGTACATCCGTCCTCCAGCTCATCGCGGCCTTGGAGGCGGCCGGCGGCCGTGACGTGCCGTACCGGATCACCGCCCGCCGCCCCGGCGACGTCGCCACCCTCGTCACCGATCCGGCCGCCGCGGCCACCGGCTAGAACCGGACCGCCGAGCGCGATCTCACCGACATGTGCCGGGACGCCTGGCACCTCCAGGTCCGCAACCCGGCCGGCCACGCCTCCTGACGCCCCCGGACGGCCGGCTCCAGCGCCGCGAGCCCACACGGCCTCCGCCTTCAACCGGAGTACAGCTGACATGTCCAGTAGCCAACTCTCCATACTCTTCCTCGACCTCGCGCTGATCGTCGTGCTGGCCCAGCTCGCCGGGGCAGCCGCCCGCCGCTGCGGACAGCCTCCCGTCATCGGCGAGATCACCGTCGGCATCCTCCTCGGGCCGACCGTGCTGAACGGACAGCTCTCGGAGTTCCTCTTCCCGATGAGTGTCCGCGGCGAGCTGAGCGCCTTAGCCCAACTCGGGCTCGCCCTTTTCATGTTCAAGCTCGGCATGGAGTTCGACTGGGCCACCGGGTGGGCGACCCAGCGGCCCTCGGCGTGCATCGCGGCAGTCGCCATGGTGGTTCCGTTCGCCGTGGGTGTCGCCCTCGGCCTGTGGTGGCGGCCGGGCGGTTCCGATGTCCAAGGGGTCGCACCGGTCCTCTTCATGGGGGTCGCCCTGTCGGTGACCGCTTTCCCCGTGCTGGCCCGGATCGTCGAGGACCGGGGACTGTCCCGTGCGCCTCTCGGCCAGACGGCACTGGCCAGCGCCGCGCTCTGCGACATCCTCGCCTGGGCCGCGCTGGGCGTCGTCATGGTCCTCTGCGGAAGGGACGCGCCCTGGCGGCTGATCTGGTTCGTTCCCTACCTGGCCCTGATGGCCGCTGTGGTGCGACCGCTGCTGCGGAGGCTGATCCGCAAGGGCCGGGCCGGGCTCGATCTCTCCCTCACCTGCACAGGGGTCCTGGCGTCGGCCGCCGCCACGGAATGGATGGGGCTGCACTTCATCATCGGCGCCTTCGTCTTCGGCGTGTGCCGCACCAGCGCGGTCAACGGCCTGCGAGAGCAGGAGAAATACGAACACCAGGAAGAAGACGGCGAGCGGTCCCGGCAGGAAAAGCGCGGTGAGGCCGAATTCCGAAGCCGCCTCGGCGTCCTGGACACCCGGCTCCTCCTGCCGGTCTTCTTCGTCGCCGCGGGCTGGCAGGTGGACCTCTCCGCACTGAACGCCTCCCGGCTGCTCGACCTGGCCTTCTTACTGGCGGCGGCCATCGGCAGCAAGTTCCTCGCCGCCGCCGGCGCGGCCCGGCTCTGCGGCTGGGGACTGCGGGATTCGGCGGCACTCGGCGCGCTCTTGAACACCCGGGGTCTGACCGAACTGATCGTGCTCACCGCGGGCCGCGATCTGGGGATGCTCGATGACACCGGCTACACCCTCCTGGTGGCCATGGCGGTCTTGACCACGATGTCCACGGGACCGGTACTCCAGCTGCTCCTCAAGCCCCGCCCCGCCGAGAACCCCGCCGAACCGGCCACGTCCGCCGAACGGCTCACCCGGCACTGAGCGCGGATGTTCCGGCCCCGGGCCGCGCGCGTTCCCGGCGCGGCCCGGGGCTCACGGTGCCCGGTACTCCTGCTCCGGCCGTCCGGCAGCCCCGTAGCGCAGGCGCATGCGGAGCAGCCCGCGGCTGACCATGTCGGCCAGGTACCGCTGCGCGGTGGCCCGCGACACGCCGACCAGTGCGGCGACCTCACCGGCCGACAGCGGACCCGCCGCGTCCTGGACGGCGCCGAGCACCAGCTCCCGGGTCACGGTGTGCGCGGCGGTGGCGGCCCGGCGGCCACCCGCGCCGGCTCCGCGCAGCGCGGCGAGCGCGTCATCCAGCGCTTCCTGGTCGAGAGTCTCCGCACCGGTCAGCTGCCGGTACCGCACATAGCCGCGCAGCCGTGCGGCGAGCGCGTCCGGTGCGAAGGGCTTGATCAGGTACGCGAGCGCGCCCGCCGCCAGCGCCGTGCGCACGGTCCGGCCCTCGGCCGCCGCGCTCAGCACGAACGTGTCGCAGGGCAGCGCGTGCAGCAGTTCCAGCCCCGGACGGTCCGGCAGGTACAGATCGACGAGTGCGAGGTCCACCGGTACCCCGGTCTGCCCTGCCGCCGCCAGCGCCTCGTCGGCCGAGCGTGCCGTACCGGCGACCGCGCAGCCCGGCGTCTCCGCCACGATGTCCGAGTGCAGCCCGGCGACCCGGAAGTCGTCATCGACGATCAGGACGGACAGTGGCCGCTGGTGGTCCGCGGCCGGACGGCTGATGCTCATGCGGGGTGCTCCGGAGGGTGGTGGCCGGCGGGGGGCGGGGAGTCGTACGGGGAGGCGCCGGGCGGGGGCTCCGGGGCGGTGGCGGATGCGCTGCCGGGTCCGGTTCCCGTCGGGGGAGGGGGCTCCGCGCCGGGGCTGCCTCCCGCCCCGGAACCTCCCTCGCCGCCGTCGGCGGTGTCGTCGCCGCCCGCCAGCACCTCGGGCAGGCGGGCCACGAAGACGGCTCCGCCCGTCACGCGGTCCTCCGCACCGGGCGGCACGGCGCCCGTGGTGCCGTGCTCCGCTCCCACGGCCGCCCCCGGAACGGCCGTCTCCGCACCGGTCCGGGGGCGGGGTTCTGCCTCTGCGGCCGGGAGCCCGCCGGCCAGGGGCTCTTGTGCAGGGGTCTCTTCAAGCGTCGCAGCTCCCGGGGGCGCCCCCGGTTCCGTGAGCCGGAGGTCGCCGCCGCGGGCGCGGGCGATCTGGCGGGCGAGGGGCAGTCCGACGCCGCGCCCGCCGACGTCATCGGCGCCGGGCTCCTTCGTGGAGACGCCCTCGTCGAACAGGTCCTCCCGCCGGGGCTCGGCCACGCCGTCGCCGCTGTCGGCGACCGTGATGAGCAACGTGTCCGCCACACCGATGAGTTCGACCTCCACCCGGCGCGGGCTGCGCTGCCCCGCGTGCGCCGCGTCCACGGCATTGTCCACGAGGTTGCCGAGCACCGTGGTCACATCGACGGGTGCGGTCACAGTCCGACGCACCCATGTGCCGCCGCCCAGCACCAGCGTCACCCCGCGCTCGCGCGCCGCCGCGGCCTTCGCCGTCAAGAAGGCGCGCAGCGAGGAGTCCCGTACGGTGTCCGGGCCGAGGTCGGGCAGGGTCTCGCCGAGCGGCCCCGAGCCGAGCAGGGCCTCCAGGTAGTCGGCGACATCCGACGGCCGCCCCGAGTGCACCAGCCCGGAGAGCACGTGCAGCCGGTTGGCGAACTCGTGCC
The DNA here is from genome assembly GCF_039532135.1 of Streptomyces axinellae. NCBI lineage: Bacteria > Bacillati > Actinomycetota > Actinomycetes > Kitasatosporales > Streptomycetaceae > Streptomyces > Streptomyces axinellae. The sequence goes on from NZ_BAAARJ010000010.1 coordinate 98,439, forward strand.
GCTGGGCGCGCAGCGCGGCGCTCATGGTGCGAACGGCGTCGAGCTGCCGGGTCAGCGACTCCACAGCCGTACGGTCCCGGACGGTGAGCAGCGTCCCGAGCCGGCGCCCCTCGCGCCGGACGGTCCGCGCGGACACCACCAGCACCCGCTCCCGCACCACGGCCATCACGGCACGCCCGGCATCCGGCTCGCGCAGCACGTTGCGCACTCGCGGGGTCAGCCCCAGCTCACCGACAGGGGTGCCGGGGGCCGCGTCGATGCCGAGCAGCGCGCGGACCTCGTCATTGGCGACGGTCACCCGGTCCCTGGTATCCAGCGCGAGCACCCCTTCACCGATGCCGTGCAGCACGGCCTCCTGCTCCTGGACCAGAGTGGCCAGCTCCTCCGGCTCCAGGCCGAGGGTGAGCCGCTTCCAGCGGCGGGCAAGCAGTACGGACGCGGCGAGGCCGACCAGCAGCGCCGCGACGAGCCAGCCGAGACCGCCGATCAGCACCCGGGCCTGCTCGGCGCGCACGGCCCCGGCCGAGACGCCGACATTCGCCTCGCCGACGACCCGGCGGGAGCCGGGCGCGCGTACGGGGACCTTGGCCACCACCTCCTCGCCCAGGTGGGCGCGGTGCCGGGCCAGCTCTTCGTGCCCGGAGAGGGCGGTCGAGGGGTCGGTGCTCACCTTGCGCCCCAGCTGCGCCGCGTCGGGGTGGGACAGCCGGGTGCCGCGATCGTCGGTGACCACGACGAACAGCGAGCCGGTGCGCCGCCGTACTGTCTCGGCGCGCTTGTTGAGCCGGCTGTTCGCGAGCACGGAGCGGGGAGCGCGTGCGGCACCGCCCGAGCGCTCGGCGGCGGCCGACCAGCGGTCCGCCGCCGCGCGCACGCCCGGCTCCCCGGCGACCGTCCGGGCGATGGCGAGCGCTCGCTGCTGGTATTCGCGGGTGAGACGCCGCTCGCTGTCGTAGGCGAAGGCGCCGAAGGCCGTGCCCACGACCAGGGTGACCACCGCGCACTGGAGCAGCAGTGTGCGGGTGCGCAGACGGAGCCATGGCCACGCGCGGGGCCGCCGGGGGAGCGCCGCCGGGGCGCGGCGGCCGGCGGCAGGCGGGGGCGGTGCGGGTTTCACCGCTCCCACGGTAGCCCTGCCCCACGCGCTGAGCACAATGCACACAACTCACGGAACAGCGATTTCGCGGGTTGCGCACGAATGCTTCAAAGCGAGGGGGCCCGGCGGATAGCTTCCCGGCCTGGGACACACGCGACGCGGGGAGGCCACCGCTGCCCCGGGCGGCCACCGGAACGTCAACCGCACGCCGCCGGCCGCACGGTAACGGGCACAGGGCCGCCGGGCCGGGCCCCGCCGGGACGCCGGAAGTGCCCCAGCACGAGCCGCAATCTCAGGAGTCCACATGTTCATACCGCGCGCAGCGTGGCGCGACGGCACCGACCGCAGCACCGCCAACGACTCCACCCCCTTCGCCGCGCCCCCCGTGGCGCCTACCGCCGAAACCGCCGGGCGGCGGCCGTGACGGGGCACGCGTGGCTGCTCCTGGTCACGCTCGCCGTCGCCATCGGCGTGCTGGTGCTGCTGATCAACTCGCGGCTCCGGTTCCACCCGTTCGTGGCGCTGATGCTGGTCTCGGTCGGCGTAGCAGTGGTCGCCGGACTGTCCACCGAGCAGATCGCGGAGTCGGTGGAGAAGGGCGCCGGCGGCATCCTCGGCGATGTCGGCATCACCTTGGCATTCGGCGCGATGCTCGGCCGGCTGCTGGCCAACTCCGGCGCCACCGAACGGATCGCGCGGGTGATCGTGGACCGGGCCGGAACGCGCTCGCTGCCCTGGTACATGGCGGGCGCGGCGTTCGTCATCGGCATCCCGATGTTCTTCGAGATCGGGCTGATCGTGCTGCTGCCGCTGATCTTCAGCGTCGCGCGGCGGCTCCAGGACAGCGGCCAGGTCAAGGGCTCGCCCTACGTCTACCTCGCCACCCCGACCATCGCGGCACTGTGCACCCTGCACGGCATGGTGCCGCCGCACCCGGGCCCGCTGATCGGCGTCGAGGGCCTGCACGCCGACCTCGGCACCACCATCGTGACCGGACTGATCTGCGCGGTGCCCACCATCGTGCTCGCCGGCCCGGTCTACGGGCGGTGGATCGCGCCCCGGCTCGCCGTCCACCCGGACCGGGAACTGGTCGCACAGTTCACCGGCACCGGAACGACGGACACAGGCACCGGAACGGCAGGCACCGGGACCGGCACGCCGGCGTCTGAGAAGTCCGGCGGGGTTCCGCTGGGCTGGGCCCTGGCCGCGGTGCTGGTGCCGGTCGTACTGATGCTGCTGCGCACCGTCGCGGAGTTGGCGCTGGCCGACTCCAGTCCGGTACGGCACGTGCTGGCCTTCGCGGGCGAGCCGGTGATCGCGATGTTCGCCGGATTCCTCTTCGCGCTCTTCGCCCTCGGCTACCGCAGCGGACAGCCGCCGGAGAAGGTACGCGAGTCGCTGACCGACAGCATCAAATCCGTGGCCGGGATCCTGCTGATCATCGCCGGTGGCGGCGCGTTCAACCAGGTACTGGAGGACACCGGTATCGGCAAGGCCATCGAGTCGGCCGCCACCGGGGCGCATCTCAACTTGCTGCTGCTCGGCTGGCTGATCGCGTTGGTGCTGTCCTTCTCCACCGGCTCGGCGACCGTCGGCATCGTTGCCGCGACCGGCATCCTCAGCCCCATGGCGGGCACGGGCGGCGGCGTGGAGAGTTCGTTGCTCGTCGTCGCCATCGGCGCCGGCTCGATCGGCCTCAACTACGTGAACCATGCCGGATTCTGGCTGGTAAAGGAGTCCTTCGGTATGACTCTGGGCCAGGCCACCAAGTCGCACACGGCGATCCAGACGCTGGTGAGCATCTGCGGGCTGCTGATGGCTCTGCTGCTCTCGGTCTTCGTCTGACGGCCCTTCAGCACTCCGGTGGACGCCGGAGTGCCGAAGGACCAGTGCTGAACGCCGAGTGCTGAACGCGGTTCAGACGTCGTGCCGGTGCTGGTGCTCGTGTTGCTGCTCCGCCGTTCTACGGGTCCCCTCAGCCTCTCCGTCCCCTCGTCCCACAAGATCGAGGCGGTGGAACCTCCGCTTCAACGCGTGGTTATCGTACGACTGGTGCTCACGTCTTGTGGATGAACGCCGCCGGCCGTACGTGGCACCGCGAAGAATGCGGGAGTGGCCTTGAAGCGGAAGTGGCCTGTAAAGGAGCCGTCTGAAGGTATGACCGAGAACCTGACACAGCGTTTGGCCGAGCACGTAAGAGATGAGGGGTGGAGCGACCGAGCCGCCTTCCTGATAGACGACGACACCTGGACGTTCAGCCAAGTCTTCGACGGCGCGGCGCGGGCCGCCGGCGGTTACAAGGCCGCGGGTTTACAGCCCGGGGACCGAGTTCTGCTCGCCCTGCCCGACAGCATGGAGATGGTGTGGTGCCTCCTCGGGGCTTGGCAGGCCGGACTCGTCGCGGTCCCGGTGAACGTCCAGATGAGCAAGGAGGATCTGACCCGGGACATCGCCACGGCTGAGCCGGCGCTGATCGTGGTCGATCCGGAGACCGTCGGATGGCTCCACACCTCGGCGCCGGCCCCGACCACAGGCGCCGAACCGCTGCTCGCGGGAGAGCCCGACACCCGGTTCGAAGGCGGCGGGGAGGACCCGGCGCTCGCCCTGTTCACCTCCGGCACCACGGGCCCGCCGAAACTGTGCTTCTTCCTCCACCGCAACTTCGAGGGCATGAGCGGCCTGCAGAAGACCGCCGGGCCCGGCACCGTCGCGCTGTCGGTCTCGCGCATGTACTTCCTCGGCGGACTGAGCGCGTCGCTGTTCAGCACGCTGGCAACCGGGCAGACCACCGTGCTCTCCCGCCCGCGTGCGACCCCGGCGGCGGCGGTCGAGCTGATGCGCCGTCACCAGGTCACGAACCTGTTCGCGCAGCCGAGCTTCCTGGCGCGACTGCTGCTGGAGCCCGGCCACGCCGAGGTGTTCGGCCGCCTCCAGCATGTGACCTGCGCGGGAGAGGTGCTCTCCGCGCGGATGCGCGAACAACTGGTGCCGGTCCTCGGGGAGCGGCTGGTCAACGGGTACGGCGCGACGGAGATAGGCGGCATCGCCATCGGCCGTCCGGCCGCCTACGACTCGCCCTCGGCGGTCGGCCCGGCCTTCGAGGGCAGGCCGCTGCGCATTGTGGACGCCGAGGGGGACACTCTGCCCGTGGGCGAGCGGGGCGAGTTGTACATACGGGTGCCCTTCGCCACGCGCGGCGTCGTCCGGGGCAGCGACGGTCCGCACCAGCTGACCGACGTGTGGTGGGCGACCGGGGACCTGGCCTCGCTCGATGAGGACGCCATCTTGCACGTGCACGGCCGCCTCGACGACGTCGAGGTGATCGGCGGACAGAACGTGGTGCCGGGGGAGATCGAGCGTCTCCTTGAGAGCCATCCGCGGGTGCTCGAAGCGGCGGTGAGTGCCGTGCGGCGCTCGGCGGGTGACACGAGCCTGCGCGCCTATGTGGTGGCCGCTCCCGCAAACGGGTCCGGCGAGAGCACGGACACCGATGCCCTGGCGGCTGAGCTGATCGACCTCGCCCGCGCCCGTCTGTCCTGGTACAAGGTCCCGAACGACGTCGTATGGCTGGACGCGCTGCCCCGGAACGGGAACGGCAAGATCCTGCGCAGACAACTGCGCGCAGAGGGCAACCAGTTCGTCTGAGAGCCCTGCCGCTGGGCCCCCGTCCGGCCGCATGCGGGTGAGTCCGTACACAGGCGAGTCCGCCGCCCCGCGAAGGGGCGGCGGACTCTGCGAGACGGATCGGGCCGCTCAGCGTGGATCGGTGCGGAGGGTCAGTCCGCGTCGCGGTATCTCTTCCCGCTCTCGTTCGGGCTGGCGCCGTTGTAGAGGCCGGTCGGGCTGGTCTGGGTGGACAGCGCGAACCAGGCGTAGCGGTCCAGGAACGGCAGGCCGTCCAGCTTCTCCGTCGAAGCCTTGATGAACGCGGTCTGCTCCTGCTCGCTCGGGTAGCGCGGCTTGCCGTCCTTGCCGGCGAAGTCGATGAGCGCGTACTCGGTCAGCCAGACCGGCTTCTTGTACTTCTCGTGAATGCGCTGCAAGTAGCCGGCCAGCTGGTCGGCCGCGCCGGGACCGAAGTCCGCCCCGTACCAGTGCACCGGGATGAAGTCGACGCGCAGGCCGCGCTTCTCGGCACCCGACATGAAGCGGTCCAGCCAGCTGCCGGGCTTGTCGGCGTCGTAGGCGACGGCCGGGGCACCCAGGTTCAGACCGGTCTTCTCCAGCCGCGGCCACAGATCCAGGGCTTCCTCGGGCGTCATGTTGGCCTGCTGGGGCAGGTCCGGCTCGTTGAAGCCGAGGAGGTTCTTGCCCTCCTTGGCGGCCTTGTCCAGTTCGGCGTCGGTGACCGAGCCCTTGCCCCAGATCGTCGGGACGAACTCGACACCGTCCGGCTTGGCGACCCCGGCGCTCGACGCGGCCCAGTTGTGGAACCAGGTGGCGCGCGAGTCCTTCAGCGCCTCGGCGGCGCCGTCAACGGGGTTGAGCGCGACACCCCTGAGGTGCCGGGGTGCCTGGTTCTGGCCGTCGCCCGGCTTGTTCCCGTTGCCGGGCTTCGGCTCGGGGGAGGGCTTCCCGGAGGTGCCGGTGCCGTGGAAGGTGACGGTCAGTCCCTTGCACTTGCTGCACTGGCGCACGACCTGGTTGCCCTTTTCGGCGTCGTGCTTGGACCAGGAGTACGCCGAGGGGCACTGCTTGGCGAGGGCCTCGCTGTAGGCGGTCTTCGCGTCCCGGTTCGGGTTGACGCACACCAGCGGCTTGCCGTCCTTGGCCTTCGTCAGGTTCTCGGGAGGGCAATGGGACAGCAGGTCGGTGGGGCAGCCCACCGAGGCGCATTCCCCGCCGTTCTCGGGCGGGGCCACACCATCGGGAGTGATGGTGACGGGCGCCGAGACGGCGTTGACGTAGCTGATGTTGTACCAGGGCGCGAGGTTGTCGGCCGGGTCGAAGTTGAACTCGGCGAGGCTGACGGGCTGTTCGCCGGTGGTGCAGCGGTCGGCGTACGGGCCGCAGTCGCCCACCTCGCAGTGGAACGTGCTGCCGCTCTCGCCTGTGCAGCCCTCGCGGGCGAAGAACTTGCCGCGCCAGTGTCCGGCGTCCGAACGCTCGGGGATCTTGATGGTGGCGGACTTGCCCGGGTCCAGCGTCGGCAATCCGGTGAGCGAGGACGAGCCGTCGGCGTTGACCGTGGCTCCGATCCAGACGCGCTTGCCCGTCTCGTTCCGCAAGGTGACGGTGTGCTCGGCGTCACCGGCAGCTGCGACGCTCTTCCCGTCGTCGGAGCCGCTGAACTGGGCCGAGGTCACGGCCGACAGACCGGCGACAACCAGCAAAAGAGCGAACAGAAGCGGTCGAAATGATCTAAGTGATCTAAGTCTTCTCAATAGCACAGAAACGCCTCTCAGGGCCTCGCGGGTCGATAACCGTCTGCGCTCGCACGAACGGATCCGCGCGGTGGACGGTTCACTGCGCAGGGAAGAACGGCTGGAAAGGGGGCAGGGGGAGGGCGGGACGAGGATGTGGAGCGGGCGTCGGCCCGGTGGGGGATTTCCCTCGATTCCGCGCTGCGGATGTCGGTTTTCCCGGGTCCGGCGGGCCTGGCTGGTGTCGCGGGCAGACATGACCGGAGGGTGTCGGCGAGAGAAGCGAGTGCGGCCCCGGGGCCGCGAGGGAGAAATCTGTGAGCGTCACATCGACAGCGGGGGAGCCGCGCGAGCGGCGGGGGGCCACACTCGTGATGGCCTGTCTCGGGGTGTTCGTCGCCTATCTGCCCGTGACCACGGTCTCGGTGAGCCTGCCGGCCATCCAACGGGCGCTGGGCGCGTCCACTTCCCAACTCGCGTGGGTATCCGACGCGTTCGTGCTCCCCATGGCGGCGCTCATCCTGACAGCCGGGGTGTTCGGCGATGTGCACGGCCGCAAGAAGGTGTATGTGGCCGGGCTCGCGCTGGCGGGTGCGGGCGCCGGGATCGCGTTGGCGGCACACTCGGTCGAGGTCCTGTGGGCCGGTCAGGCAGTCGCCGGCCTGGGTGCGGCGGCGTTGCTGCCCACGACACTGGCACTGATCAGCCACGCGGTGCCCGACCCGCGCAAGCGCGGCGCGTTCGTCGGACTCTGGGCGGCGTCCTTGCTGGCCGCGCTCGCCATCGGTCCGATGCTCGGCGGCGTGATCCTCGAACACTTCGACTGGCGGTGGATCTATCTGCCGTCCATACCGGTGGCGCTCCTCAGCCTGGCGGTCGCGGCGCCCTTGCTGACCGACTCCCGGGCGCCCGGCACACGGCGGCTGGATTGGCCGGGGCAGATCACCGCGGCAGTGGCGATCAGTGCCCTGGTCTACGGAGTCATCGAGGGCGGGGCCGGCTCCTTCTCCGAAACCCGCGTGGTCGTGGCACTCGCTCTGGCCGTCGCCAGCGGCATCGCCTTCGTACTGGCCGAACGGCGCAGCGCATCGCCGATGCTGGACCTGTCGCTCTTCCGCAGCGCGGCGTTCAGCGCGACCACCCTGATCGCGATGATCACGTTCTTGGGGCTGATCGGTTTCTTCTTCGTCCTCAGCCTCTACTTCGGCATGGTGCAGCGGCTCGACACCCTGGATGCCGGATACCGGCTGGTGGTCATCTCCGTGGCGTGCCTGGTCGTGGGAGCGGTGGCGGGGCGCCTGATGCACCGGATCCCGCCGCGCATCATGATCACGGCTGGTCTGCTCGCCGCGGCGGCGGCACTGCTCTGGCTGACGGCGATCGACGCCGCCACCCCGTTCGGCCCGCTGGCCTGGCGGCTCGCCCTACTGGGCGTGGGCATGGGCCTGGTGATCACACCCATGACCGCGGTCGCCGTCGCGGCGGTACCGCATCACATGGCCGGTATGGCCGCGGCGGGCAACAACGCCTTCCGGCAGGTCGGCGGCGCGCTCGGCCCGGCGGTCCTGGGCACGCTGCTGACCTCGAAGGCCATGAACGCCCTGCCCGGGCACCTCGGCGACGCCGGGCTCAACGGCGCGGTGGCGCACCGGATCACCGCCACGGCCGACGCACAGGGGCTGGGCGCTGTGGCCGGGATGAAACTGGGCCCCGAGACCGGACCGGCCATGGGGGCGCTGTCCGAGGCGTTCCTCGACGGCCTTCGCCTGTGCCTGGTCGTGGCCGCCTTGCTGGCCCTCCTCGCGGCGGTCATCGGCGCCGTCATGCTGCGCCCTCCCCGGAACGCGACCGCTCCCGCCCCGAGCGCCGCGGAACACGCGGAGCGCGCGGAACACGCGGAGTCCGAGAGCACCCCGGCTCCCCGCGCCTCCGAAGTGCACGATCCGCGCCGTGTGTTGACGGGGGCGGGCGCGGGCGCCGGAGGGCATGTACCGGCACCTGGCCCTCCCTCGGGCAGTGGCGTTCCCGGCTGGGCGGCCGAGGGGGACGGCGCGGGCGCGATCGGCGCGGCGGGGAGCGGCGCGGACGGGGAGGGCGTCAACGGCACCAGCGTCAAGGGAATCAGTGCCGCTCGCCAGGGCGCAGCGAGTGCCGAGGGCGCGGGCCGTGCCGCCGCTGCCGCCAACGGCCCCGGCCTGTACGGCCGGATACGCGAGGCGGCGGGCGGCGTTCCGCTGGAGGCCACGCTGACGCTGATCTCACCCGTCGGGCGGCAGGTGGCCCGCACCCTCGCCCGGCCCGACGGACGCTACAGCCTGGCCGCGCCGCAAGCGGGAGCGTATGTGCTGATCGCGGCGGCCGAGGGCTGCCGGCCGCGGGCGTCCTCCCTGCTGCTCGGTGCGGAACCGGTGTTCCACGACATCCTGCTGCCCGCCCGCACCGGGCTGGCCGGTGCCGTGGTCGCGGCCGGGGACCGGCAGCCCGTGGAGGGCGCGACGGTGACGGTGACGGACGCGCGGGGAACGGCGCTGGCCACCGAAACGACCGACACCTCCGGCGAGTTCACCTTCGGCGAGCTGCCGGAGGGCGACACCACGGTCGCGGTGAGCGCCACCGGATTCCGGCCCGTCGCTCTCCTGGTGCCGGTGACCGGCTCCCGCACCTCCCGGGTGGACGTGGAGCTGTGGCCGGGGGCCCTGGTCCGCGGCACCGTGCGGGCGGGCGCGGACCGACGGCCGCTGCCGGACGCGCGGGTGACGCTCGTGGACCAGGACGGCAACGTGGTCGGTACCGCGATCGCCGGGCCGGATGGCGCTTTCGCCTTCACTGATCTGGACGCCGGCGACTACTCGGTGATCGCCGCCGGCTATCCGCCGGTGACCACACCGGTCGCCGTGGACGGCTCGGGATGTGCGCGGTGCGATGTGGAACTGGAACACCCGGAGCGCTGAGGTCCGCGGTCAGCGGCCGGGTTCGTAGGTGAGCTGCTTGACCTGCCGCAGGATGAACGCCGACTCGACCGCGTGGATGCCATCGAGTGCGCCGATCTTCGCGCTGAGATAGGTGTACAGCGCATCCGGGCTCCGGAAGTCGGCGGAGGCGACGACGTTGGCCTGGCCGGTGATGGCGGAGGTGAAGTTCACCTCCGGGTGGGAGGCGAGCGCCCGGCCCACCTCGGCGAGCGCGCGGGGTGCCACGGTGAGCCAGAGCATGGCGCTGACGGCTTGTCCGAGGGGGCCGCGGTCGTACTGCACGTCGAAATACAGGACACCGGCGGAGCGCAGGGCCTCCACCTTCCGTTTGACCCGGGCTTCCGACAGTCCGGTGGCTTTCTGCAGTTCGGTGAGGGTGCTCCGCCCGTCGCGGCGGAGCACCGCCAAGAGCGCCTCGTCCGCCGCGTCGAGGGGCAACGGGGCATCGGACAGCACCGGGGCCGGTGGTTGAAGCCCGGCTTCCTGCTCAGGAGTGAGCACGGTGGGTTTGCTCCGTCGGCCGAGTCTGCCGCCGTAGAACAGGTGGAGGAGGCAGTGGGCGGACACGGTGACGATCTGCCGGGTGCGCTGGAGCCGGTCGAAGAGCAGTTCGTCGCGCTCCTTGCGGCTGCGCGGTTTCATGCCGCAGACGATCTCGGTGCCACCGGAGATCAGGACGACGTAGAGGGTGTCGGGGCGTTTCGCGAGCGCTTCGGCGAGCTGTTCCGCACCGTCCGGGAGGCAGTGCAGCCGCACGATCCAGCTCTGTCGGCCCAGCAGGTTCTCGTCCGTCATGCCGAGCACGCGCAGGTTGGCGGTGTGGTGCAGCCGCCGGTAGCGCCGGGCCACGGTCTGGTCGGAGACACCGAGGACGGCGGCGATACGGCTGAACGGCGCGCGCCCGTCGATCTGCAGGGCGTGCAGGACCTTCAGATCGAGGTCGTCGAGCGGTGCGGGGGCGGGGGAGGCCACCGGTACTCCTTGGGGCGGGAACGGAATGCGGGCTGTGGGGGGAGCGGGACGTGGGCGGGGGGTGGGGCGTGGGCTGTGGGCGGGAGCGGCGGGGCGGGCGCGAGGGCGGCGCCGCGCGGCGGGGTGTGCTGCCCGGTGCCGATCACCTTCGTGACCAGGAAACCACCCGGAAGCGGAGGGGATGGTTACGGCCTCGGGCGGCGATCCGATCCGGCCGGGACCGCCGCCGGGCCGGCCCGGCGGCCGGCCGTCACAAGCGACCTGACCTGCGGGGAAACGGTAGACCCGAGGATTTCGGGGGCCAGGACCGGCCAGATCTTCCCGGAGCGATCTGGCCGGACTTCTCATGGACCAGTTAGGTGCCCAAGGCATCCAATGAGTCCGGTAAGCGGAAGCGAAAGCCCAGTATCCGGAGGCCGGCCATGACGGAGTCCATCGCTTTTCCCCAGGACCGCACCTGCCCCTATCACCCGCCCACCGGATATGCCCCCATACAGGAGAGCCGGCCACTCGCCCGCGTCTCCCTCTACGACGGACGGAAGGTCTGGGCGGTGACCGGCCATCACATGGCCCGGACCCTGCTCACCGAACCCCGCCTCTCCAGCGAGCGCGACAACGACGCGTTCCCCTCACCGACCGAGCGGTTCGCCAAGGTGCGCAAGCGGAAGATCGCGCTCCTGGGCGTCGACGACCCGCTGCACAACGCCCAGCGGCGCATGCTCATCCCCAGCTTCTCCGTCAAACGCATCGCCGCGCTGCGCCCCCGGATCCAGGACACCGTGGACCGCCTCCTGGACGCCATGACCGAGGCCGGACCGTCCGCAGAACTCGTCGAGGCGTTCGCGCTTCCGGTGCCGTCCATGGTGATCTGCGCGCTACTGGGTGTGCCCTACGCCGACCACGACTTCTTCGAGGAGCAGTCGCGCAGGCTGCTGCGCGGCCCGCTCCCCGAGGACACGCAAAAGGCACGGGACGCGCTGGATGCCTACTTCTACGCACTGATCGACAGCAAGCGGAAGGCACCGGGCGACGGTCTGCTGGACGAGCTGATCGCCCGCCAGGCCGAGGAGGGCGGCCCGGACGACGAGGAACTCGTCAGCCTGGCCACCATTTTGCTGGTCGCCGGGCACGAGACGACCGCCAACATGATCTCGCTGGGCACCTTCACCCTGCTCAACCACCCCGAGCAGCTTGCCGAGTTGCGCGCCGACGACTCCCTCATGCCGGCCGCTGTGGAGGAGTTGCTGCGCTTCTTGTCCATCGCCGAGGGCCTGCTGCGGGTGGCCACGGCGGACATCGAGGTGGCGGGGAACACGATTCGCGCGGGCGACGGCGTGGTGTTCTCGACCTCCCTCATCAACCGGGACGAGCGAGCCTACCCAGAGGCCGGGGAACTCGACTGGCACCGGCCCGTCCGCCACCACCTGGCCTTCGGCTTCGGTGTGCACCAGTGCCTGGGCCAGAACCTCGCCCGCACGGAACTGGACATCGCGCTGCGTTCGCTCTTCGCCCGGCTGCCCGGTCTGCGGCTGGCGTGCCCTCCCGAGGAAATCCCGTTCAAGCCCGGGGACACGATCCAGGGAATGCTGGAACTTCCGGTCACCTGGTGACGGCGATGGCCCCGGGAGTGGACCATGGATGGCGCAGGCCGGACGGCGAGGGCCGACGGGTGGCGGACGAGAGGCGGCAGCATGCGGATCGAGATCGACCAGGACCGGTGCGTGGGTGCGGGAATGTGCGCGATGACCGCGCCGGGCGTCTTCACGCAGGATGACGACGGGTTCAGCGAGGTGCTTCCCGGCCGGGAGGACGGTACGGGAGAACCGCTGGTACGCGAGGCAATGCGGGCGTGCCCCGTGCAGGCGATCAGCCTGGCGGAGCACTGAGCGGGAGGAATGAGCGAGGGGGGACGAGGGCGGAGGCGGCGGCGGAAGCGGGCTGACCGGGGCTGACGGCACCGGCATGGTCCGCTCCGGCTTGGCCGCCCGCCTTCGCCCGCCCCCGCCCGACGGCGGATCAGGCGGACGCGGCGAGTGCCCGGGTGACGGCCGCGACCGCCGGAGTGGGGCAGCCGGGGAGGCGTGCCACGAGAACGCGGCGTGCCTCGGGAGGCGCGCCCTCGACGTGCAGCAGGCTCACCCCGGGCGGCAGCACGGGCGCGAGCCGAGTGGGCACGCTCGTCACGCCGAAGCCCCTGGCGACCAGTTGGAGCTTCGTCAGCCAGTCGCGCGCGGAGTGGGCGACGCGCGGCCGTCCGGGCAGGCCGGGCCAGACGCCGAGCAGCGGCTCCGATCGGGACGAGGGGGTCGCGATCCACGCGGCGTCGGCCAACTCGTCGATGTGCACCGTGCTACGGCCTGCGAAGTCTCCCGTGGACGGCGCCGCCACGGCGAGTTCGGTGTCCATCAGGGTCTCGATGTGCAGGCGCGGCGACTCGCCGTCCGAGGGGCGGTGGGGCGGACGGGACGTCAGCACGGCGAGGTCGATCGAGCCGGCGCGCAGCGCCCGGATGAGGCTGGGCGTGGTGCCCTCGCTCGTCGTGACCGTGATCTGCGGCTCGGCCGCCGCGAGCCGGACGAGCGCGTCGGGCACGAGGGCCGCGCCCGCGCTCAGAAACGCCCCGAGCCGCACCGGCTCGGACCGCGGGACGGCGCCGGTGAGGTCGCGTTCGGCCGCCGCGAGGGAGTCGAGGATCGCGCGGGCGTGCCGCAGCAGGGTCAGACCGGCGGGGGTCAGCCGGACCCCGTCGGGGCGGCGCTCGAACAAGGCAGCGCCCGCGCTCCGTTCGAGCGCCGCGGCCTGGCGTGAGACCGCCGACTGCGTGTAGCCGAGCCGGACCGCCGCCGCGGTGAAGCTGCCGGACTCCGCGATCTGACGCAGGACCCGCAGGCCCGCACTGGAGATGTCCATGCTGCCTACGCATACCACTGATGCCAGATCTTCGCTTCCCGCATGCCCGCCCGGCCTTTAGCGTCGCTGGTGACGGATTCCCGGTGGACCTGCACTGACCTGCGAGGACGTGCGGGGACCGCAAGGACGGACACGGACGCAGACGGAGGTCACCACATGCGAGCAGCGGTTCTGACGGAGTTCGGCGCACCGCTCACGGTGCGGGAGGTGCCCGGTCCGGTGGCCGGGGGCGGTGAGGTGGTGGTCGATGTGCTCGCCGCCTGTGTGCTCCCCTACGCGGCCGAGGTCTTCAGCGGGGAGCGGGCCTATCCTCTCGTCCCCCCGGTCGTGCCCGGCACCGGGGGCGTGGGGCGCGTCGTCCACGCCGGCCCGGACGCCACCCGGCTGCGCGCCGGTGACCTGGTGTGGTGCGACCCGACGGTGCGCTCACGAGACGATGCGCTGACGCCCGATATCGCACTCCAGGGCTGGAGTTCACGGGGCGACGGCGGCGCGGAGCTGGCCAGGTATCTGCACGACGGATCGTTCGCCGAGCGCATGCGGGTCCCGACGGAGAACGTCTTTCCGCTGCCCGCCGCAGCCGGAGAGGACCCGGCCCGCTGGGCCGGGCTCGTCGTGCACGCCATTTCGTGCGGCGGGCTGCTGGCAGGCGGACTCGCCGCGGGGGAGACGCTGCTCGTCAGCGGGGCCACCGGGAACCTGGGCAGCAGCGCGGTCGCGGTCGCGCTCGCGATGGGAGCCGGGCGGGTGGTCGCGCCGGGCCGGAACCAGGCCGTGCTCGACCTTCTCGCCGACCGGTTCGGCCCGCGAGTGCGCCCCCTCCGGCTGACCGGTGAGGAGGCCACCGACCGTGCGGCGATGTGCGCCGCCGCCGACGGCCCGATCGACATGGCGATCGACCTGCTCCCGCCGCGCGCACCCAGCTCTGCCGTGCGTGCGGCGGCCATGAGCGTGCGCGAGTACGGCCGTGTCGTCCTCATGGGCGGTGTCGGCATGCTCGGCGGTGACGATCTCGCGCTGCCGTACCCATGGATCATGCGCAACTCGGTCACCGTGCGCGGACAGTGGAATTGCCCGCGCACGGCGAACGTCGGCATCATCCGGCTCCTCGCCTCCGGTGCGCTGGACCTCGCCCCCGAACAGGTCCGCTCCTTCCGCCTCGACGACGTCAACGAGGCCATCGCCCACGCCGCGGCGCACGGCGGCCCCTTCGAGCGCACCGCCCTCACGCCCTCCGTCCGCTGAGGGGAGCGGCCCCGGTCCGCTGACGGTGGCGGCCGGGCGGGGCGGCTCACCGGCGAAGGGCCGTTCCTGGCCCTGGCCCTGGACGTCCGGTCCAGCGCTTCCGCCCCTCTCCGTCCCCCCTCCGCCCCCTCCCAGTCCTCTCTCCCGGCCCGCGCGGGCCCTGGGCTTTCAACGCGTTCACGCCTTGGCCGCGGGCAGTAGTCGTCGCCACGCCCGCGGGTGTGTTTCGGTGGAAGCAATCCCGGACGGAACCCCCTCCGCACAGGGCCGGATGAGCCTCCGGAGCGTGCGCGTGGGAGTCCCGGCCGGGCGTTGCCCGGGCGTCCTGCGATGCCGATCCGGTCGGCGACGGCCGGCGGCCGTGTGCGCCGAAGCGGCGCGTCCCTTCCGCGTCAGAAGGCCCGGCTCCCTTGCCGCACCCAGGTGGGCGCCCTTTCCCGAGTACGGAGAGCGGCTGCTCCCTGTAAGGAGGAGAGAGGAACATGCCACGAGGATGTGACCCATCGGATGTGCCGGGGCCCCGGGGGCAGTTGCCCGGTACCGTCCTCCAGCAGCCGTCCGAGGCCGTCGTCCACCTGTTCCCCGGGCAGGGGGACTTCGCCATCTCCCCGCTGGCCCGGGCCATCCGCGAGCACCCCGTGGTACGCGCGGCCGTGACCGAGGTGTTCGCGCAGGTGGACGAGGCCAGCAGCCAGTACGGGATCCCGGCGCTGGGGGCCGCGCTGCTGGGAGACGCGCCGCCGAGCGGGCGGGAGCTGGCCGCCGCGCCGATCGGCACCCCCCAAGTGGCGCTGTTCGGCGCGTCCATGGCGATCCACCGCGCGCTGTGCGCGATCGGTGCGGCGCCCCAGCGGATGGTCGCCGTCAGCTTCGGGGAGATCGCCGCCCTCACCGCGGCGGGAGTCTTCGGCATACCCGAGGGCACCCACATCGCCTGCCGGCTCTCGCGCTACCTGAGCCGCTGCCGTGGCGGCATGACCTTGGTCGCGGCGGGACCCGCCGCAGCCGGGCAGCTGATCGCCGCAGCCGCCACCGCGCGGGTGGCCGTGGCCTGCGTCAACGACCCGGAGGAGACCGTCCTCAGCGGACCTGCCCAGGAACTCGAACGGGTGGAGGAGCACGCGGCGGAGCAGGGCGTGGACGCCGTCCGTCTCCGGCTGCCCTTCGCCTCCCACCACCCCGCGCTCGCCCACCAGGCCAAGGAGTTCGCCGCGTCGATCCGGACCCTGCCGCGCCGCCCGGCCCACACCCCGGTCCACTCGGCCGTCCACGGCGGGCCCTACGGCCGGGGCGACGATGTGTACCAGGGACTGGCCGCCTGCCTGACGAGCCCGGCCCGGCTGCCCGAAGTCCTCCGCCCCGCGGTGGCCTCCGGTCCGGCCCTGCTGCTGGAGGCCGGCACGGGAGCGGCCCTCACCCGCAACGCCCGGCGTGTCCTCGCCCAGCGGGAGCACGCCCAACGGGAAGAAACCGTCGTGGCGCGCAGCCCGCTGGGCGACCCGGACTTCCCCTGGGAGCGCCCCGAACGCCTGGGCCCGTCCGCCGCCGTCCCGTGGGCCCGGCCGCACACGGCTCACCGCGCGCCGCAGGGAGAGGCTCACCGCGCGCCACAGGGAGAGACCGCATGACCTCCACTGCCCACGCCCCGACCGCCTCCGGCACCCTGCCGCTGCTGCCCGAGCACATAGAAGATCCGTTACGGACGCCCCAGGGGCAGTGCGTCGCGGACGCACTCGGCCCCGTCCGCCCGCCCGAACCGGGGGAGGGGACGCCCCGCAACGAGACGGCACACCACGAACTGGAGCGGCTGGCCAGGGCACTGCCACCCGCCCGGGAGCTGCTGCGCGACCCCGCGTGGATGGCCGCACTGAGTGCCTGCAGCGCGCTCGTGGACCCGGCGCTGTACATGACCCTCGTCAACCACTACATCCTGTGCCTGGGCTCCGTCACCGCCTCGGCCGGTGAGCGGCAGCTGCGCACCGCCGAACTCGGGCGGGTGGTCGAAGAGTTGGAGAGCGGCCACCGCAAGGGAGTGTTCCTGGTCACCGAGATCGGCGACGCCAACAGCCACCTGGCGCTGCGTACCACCGCCCAGTACGACGCGCACAGCGGAGAGTTCGTGCTGCGCACGCCCGACGACGGAGCCCTGAAGTTCTCCAGCGTCGGGGCGGAGGGCAGGCCGCAGTCGGCGGTGGTGTGCGCCCGCCTGATGGTGGACGGGATCTGCCGAGGCGTCCACCCCTTCCTGGCCGACCTGTGCGACGAGCACCGCACCGCCCCCGGGGTCCAGATCTCCAGCGCACTGGGCGTGGAGGCCCTCCCGCTGGAGTACGCGCTCGTGCGGTTCGACGGCGCGCGGCTGCCCTACGACCGCTGGCTGCGCGGCAAGGCCCGCATCGATGCCGACGGATGCTTCCACGACCCCCTCGGCGACCCGGACCGCGCCCTCCAGCGCACGCTGGATGTCGGCCGGCGGCTGTGGGCGACGGTGCCCTCCGCCGCCGCGGCGGCGACCCGGGCCTCCGCCGTCGCTGCGCTGCGCCACTCCCAGCACCGGCGCTCCCACGGCCGGCTCGCCCCGGAAGCCCCGGTGCTGGCCTACAGCACCCAGCAGCGCGCACTCCTGGGCGCGCTGGCGGAGGCGTACGCGCTCAGCTGCGCGTCGGCCACCGCGCTGGACATCTGGCAGCGCTCGGAGGGCGCCCGCACGGACTTCGCCGCCGAAACCTCCACCGGAGGGGACCCGGCGGGGACGGCGGACCTCTCTGGGGAGAAGACCGCGGAGAAGTCCGGGGAGAACACCAAGAAGGACACCGGGCAGGACGGCGCGCAGGAGAGCGCGGCGGGGGCGGGCCCGGCGTTCTCCCCCTGGGCCGGGGTGGACCGCCGGCTGTCCGCGCTCAAGGCGATGGCGGTGGACGGCGCGGCCCGGAGCATCGCCGAATGCCGCCGCCGCTGCGGTCTCCCCGGCTACCTCACCGTCAACCGGCTCAGCGGATACGCCGGGTTCACGGACGCGTTCGGCGCGGCCGGCGGTGACAACCGGCTCATCCTGCTGGACATCGGCTGCGCCCTGGCGGACGAGGACGCCCCGGCGGGCGCCGACGCCGCTCTCCGCGCGGCCGACCCCGACGACCCCGCCTGGTGGCTGAGGACCGTCAGCGCCCTGGAGCGGCGGCTGACGGCACGCCTGCGGGCAGCGCTCGACGAACGCCGCCAACAGGGGCTCGACGGCATGGAACTGTGGAACCCGCTGCTGGAGCGGGCCCGGCAGCTGGGCGAGGTCCACACCCTCCGGCTCGCCGCGCAGTCCGTCGCCGAGGCGGTGCGCACAGCCCGGAACCCCCACCCGGCCCAAGGCACCCTGGCCGCCCTCTACGGAACGGCGCAGGCCCTACGGCTGGCCGGTCCGCTCCAGTGGGCAGGCGTCCTCTCCTGCGAGACCGCCGCCGCACTGGAGACGGCGGCGACCCGGCAGTGCGACCGACTCGCCCCGTATCTCGACGAGCTGGCCGGCGCCCTCGCCCCGCCGGACTGGATTTCCCCCACTCCGCTGGAGGCCCCCGACTACGCGGCGGCGCTCCGCTCCACCCGAACCTGGCCCGACGGAGGACGCTCGTGAACGGCACCTTTCCCCCCGACCTGCCTTCTGAGCCTGCCCCGCCTGCTGTGCCGACTCCGGCTTCCCCGCCCTCTTCCGCTCCCGCCGCACCCCGAGCCTCCGCCGCCCCCGAGGGGTCCGGCATCGGGGTGCTGGGCATGGGCACCTATCTGCCCGCCCGGCAGCGCTCGAACGAAGAGGTCGCCGCCGCGGCGGGCGTGAGCCCCGCCTGGATCTCCCAGCGCACCGGGGTGCACACGCGCCATGCCGCCGCCCCGGACGAGGCCGCCTCCGACATGGCAGCCGCCGCCGTACGCTCCGCCGTGGCCGCGGCCGGCCTCGATGCGGGCCAGTTGGACCTGCTGGTACTGGCCACCTCGACCCCCGACGAACTGGGCCCGGCCACCGCCTGCCGAGTCCAGGCCCTCACCAAGGCGCGCAACGCCGTCGCCTTCGACGTCAGCGCCGCCTGCTCGGGCTGGCTGTTCGGGGCCCGCGTCGCGCACGATCTCCTGCGGGGCGACACCGGCGCCCGCTACGCGGCCGTCGTCGGCGTCGAGGCGTACTCCAAGTTCCTCGACCCCGCCGACCGGGGCACCGCCGTCCTGTTCGCCGACGGCGCCGCGGCCGCCGTGCTGGGCCCGGTGCCCGCCGGCGAGGGGTTCGCCGACTTCCGCCTCGGCTCCGACGGGGTCCTGGCCGACAACGTGCTGATCCCCGCGGGCGGGAGCCGGACCCCGGCCGGCACCGGCACGGTCGCCGAGGGCCGGCACACCATCCGCATGGACGGGCGTGCCGTACGGGACTTCATCGTCGAGATGTTCCCCCGCATCGTCTCCGAGAGCCTGACCCGCAACCGGCTGCGGATGGCGGACATCGAGGCGTTCATCGTCCACCAGCCCAACCCCAGGCTGCTGCGCTCGGTCGGCACGGAGCTGGGCGTCCCGCCCGGCCGGCTGCCGATCGTCGCGGACGAGGTCGGCAACATCGGCGCGGCCTCGACGCCGTACGCGCTGGCCACGTCGGCCGTGAACGGCCCGCTGCGGCAAGGGGACCGCCTCCTCCTGGCCGCCATCGGCGCCGGCATGACCTGGGGCAGCGCCCTGCTCACCTGGAGCGGCGCACCTGTCATCCGTACCGCCCCCACCGCTGACCCCCTGCAAAGGAGCACGCGTTGAACGGCACACCGCAACCTGAACAGGCCCCCGAAGCAGCCCCCGCCCCCGACGCAGCCCCCGCCCACGTGCCCGCCTCCGCAGCCGCGCCCCGTCCCGGCGCCACCGCCGAGGCGTTCCGGATCGAAGGCGCCCGCGCGCTGGTGACCGGCGCCTCGCGCGGCATCGGGCGGGCCGTCGCCCTCGCCTTCGCCGACGCCGGGGCCGACTTGGCACTCTCGGCGCGGAACGAGGACGCGCTCAAGGACACCGCGGCCGAGGTCACCCGCCGAGGACGGAAGGCCGTCCTGGTGCCCGGCGACTTCGCCCGGCCCGCCGCGGCGGGCGAGGTGGTCGACGAGGCGGCCGGGGCACTCGGCGGGCTCGACACCCTCGTCCACAACGCCGGCACCCTGCCCGTCGACTCCGAGGGCGCACCGAAGCTCGCGCCGCTCCAGCACGCCCGGCAGCAGGAGTGGGACCCGGTGATCACCGTCAACCTGAACTCCACGGCCGCGCTGTGCCGCCGCGCACACCCGCACCTGGCGGCCTCCTCACGAGCGAGCCTGGTGCTGATGTCCTCGATCGCCGGAGTGGTCGGCACACCCACGATGGAGGCGTACGCGGCGACCAAGGCGGCACAGATCTCCCTGGCCCGCAGCCTCGCCGTCGGCTGGGCGCGAGAGGGCATCCGCGTCAACGCGCTGTGCCCGGGCTGGACCCGCACCGACATGACCGCCTTCGCCACCGAGGCCGCCCCGCTGTCCGACTGGCTGATGGCGCACGTCCCGATGGGCCGCTGGGCCGAACCCGAAGAGGCCGCGTGGGCCGCGCTGTACCTGGCCTCACCCGCGGCGGCCTTCCTGACCGGCCAGGCCCTGCTGCTGGACGGCGGGGTGTCCGTACCCGACGGGGGACTGGCCGGCATTCCCAAGCCCGCCTCCCCCTTCGCCGAGGCGTGAGCCGATGACCGCCCACAGCACCTCCTCCGCCGCCACCACCCGGACCGGTACCGGTGCCGGGGGGCGCGCCGCCGTGGTGTGCGGCATCGGCTCCTCGCTGCCGCCACAGGTGCGGAGCAACGCGGATGTGGCACGTGAGGGCGCGCTCGCCACCGACGACGAGTGGATCCGTACGCGTACCGGCATCGCGCACCGCCGCCGGGCCGCCGACGGCGTCGCCACCGGAGACCTCGCGGCTGCGGCGGGGCGCCGCGCACTGGAGTCCTCCGGGGGCGCGCCCCCCGACATGCTGCTCCTGGCCACCACGACGCCGGACCGGCGCTGCCCCGCCACCGCCCCCGGGGTGGCCCACAGCCTGGGCCTGGGCACCATCGCCGCCTTCGACCTGTCCGCCGTCTGTTCGGGCTTCGTCTACGCCCTGACCGTCGCCACCGGGATGGTGCGCTCCGGTGTGTGCGAGCGGCCTTTGGTCATCGGCGCCGAGACGTACTCGACCATCGTCGATCCGCGCGACCGGGACACCGCCGTCGTGTTCGGCGACGGCGCGGGAGCGGTGCTGCTGCGCGCCGGGGACCAGGGACAGCGGGAGCCGGGCGAGGTCATCGCCTGGGACCTCGGCGCCGACGGGTCGGGAAGCGACCTGATCTCCATCGCGGCAGGCGGTTCGAGCGCCCCCGACAGAGGGGCCGAACTCCCGCGCGACAAGCGGTTCTTGCGGATGCGCGGCCGGGAGGTCTACGCCCACGCGGTACGCCGGATGACGCAGTCCTCGCGCACCGCGCTGGACAGGGCCGGCTGGGAGCCCCCGGCGCTCGGCGCGTTCATCGGCCACCAGGCCAACCAGCGCATCCTGGACACGGTCGGCGACCGCCTCGGTATCCCGCCCCGCCACAGGTACGGCAACATCCGCGACGTCGGCAACACCGCCGCCGCCTCCGTGCCCCTGGCGCTCGCCGACACCGCCGCCCACGCCCGGGTACGGCCGGGCACACCCACCTTGCT
Source organism: Streptomyces axinellae (assembly GCF_039532135.1). NCBI lineage: Bacteria > Bacillati > Actinomycetota > Actinomycetes > Kitasatosporales > Streptomycetaceae > Streptomyces > Streptomyces axinellae. The sequence goes on from NZ_BAAARJ010000010.1 coordinate 119,716, forward strand.
GACCGCCTTCGGAGGCGGGCTGACCTGGGGCTCGGTCGCCCTGACCTGGCCCACGGCCCGCCCCGCGCACAACCCGCGGCCACCGTGTGACTGACACGCGCGCGCGGCCCACCCCGGAGGCGCCGCGCGAACGGCCCGGCCGGTACGAACACTTCGTCCGGCCCGAGCAGCCCGAGCGGCTGAATGGCCCCGACCGGCGCACCGCCGGCAGCGGACCTACGACCGAAACCAGGAAAGGAAGCCCCATGGACTCCGTCCACGGCTACGTGATCGCCGTGCTCACCGAAAAATTCGAAGTCCCCTCCGACAGCATCCGGCCCGGCCTCACCCTCGCCGAACTCGGCCTGGACTCCCTCGCCGTCACCGAACTCCTCGTCACACTCCAGGAGCACTACGGCACCTCGGCCCCGGAAGACGCCCTCAGCGCCGAGGCCACCCCCGAGGACCTCGCCGCGCTGCTGCGGGGCCTGCTGGAGGGGACGGGCCGGCCGGCCGGGCAGGCGGGGGAGGAGTGAGCGGCACGCGCACCGGCCGGCCGGCGGCGGTCACCGGCATCGGCCTGGTGACACCTGCGGGCGTGGGCGCCCAGGAGACCTGGCGCCGGGTGTGCGCCGGCCGTCCGGCCACCGCCGAGGACCCCGAACTGGCCAGGGCACCGGTGAACCTGTCCTGCCGGGTGCGCGGATTCGACCCGCGCCGCCACGTGGGCGGCACCCGGCCCTGGCAGGACGACAGGTTCACCCAGTTCGCCCTGGCCGCGGCCCGGGAAGCGGTACAGGACGCCGCGCTGGATCCGCGCGGCTGGGACGGCGCGCGGATCGCCGTCGTGCTCGGCTCCGCGGCGGGCGGCATCGGCACCTACGAGACCCAGCACAACAAGCTCATGGACACCGGCCACCGCGCGGTCTCCCCGCTCACGCTGCCCGCCTTCCTGCCCAACATGGCCGCGGGCCGCCTCGCCATCGACCTGGGCGTCCACGGGCCGGTGCTGCACACCGCGACCGCCTGCGCCTCCGGGGCGACCGCTCTGGCCACCGCCGCCATGCTGCTGGACAGCGACGCCTGCGACATCGCCGTGGCCGGCGGCAGCGACGCCATGGTGACGCCCCTGTGCGCGACCGCGTTCGCCGCCGCGGGCGCCCTCTCCCGCCACGACGGCGATCCGGCGGGCGCCTCGCGCCCCTTCGACGCCGCACGGGACGGCTTCGTACTGGCCGAAGGCGCCGGGGTGCTGGTGCTGGAGCGGGCGGCGGACGCGAACGCCCGGCGCGCCCCCGTACGGGCCCTGCTCGCCGGGCACGGCTCGACGGCCGACGCCCACCACGCCGTGGCCCCCCGGCCGGACGGCCGCTGGCTGCGCGCCGCGGCGGAGCAGGCCCTCGCCCGGGCCGGCGCCGCTCCCGCCGACGTCGATCACGTCAACGCCCACGGCACCGGCACCCAGCTCAACGACGGAACCGAAGCCGCCGTGCTGCGCGAACTCTTCGGCTCCGGCGGCCCCTCCGTCACCTCCGCCAAGGGCGTCCTCGGTCACACGATGGGCGCCGCGGGCGCGGTGGAAGCCGCGCTCACGGCCTTGACCGTGCAGCGGGCAACAGTGCCGCCGACCGCCAACTTCCACAAGCCCGACCCCGGTACCTCGGACCTCGACATCGTGTATGGGGCAGCACGGCCGCAGCCGGTGGGGCTGGCCCTCAGCAACTCCTCCGGGTTCGGAGGGCACAACGTGGTGCTCGCGTTCACCCCGTCGAACGGCTAGCCACCCCCTGGCCGCCTCCCCTGCCCGGCGACGTGGGCGGACAGCAGCCGCAGCGCGTCGGCCGAAGCGGCATCCTCCGGGTGACGCGCGGTACCGCCGGTCGCCTGCCTTGGGCCCGGAGACGGGCCGCGGCAGCGCCCGCCGGGGCCGGCGGTCACTGCCGCGGCGGACGCCTCGTCGCCCCCTTGAATCGTCCCAGCACCTGACCGAGGGCGCCGGTGGCACTGTCCGGCCGGGCGGCCGGGTCGGCGGGCGGGCCGCCCGCCGGAGCCGCGCCGCCCGCGGCGGCAAGCTCGCCGCGGGCCCGCTCCGCTTCTTTCCGGTACAGGTCACGGGATTCGGTCATGGCGTCGAGGGCCTCGGCGTACCGCTGGACCAGCCCCCGGGCGCGGATCAGTTCCTCCTCCGGGGTCAGCAGATGCCAGCGCTCCCGCAGAAGGCGCAGGGCCTGCCCGGCTTCGGCGCTCAGCGCCTGCGGCAGGGCCGCGAACGCCGTGATCCGCCAGATCAGCTCTGTCGGCTCGGAACTGTCCAGGAAGAGATTGCGCACCGTGAAGCGGTCCGCGTCATAGGAGGGGTCCGGCGGCAGCGCCGGAAGCACGACAGCCCCGCCGCGCGGTACCTGTACACGCAGATCCTTCAGCGCCCAGTTGACGATCTGGGCCTGCTCCGGGGAAGCGCGGTGCTCCACCACACGGTGGCGCAGGCTCGGCGGCAGGAAGGAGGCCATCGGACGGCGGCCCCGCTCGTCGGGGGTCATGGCCTCGTGGATGACAACGTGGATGTTCCAGCTCTCGCGGGCGCAGTCCTTGAGGAGACGCCGCATTTCCTTGTCGTCCTCCGGGAGCCGGTGTGTGGCCCGCAGACGAGGGCCCGGCACCATGTCGTGGTCCCATTCGACGAGGTCGCTGTCGGGCCAGAACATGGTGGCGGGGGACGGCCACGGCAACTCCCACGGACGCTCGGCTTCCGCAGCGAGCACCCAGTTGACCGCCTCGCCGCGCCTGCGCCGCTCCGCGACCTCGAACGTGGACAACTGGGCACGCACGGTGACCTCGTCGGCCTCATCGGCCACGCGCCAGCGGGCCTCGAAGACCCGCCGGGCTGAGGCGTCGAGGGTGGGGGCGTCCTCCTGGCCGTCGAAGGGGTCGGGGATACCGCCGACTGCCGTCGAGGCGGCGTCGGAGGGGTCGAGGTCGAGGAAATCGTCGATCACCCCGGCGGCCCGGAGCGCGATCAGATTGCGGCGGATGTCCTGCTCGGGGGTGGGCCCGAGATGGCGTCCGCGCCCCAGCCACACCGTCTCGGGGGTGATGGGGGAGGAGGCGTTATCGGTCTTCGGCATGACGTCGATCTGTGTGTGGGGGGCGCGCGTACGGTGCCCAGTATGGCGGTCCCCTGGACGGGGCGTACGGCTGTTGCGGGTGTGCGCCTCCCGCGGGCCCTTTCGTTCCGGGCTCGCGGGCGGCGCACGTGTACTCCGGAAGGAAGATCCGGGCGGCCTGGCCGGTTGACATCGGGCGGGCCCGGTCTCCGGCAGAACCGCGTACAGGCGCTCAGGTGTTCAGGCGCCTACCGTGTGTGACCACGTGTGTGTTTCCGGGAGGGAATGCTTTGCTCATGCCGTGCCGGCCGCTCCTGGCCACTGGAAGAGCTTCCGAAGGAAGAGCCCCCGGGCCGCGGCCTTGATGCGGACGGCAGCGGGCCGGAATCCCGTAAGGCACGCGCGGCGTGGGCGGCCTGCGGGACTTCCGGAGCCTGTGCGGATTGCGGAGTCTGTGCGTGTTGCGGAGTCTGTGCGGCTTGTGAGGCGAAGGACTCCCGGAGCCGGACAAGTCTCGGGCCCGGTTCCTCCAGAGCTATGGAATAGGCCGCCGAGGCCCGTTCGACGGCCCTGGCCGCCCGCTGGTCGGTGGGGACGATGCGCCCCCAGCCTTGCGGCCCCTGAGCGGCCAGCCACTCGCGTGCTTGCCGCCACACTTCCACGTTTTCCTGCGCCTGCTTACATCTTTCTAAGGCCGCGTGGGTGTTGAGCGCATCGTTCTCGGGGGTTTCGCTCAAGACGCCGGAAATCGCGGCGTAATCCTCCTGCGCATGCCGCGCCGCCTGTTGGGCCTCTAACAGCAATGAGTAAGCGACCTTGGCGGGACTTTCCGGCGAGACGTCCAGGAGAGCTTGCTCGGACGCCCTCTCCATGGCCTTGCGCCGAAGATCGTGGTTCCTTTGGGGCATCGAATGCCATGCCTTTCCGTAGCGTGCTGGGGCCTCGGGGGAGGTGCCGCATCCGGATCCGGCCCGTCCGCCCAGTTGCCCGGCCGCCCCGGCAGTCGGAGAGTGCGCAGCGGTGCGGGCTCTCCCCGAACGGGAGTAACGGATCATCGACACGAGCAGTTCAGCGGATGCCTCTCCTCCGCATTCTTTCCTCCGAGGCGACGGCCCGCCGGCCTCCGGGAGAACGCCCGCAACGGGGCGGCATCGCGCGGCGCCCACGGTGGGCGGCGGGCCGGGCGCTTCAGTGCGCGGCCACGTACGCCGTCAGGCGTGCCATGTTGGCGGTGAACGCGGAGGTGGTGATCCCCTCGGGCCGCTCGCGCGGGATGTACGGGGCCCCTCCGGCGGGGCGCGCGGGTCGTAAGGGGAGGTGTCGTAGAGATCGCCGACATGCCGGCTCATGTACGCCTTCCCGTTGTACGGAGCGGCGGGGGCCGGGCCACGGTAGGGATCGGTGACCGCGTCGATGGGCGAGAGCCAGTGGTCCCTGGTGCCGAGGCCGGCGATCAGCCCGGCCGCCTGCTCGTCGCTGACCTCGGGCAACGGCACGGTGGCCCCGCGGAAGAGGTCGTCGAGGGCGAGATCGCGGAAGGTGAAGTAGCGCGGCAGCGGTATCCGCCCCTTCGCCGTCAGGGGCGAGCGGGATTCGAGGTCCGCCACCTCGGCGGGCGTCATCGCCATGAGGCTGTCGTACGTACGGCGCAGCGCTGCCGTATCCACGCTCCGGCCGCCGGAGTAGTGGCTCAGCGTGTCGTGGTGGTCGTAGTCGTGGTAGTAGGCGCCTTTGCGGATGTGGGAGCCGAAGCGGTGTACGAACCGAGCGCGGTTGCTGCCCAGTTCGACGAAGGTCGGGTGGGTGCGGGAGGCGAGCAGCGGGTTCTCGGCCTTCTGCCGGCCGGTCAGCGGACAGCTCTCCAGCCAGGCGACGGCTTCCGGCACACGCCGCAGGAAGGCGTGGTCCCCGGTGAGCCGGAAGTAGGCGAACAACTGGTGGATGTTGGTCTGCGTGGTGTGCGTAGCCAGCGCCCGCGGCTCGTACGACCGCGCTCCCGCCGGCGCTCCGGCGGGCCTGCCACGGGCCGCCCGCGCGAGGTGCTGAAGCCCCCAGCCGGCCTGCGGTCCGGGCTGCTGCGTGCGCCGCAGACAGGCCATCGCGCGGCGCACGGGCTGTATGAGATCCGTCCTGCCCGGCGTGGATACGCACATCAGCAGGAACTTGACGTTCTCGCCGAGCACGTCGTCGCTGAAGGTGACGTGGCCGGTGTAGTCGCCGTCCTCCATGCCGTGACGGACGCCGGCGGGCAGCCACGGCGGGAGGTGTTCCGGCCACGGCATGCGGCTGACCGAACCGTGGAAGGCGGGGAAGCGCTGCGGCCGGCCCCCGTCGGCGACACCGTCGAGGAACTGGGCCTTGAGGACGAAGCCGATCGCCCGGTCGAGGGCTTCGCCGATGCGCGGATTCCGGCGCTCCTGCTAGAGCCGCAGCAGCAGTTGGGCGGCCGTGGAGGTGCCCGCGTCGTCGAAGGTGGCGTTGCCGTAGTAGTGCTGGAACTCCTCCAGCCGCCACCCGTTCGCCGAACGCGTGCGCCGCTGCCTCGTCGGGAGTGGGGAAGGGGATCTCGCTCATTCCCTTGAGGAGACCGTCCTTGCTCATTCCCTTGAGGAGACCGTCCTTGATGACGTTCATCGGCCCGGCCAGCCAGTCGGCCTCCTCCTCGGTTTCGGCGCACACCGTCTCCACGCACACCAGTACCCGGGGCCGCGCGCACCAGCGGGACGGGGTGAACGCCGCCCGGCCGCCTCGGTCACTCCGGGGGACGTGGCGCGCGCGAGGGGCGACATCGCCGTGCCGACGGACGCCGAGGGCCGCTGGCGGCCGGGCCTGGGCTGCGCCGGTGTGGTGCTCGCGACCGGGCGGGGCGTCACCGGGCTGCGCCCCGGCCAGCCGGTCTACGGGCTCGCGCCGGGAGCGTGCGCCACCCGAGTACGGGCGCGCGCCGACCTGCTGGCGCCCCTCCCGGAGGGCATGCGCTTCGCGCAGGCGGCGACCCTGCCCGTCGCGTTCCTCACCGCCCGGCGCGCACTGGACCAGCTCGCCCGGCTCGGGCCCGGCGAGACCCTGTTCGTCCCTTGCGCCGGAGGCGGCATCGCCCTCGCGGCCGTCTGCCACGCCCGGCAAGCCGGTGCCGAGACCCTCGTCGCCGCCGAACAGGAGGCCGACCGCGACATGCTGCGGGCGGCCGGTGTACGCGAGGTCTTCGACAGCGCCGATCCCGCCCTCGACCGGCACCTGCGGCTGCTCACCGGAGACGGCCCCGACGTGGTGCTCGACTGCGCCGGGCCGATCGCCCCCGACGCGGCGGAACTGCTGCCTCCAGGGGGCCGCCTGGTCCGCGTCCTCCAGGGGGCGGCAGGCGACCGGATGCCGCGTCCCCGGCACAGCGACGCCCTCCTGGCCTCGGTGGACACCGAGTGGGCCGTCACCGCACGGCCCGAGGCGGCTGCGGCCCTGTTCACGGACGTCGCCGCGCGGGTGGCCGAAGGCACCTACCGCCCGCTGCCCTTCACCTGCCATCAGGCCGCACGGGCCGCTGAAGCGTTCGAGTGGCTGCACGCGGGCTTCAGCACCGGGCACACGGTCCTGGACCTCAGCGCCCTCCCCCGTGTCCGGCAGCGGCACCGCGCCCTGACCCTCGACGATCGGGGCGGCTACCTCATGACGGGCGGGCTCAGCGGCCTCGGCGCCGAGACCGCCCGCTGGTTGGCGGCCCGGGGCGCCCGGCACCTGGCCCTGGTGAGCCGCAGCGGCCCGGCCGCCGAAGGCGCCCGGGAACTCCTCGCCGCGCTCCGCGAACAGGGCGCGCACGCCACGGCGCACGCCGCCGATGTGACCGAGCCGCGACAGGTACGCAAGCTCGTCGCGGAACTGGCGGCGGCGGGCACACCGCTGCGCGGCGTCATCCACGCGGCGGCCGTACTGCGGGACGCGCCCTTCGACGACGGCGACGAAGAAGCGGACCGCGCCCCTCTCGCGCCCAAGCTGACCGGAACCCGGGCAGTGGATACCGCCACCCGGGAATCGTGCCTGGACTTCTTCGTCGTCTACTCCTCGGTGACCCACACCATCGGCAACCCGCACCAGGCCACCTACGCGGCGGGCAACGCCGCGGCCGAGGCCGTCGTGCGAGAGCGCCGCAAGGCCGGACTGCCCGGCCTCGCCGTGCAGTGGGCGGGCATCGAAGGGGTCGGCGCGCTCGCTGACCCGGTGCTCGCGCGGAGTCTCACGAGCCGGGGCATGGGCCTGGTCACCCCGCGGCAGGCATTCGCCGCGCTGGAAGAACTGCTCGGCAGCGACGCCGAGATGAGCGCCGTCCTCAACTGCGACTGGGAGCGGATGGCCGAAGTCCGCTCCCACATCCGGGCGCGCCCCCGGCTGCGCCACCTCGCCCCGCACGCCGAGCACATCGGCCACACCACGCCGGAGGCACGGCGAGACCGGCTCACCCAGGGCCCTCTCCCGCAGGCACACAGCGTGGTGGCCGAGGAGATGCTGACCCGGCTGACCGGCCGTGTCCTGGGCGCCCCGCCCGGCGGCATCGACCGCAGCCGCACCCTCGACCACCTCGGCATCGACTCCATCATGGCCACCGAGCTGATCGGCGCGATCCGCAAGGAGTTCGGCCGCGAAATGGCCGCTCTCGAGGTCGCCTCCGGACCTCGCTCGCCGAGCTGGCCACGCGCGTGGTGACGCGGCTGCGCGAGCGCGAGGCCGCCGGGGAGCCACGATGAGGCTGCACATGAGGAGCTGGGGCCAGGGCGAGCGCACCGCGTTGCTCGTACACGGCCTCGCCGCCGACTCGGGCACCTGGGAGGACGTCGCGGCCCGCATCGCCCGGCTCGGCTACCGCGTACTCGCCCCCGATCTGCGCGGCCACGGCCGCAGCCCCCGCGGCTACTACAGCCCCCGGGCGCTCGCCGACGACCTTCGCCACACCCTGCCCACCGGCGCCGACCTCGCCCTCGGGCACTCCCTCGGCGCGGCACTGCTGGGCCTGGCGGCGGAGTCCCTGGCCGCCCGCCGGCTCGTCTTCGCCGAGCCCTACTGGAACATCGGTGCGGTCACCGATCTGCCCGACGTCCCCTCCGCGAGTCGGCTGATGGGGGCGAGTGCCGAACAGCTGACCGCCCAGCATCCGGACTGGCCGGAGGGGGCCGCCGCCGAGGCAGCGGCCAGGGAGCGCTGGGACCCGCGCGTCATGGTGGACCTGCACGCCTTCGACATGCCGCGCACCCCCCGGTCAGCTCCTGCCCCCTCGCTCGTCCTGCGTGCCGGACTGCCCAGCGTGGCACCGGAGTTGGACGAGACCCAGCTCAAGCGGCGCGGCTTCGAGGTCGTCACCCTCCCGGGGGCCGGACATCTGCTCCACCACGACCAGCCGGAGGAGTTCATGGCCGCGCTGCGGCCGTGGCTGACCGGCGAGACGGCCGCCGACCGCACCGACCGCACCGACCGCGGCCGAACGGACGGGAGTCCGAGGCCCGTTGGGCCTGCCGGACCCGCCCGCCCCACGGGACGTACGGGATTCGCCGGACGTACCGAACTCGTCGAACACCCCGGAAGCGAGGCCCCGGAATGCCGGCCACGGACCCGTCCCTGAACGCCCGACTGCGCGCGATGCCCGCCCCCGAACGGGAGCGCATCCTGCTCGACGTCGTCACCGAATGCACCGCCGGCGTCCTCGGCCACCACGATCCGGCCGAACTGGAGCCGGACCTCTCCTTCCCGGAGGCGGACGTGGACTCCCTCACCGCCACGGAGATCCGCAGCCGTATCGCGGCCCGCGTCGGCATGCCCGTCCCGCGCACCCGCTTCGACGCCCGGACGACCGTCGGCGAGGCGGCCCGGATCCTGAACAGCATGCTCGGGGAATCCGCCACCGCGCCCCCACAGGGCAAAGCTTGCCGGGAGGAGCACTAGCGTCCGGCTGCGGGAAAGGCTTCGGCAGTGGTGCGCAGAGCCTCCAGTACGGGGCTCAGCAGCGGGTGGTCCTCGGCGCCGCGACGGACAGCGGCGAAGACGCGGCGGGTGGGTGCGGCGCCGTCCACCGGCCGGACCGCCGCCTGGGAGAGGTTCATGTCGCGCAGCGCCGAGCGCGGCACCAGAGCCACCCCCGTACCCGCGGCGGCGAGTGCGACCACCGCCCGGAAGTCGTCGGAGGAGTGTTCCAGCCGGGGCTGGAACCCGGCGTACTCGCAGGCCAGCACCATGACGTCGTGGCACGGATTCCCCGGATAGGGGCCGATCCAGGACTCCTGGGCGAGAGCCGACAGCGAGATGGTGGCGGCTGCGGCGAGCGGGTGCTCGCGGGGGAGCACGGCATCGAACGGTTCGGCGTACAGCGGCACGCGCAGCAGTCGCGGGTCCGCGGCGCTCAGCGCGCTGCGGTACTCGACCGCGACGGAGATGTCCGCGCTGCCGTCGAGCACCATGGGCAGGCTCTCATCGCCCTCGGCGTCGCGGACCCGGACGCGGATGCCCGGCGACTTGAGGGCGAGCGCGCTGATGGCCGGGGCCACCACGACACCGATCCCGGTGGCGAAGGCGGCCACCGTGACCTCGCCCTCCTCGCCCGCGGTGTACGCCGCGACCTCGGCCTCGGCCCGCTCCAGCTCGGCCAGCACCGCGCCGGCATGGCGCAGCAGGATGTCCCCGACGGGGGTGAGCCGTACCCCGCGCGTGCCGCGGACGAGGACCTTGTGGCCGGTCTCCTGCTCCAGCGCGGCGATCTGCTGCGAGACGGCGGACGGCGTCAGATACAGCGCGGCTGCCGCGGCGGTCACTGTTCCGTGGTCCGCCACGGCCTGTAGCGTCCGCAGCCGTCTCGCATCGATCACGGCATCATCCTGCCAAGTCGGACCGCACCCCGACAAAAGCGTCCACCGCCCGGTTCACCTCCTGCGTGGAGTGGGCGGCCGAGAGCTGGACGCGGATACGGGCCTGGCCCTGCGGAACTACGGGGTAGGAGAAGCCGGTCACATACACCCCGCGCTCCAGCAGCAGCTCCGCCATCCGGCCCGCCCGGCCCGCATCGCCGATCATGACCGGCACGATGGCGTGCTCGCCGGGCAGGATCTCGAAGCCCTCCCCGGCCATCCGCGAGCGGAAGAGCGCGGTGTTGGCATTGAGGCGTTCCCGCAGCTCACCGGCCGATTCCAGCAGGTCGAGGACCTTGAGGGAGGCGGCGGCGATCACCGGGGCGAGGGTGTTGGAGAAGAGGTACGGGCGGGAGCGCTGCCGCAGCAGGGCGACGATCTCGGCGCGGGCGGCCACGTAGCCGCCCGAGGCGCCGCCGAGCGCCTTGCCCAGGGTGCCGGTGACGATATCGACGCGGTCCATGACCCCGTGCAGTTCGGGCGTGCCGCGGCCACCGGGGCCGACGAAGCCGACGGCGTGCGAGTCATCGACCATGACCATGGCGTCATGGCGTTCGGCCAGCTCGCAGATCTCGCGCAGCGGGGCGAGGTAGCCGTCCATGGAGAACACGCCGTCGGTGACGACGAGTTTGCGCCGCGCCCCGCCCTCGTCGGCCTCCTTGAGCCGCTGCTCCAGCTCGGCCATGTCCCGGTTGGCGTACCGGAAGCGGCGGGCCTTGGACAGGCGGATGCCGTCGATGATGGAGGCATGGTTGAGCGCGTCGGAGATGACGGCGTCCTCCGGGCCGAGCAGCGTCTCGAAGACGCCGCCGTTCGCGTCGAAGCAGGAGGAGTACAAGATCGTGTCCTCCTGGCCGAGGAACGCCGACAGCCGCGCCTCCAGCTCTTTGTGCACCTCCTGGGTGCCGCAGATGAAGCGCACCGAGGCCATGCCGTACCCCCACCGGTCCAGCGCCTGGTGGGCGGCGGCGATGACGTCCGGGTGGTCGGCGAGGCCGAGGTAGTTGTTGGCGCAGAAGTTGAGCACCTCGCCGGGCCGTCCGCCGGCGGTGACGTCCACGGTGGCGGACTGCGGGGTGCCGATGACCCGCTCGGGCTTGTGGAGGCCGGCCTCCCGGATCTCGTCGAGGGTGCTGCGCAGTTCGCCGCGTACGGAGTCGAACATGGTCACTTCCTTGGTGGGGTCGCGGTCTTGGGGGAGGGCCGGCCGGAGTCCGGCGGGGCCCGGCGGCGCGCCGGGTGCGGTCAGGCGGTCCAGTCGAGGATGACCTTGCCGCAGCGGCCGTCCGCCGCCGCGTCGAAGGCCGCTTCGAAGTCGTGGAAGGCGTACCGGCCGGTGATCACGGGGGCGAGGTCGAGCCCGCCTTCGAGCAGGACGGACATCGCGTACCAGGTCTCGAACATCTCCCGGCCGTAGATGCCCTTGACCGTCAGCATGGAGGTGACGATCCGGGACCAGTCGACGGGGAACTCCTGGGGCGGCAGCCCCAGCATGGCGATGCGTCCGCCGTGCGTCATGTTGGCGATCATGTCGCGCATCGCCTCGGGCCGGCCCGACATCTCCAGGCCGACATCGAACCCCTCGCGCAGCCCCAGCGCGCGCTGCCCCTCGGCGATCGTCGCCTCCGTGACGTTCAGGGCGAGGTCCGCGCCGACCTTGCGGGCCAGCTCCAGACGCTCCTCGCTGACATCGGTGATCAAGACCTTGCGGGCTCCGGCGTGCCGGGCCACCGCCGCGGCCATCAGACCGATCGGTCCGGCACCGGTGATCACCACGTCCTCGCCCACCAGGGGGAAGGAGAGCGCGGTGTGCACGGCGTTGCCGAACGGGTCGAAGATCGCCGCGATATCGAGATCGACGGGGGTCCTGTGCACCCACACGTTGGAGGCGGGCAGGGCGACGTATTCCGCGAACGCGCCGTCCCGGCCGACGCCGAGGCCGACGGTGGCGCGGCACAGATGCCGTCGCCCCGCCAGACAGTTCCGGCACTTGCCGCACACCAGGTGGCCCTCGCCGCTGACCCGGTCGCCCACCGCGATGTCGGCGACATCCCGTCCGGTCTCCACGACCTCACCGGCGAACTCGTGCCCGAGCACCAGCGGTGCCGTGATCGACTGCTGTGCCCACTCGTCCCAGGAGCGGATGTGCAGATCGGTGCCGCAGATGCCCGTGCGCAGCACCTTGATCAGTACGTCACCGGGGCCGATGGACGGCTCAGGAACGTCCCGCAGCCACAGTCCGGGCTCTGCCTTTTCCTTCACCAGTGCTTTCACGGTTGTACTCCCGAGCGCGAGCGGGCCCGGAGCACGCGGAAGCGGGGCCGGGCAGAAGAGCCGGCGTGATCGCTCCGGAAGGCGGGCTCCCGGAGCGATCACGCCGGACAAGGGCCAATCTGCCCGGCAGCATGCCGTCAGTCCATCGACGATTTCTTAAGTACGGCAACAGGTGGGCTTCATCCCCGGCAGCGCCGCGGTCAGGCTTCGGGGAGCCGGGCGACCGCGGCGTACATGTTCACGTGCTCGTCCGGAATGTCCGTGCTGCCCTCGTCCGGACGCCAGCGGTGCATCAGGACGACGCCGGGCTCCAGGATCTCCAGTCCCGCGTCCGTGAGCAGCGCCGTCACCTCGGTACGGGTGCGCAGATGCATGCGCGTGCCGTGCTCGGCGAACACCCGCGCCATCTCCGTCACCTGCTTCGGGGCCGTATCGGCCGTGGCCGTCGTGAGCGCGACATAGCTGCCGGGGGCCAGCGCGGCTGTCAGCTTCCTGATGAGCCCGGTGGCGTCCTGGACGTACTGCAGCATGGCGATGACCGTGACGGCGACCGGCTGCGACAGGTCGAAGACCTCCCGCAGAGTGGGGGAGTTGAGGACGAGATGGGGGTCGTGCATATCCGCGTCGATGTACTCGGTGCGGCCCTGCGGGGTGCTGGTGAGCAGGGCGCGGGCCCGGAGGAGCACGGAGGGGTCGTTGTCCACGTAGACGACGCGCGAGTGCGGGGCCTTCTCCTGGACCACCTCGTGCAGATTGGGACTGTTGGGGATCCCGTCCCGATGTCGAGGAACTGTGAGACGCCCTGGTCCGAAAGCCACCGCGCCATACGGCGCATGGTGTCGCGGTTGACCGGCATGCTGATGGCCGGCGGGGGCCAGGCTTCCAGCATCGCGGCGGCGGCCCGCTCATCGGACGCGTAGTAGTCCTTGCCGCCGAGCACGTGGTCATAGACGCGCGCCGACTGGGCCTGTTCGGTGTTGATCTGATGAGGCACGTCGTCGTGCACCTGTCCTCCCCGGGTGAGGCGACGGACTGCCGCCGTGGCGCTGGTGGTGTGCTGCTGTCCCCGCGGACGTCCGGCCCGGCACGGCCAGGGTCTCTCGTGTGGATCTCCGCGGGTCCGCGACGACAGCTACGGCACCTCGCCGCGTTGTCGGAGCATCCGAGTACGCCCAGCACGAGGAAGCTCCTCCGCCTTGCGACACACCGCATCCGACGCCGCGGCGTGATCCACGAAGACCCGAACGAGAGACCCTGATCGAGGGCCCTGGTCCAGTGGCCCGCGTCGCTGTCACGCTGTCTCAACCGGCCCCGTCGAGGTGATTGCCCGTCATGTTGCCTCCTGCGGTGCGGCGTTGAAGGGCACCCCCCCCCGGAGCCTCCTGCGGCTCAGGTGCCTCTGTGACTCATGGACGGGCCTGTGTGTTTATGGATCCCTTACCTGGCAACCCGCCCCGCATGTCAACTCGACGCGGATCCAGCCCGGCGACCGTGATCGCCGTTGTCGCTGATGTGGCCGCGCTCGTCATCGGCCTGTGGATTCTCCTCATTCTCCTCGACGCGAATCGCACGAACGACTTCGTCGATTTCGTCCACAGCCTGGCAGGGTGGCTCGCGGGCTGGTCCCGCGACATGTTCACCGTCGATCCCGACTGGTGGCGGGTGATGCTGAACTACGGCATCGCCGCCGTCGTCTACCTGCTGATCGGCAATACCGCGGCCAGGGCGGTACGGCGCTTCTGAGGAGCCGCGTACGGTTGAGGGGGCGGGGGAGAGGGGGTGTCACGGACTCAGCGCGTGCCACCGTCCCGCAGATGTGAATGCCGCAGACGTGAACGCCCATCCCTGCCGCATATCGAGCGCCCCGACTTCAACGCCCCGGCCCCGGCTCCGGAAACACGAGTGCCCGGCCGGAAGCATGGGGGCGTCCATACTTCCGGCCGGGCGGATCTATGCCGACCGGATCAGCGGTGGCAGTGGGCTCCCCTGACCCACTTGGGGGTGTTGGCGTAGCCCGAGTCACGCCCGTCCCTGGCTACACAGGTGACCTTGTGGTGGTGCCGACGACTTTCGATGGTGAACGTGCCGCGGATGTTGCCGTGACGGGGAGCTTTGAACGCGTGGCAACGACCGCTGCCGACACTCGCGTCGCGATCGTGTTCGAGTTGGTCACAGACGTAGCCGCGCTTGGGGCCGTGGCCGGGTCCGTCTCCGGCGACCGCCGAGACCGGCATGACGCCGACCAGGGCGGTCGCCATCGCGGCCAGCACCGTCAGCGCGCGTGCGCGGCGCGTCATTTCGCTCTTCATCCTGCTTGTCCTCTCAGTCACCCAGCCGCACGGCGTACAGGCTGGAGCACCGTCGATTCCTGTCCGCGGTACTCGCTCCTCGGCCTAACTCCCGCATGAGCGACTTACCGCCACGGGCAAGGACATCAGGTACATCCGACGCGTAACAGGCTTCAGGAGGGCCGTCACCCGTCGGGGAAGCTCACACCACCCTTACGGGTGGGAGATTGCGGGGCGGCGCACGAATTCCTTCTTCGGTCGCGTTCTTTCCGGCTGCGATGGTGCGTGTTCTACGGCGTAGAAGTACCGTTTCCGTTCATCGATATACGAGCTAGCGGAATGCGCTGAGGAATTCCCCCTACCGTCTGTGACACGCATCGGAAACACACCACCGGGCCACCGAATGCGTCCGCCGGCGAAAGAGGGAGAGGTGAGAGCGCGTGTGCGGGCGGGATCAGGAACGGGAGCTGCCCGGTCCCTCGTCCCCCTCCGCCTTCTTGGCCTTGATACGCGCCGTCTCCTTGCGGACCTCCGCCTGCGTGGCGCGCTCCTTCTCCAGCCACTCGGGGCGCTCGTTCTTCAGCGCCTCGATCTGCTCCGTCGTGAGGGCTTCGGTGACCCCGCCGCGAGCGAGGCCCGAGATGGAGACGCCCAGCTTCGCGGCGACGACCGGCCGGGGATGCGGACCCTCGCGCCGCAGGTCCAGCAGCCACTGGGGCGGGTCGGCCTGCAGCGCGTCCAACTCGTCGCGCGAGACGACACCCTCCTGGAACTCGGCGGGGGTGGCTTCGAGGTACACACCCAGCTTCTTCGCCGCCGTAGCGGGCTTCATGGTCTGGGTGGTCTTGTGCGACGTCATGACGTCAAGGGTATCGAGCGCCCACGGTGCCGCTGACCGCGCGGTGCCTTCGGCCCGGCGGTGTCCTCGGCCCGGCGCCGGCTTCGGTCCGGCAGTGCCCCTGGCCTGGTCGTGCATCCGGCCCCGACCGGTAGCCTGGTGAGGTGACAGGCTCGGATCTACCCCCTTCGTTCCGGCTCGCCTATGTCCCGGGAGTGACACCCGCCAAGTGGGTGCGGATCTGGAACGAACGGCTGCCCGACATCCCACTGGACCTCATCGCGGTCCCCTCCGCAGAGGCGGCCGGCCTGCTGCGGGAAGGCCGCGCGGATGCCGGGTTCGTGCGGCTGCCGGTGGACCGTACGTTCTTCAGCGCGATCCCCCTCTACACCGAGATGACAGTCGTCGTCGTACCGAAGGACCACGTGGTGACGGCGGTCGACGAGGTCACGCCGGCGGACCTGGCCGACGAGATCGTCCTGCACCCGCTCGATGACGTCCTGGACTGGGACACCCGGCCCGGACTGCCCGCGAAGGAGCGCCCCGCCTCCACGGCGGATGCCGTGGAACTGGTGGCGGCGGGCGTGGGGGTCCTCCTCGTGCCGCAGTCGCTCGCCCGCCTGTACCACCGCAGAGACCTCACCTACCGGCCGGTCTCCGACGCCCCCGCGTCCCAGGTCGCGCTCTCCTGGCCGGAGGCGGCGACCACCGATCTGGTGGAGGACTTCATCGGGATCGTCCGGGGGCGCACCGTCAACAGCACACGGGGCCGCGCCCAGGCCCCGGCGGGGCGGGGCGAGGGCGTCGGCAAGAGCGGCGGGCGAGGTCAGAGCACAGCGGGGAGGGCGCCGGGCAAGTCCGGCGGCAAGGCGGCCGGTAAGACGGGCGGCAAGGCGGCCGGCGGCAGGGCCGGCGGCAAGAACCCGCCTGGGCGCCGCGCCGGGCGCGCCGGCGGGGTGGACCGCACCAGTGGCAAGCGCGGCAGACCCCGCCGCTGACCCCGCCGGCCGAGCGCGCGACTGACGGTCCCCGACGTCCCGGTCCTGGTCCCGGTCCGGGCCACAGGCCCGGCCGCTTCGCCGAAACCGTGATGACCGCTCCGGGGGTGCTGACCTAGCCTCCGGATCATGTCTCGCTCGCCGTCCTCCGAAATGCTGGCCGCATACGACGCGCAGACGCGGGGGAGGGCACCCCGGTTCGGGCCGGCGGGCGCCGTGGTGCGGCAGGAGGGGCCGCTGGTGCGGACCCACTTCGGCACCCACGGCACCGTCGGTCACCAAGCTCTCGACAGCCTCACCGAAGCAGGTATCGACACGCTGATCGGCGAGCAGCAGACGGCGTTCGCCGCGCGCGGCGAGCCGGTCGAGTGGACGGCCTTCGCGCACGACACCGCGCCCCTGCCCGCCCGGCTGCGCGCCGCGGGCTTCACCCCGGGCTGGGAACGCTCGGTGCTGGTGGCTCCGGTGCGGGACATACCCCCGCCCGCCGCGATGCCCCCGGGCCGCGGCGTCCGGGAACTGACACGGGCGGGCAGGGAGTCACCAGCCGTGCGCGACCTGGCCGCCGGGACGGGCCCGCACCGGATCCCGCTCGCCGAGTTGGAGGCGGACGGGCGTGCCCGTCACCGGGGAGCGAGCATGCTGGCCCTGGAGGCCGACGCGCGGGTCCTGGGGGTGGGCTGGGCGGAGTTCTTCGACGGGACGGAGTTCGCTGCGATCGGCGGGATGAGCGGCCCGCACACCGAGTTCCTCCCGGTATGGGCCCGCTGGGCCCGGGAGGGACCCAGCCGCCACCGGGGCTGGAACCCGCCCGATTTCCGCTTTCTCGTCGCGGAGGCGGCGGCCGGCCCGGTGAAGGACGCGCTCGTCGAAAGCGGATTCCAGGAGATCACCAGGGCCCGGACGTACCACTGGAAACCCTCTGGGACTCCGGCCGCCACCCGGCCTGTGCGGCGCCTGTACGACGACGCGGAGCACGACGCGCTGTGGGACAGCTTCGGCAGGCAGTTCGCTTTCAAACCCAGCGTCGAGACGTATCCCGGCATTCGCGAGCCGTCCGCCTCGGTCACCTGGCACCTGGGCGCGCTCCAGGACGGCCTCGACCGCGCAGCCGTCAAACAGTTGCAGGGCATCATCGAGAGCGGACTTCTCGCCTGCGTACGCCCGGACGAGCTCCTCCACTGGCTCGACCGGCACCATGCGGGCTACCGCTTCGACCCGCGCCGGGTGGGCGGCAGCGGCCGGCCTCGGTGGCCGGGTTCGGCGTACCCGGACGGCGACTATTACCTCTACCTGACCGCCGACCTCCGCCTCGGCACCTTCGGGCACCCCTGGGAGGAATCCCTGTGCGTCTTCGGCGAGGAGCTGCTTGCGGAGGTGGAAGAGCCGCTCACCGCGCTGCTCGGTACAGTGCTGCGCCGGGGCGGCAGGCACGTGGACAACGTCCGGACGTTCGGGCCCACCGACATCTAGCGCCCCTCCCGGCAGGCTTTGCCCTGTCGCGCCGCCCGGCACGCACTCCCCCGAGCTCTACCAGCAGGGGGTGCCCCCAGCGGCGTTGGCCACAAGCCCTGGTAGCTCCTTCTCCAAGCTCTCAACTCCTCTCCCGGCCTTCGGCCGGGAGGTGCCCCCAGAGCGGGGGAGACCCCGACCAAGGACTTCCGGCCGCCTTGTGATCGCACGCTGCCCCACGCTCGGCTCCGCTCGCGCGGGCGGTGCCCCCACGACGACGCTCCTCGACGGGCGAACATCGCCGGTCACGGCACTAGCCCGCGCCCCGGTGCCGCGTTGCGGGGTCACCGTTGATCCACGCGTACGTCCGCCCCGCGTCGAACTCCCGTTGCCCGCCCACGAACAGCAGCCCCGCCCCGGCGAACGCCGGATCCGTCTCCGTACCCCGTACATACGGCACCGCGACGCACCGCATGCCCGCGCGGCGGGCGGCCTCCGCGCCCGGAGGGGCGTCCTCCAGTACGACGCAGCCGCCGGGGGAGACCCCCAGCCTGCGGGCCGCCTCCAGGAAGACGTCCGGCTCCGGTTTGCCGTGCGCCACCTCTTCGGCCGAGACCCGCAGCGGCAGCAGCCCCTCCAGGCTCGTCGCGCTCAGCACCGTGTCGATTGCGGCGCGGGAGGAGCCGGAGGCGACTGCCAGGGGGTGCCCGGCGGCGTGCAGCCGCTCGACCAGCTTCCGCATCTCCGGGAAGACCTCGGTACCCGCACGGGCCAGCTCCAGGTAGTGGCGGTTCTTCTCCGCGAGCAATTCGTCCACCGGCGCGCTCAGCCCGTGTTCCCGGCGCAGGATCTCCAGCGTTTCCCGGGTGCCGATCCCGATGAAACGCGTGTGCTCTGCCCAGCTGAAGCCGGTGACGCCGTGGGCGGCCAGCACGCGCCTGCCCGCCTCGTAGTAGTTCGGCTCGCTGTCGACGAGGGTGCCGTCCAGGTCGAAGACGACCGCGGGGGCGGTCCTGGTCTCGGTGGCGCTCATGTGTTCAAGGATGTCAAAGCGTGCCCGTCCGGTCCCGGGCGGGACGGCTTGCGCGCGTGCGGGCCGGATCGGGACGGCGAGGGGCCCTAGCAGGATCGGGACGGCAAGGGAAGTGGCGCGGCATCTGTCGATCTTGCAGGTCCTTCGCACGGTTTACTGCGACTCCGTTTGATTGTCCGTCCACCGTGCCGACCGCATGCTGGGGGCGTACCGCGCGAAGCGACGGCACAACTTCCCTGCCGAAGCGTTTTCTTGGATACGCGGCGTATCGAAGTGCCGTGCACAGGGCCGGTATCCGGCCGGCCCCCTGCTCCAAGGTTTCCGAGTAGCTGCTCTTTTCGCTCGAACCGCCGTGGCGTAGCACGCCGCGGCTGCCACAACGGACTGCAGGACACCGAGCGGAAAGTCCTCCAGGCCGTCCGGAAGGTAGACGAGGAGCGCCATGCGTACGCGAGTGACGGATCCCCTGCTCCAGCCCTTCACCATCAAGAACCTCACCTTGCGCAACAGAGTGGTGAGTACGTCGCATGAGCCGGCGTTCGGAGAAAACGGCATTCCGGGGGACCGCTACCGGATGTACCACCTGGAAAAGGCCCGGGGCGGGGTCGGGCTGACAATGATCGGCGGCTCGGCCGTCGTGTCCCCCGACAGCCCGCCGGCCTTCGGCAACCTGCTGCTCTACCGCGACGACGTGGTGCCCTGGCTGCGCCGGCTGGCTGATGACGTCCACGGTGCGGGGGCCGCCGTCATGTGCCAGGTGACCCACCTGGGGCGGCGGACCAGTAACTACACAGGGGACTGGCTACCGGTTCTCTCCGCTTCGCCGCTGCGTGAACCGGCTCACCGGGCCTTTCCCAAAGAAGCCGAACCGTGGGATCTGGACCGCGTGGTGCGGGATTACGCCGACGCAGCCGCACGCTGCGAGGAGAGCGGTCTCGACGGTATAGAGATCCAGTCCTACGGCCACTTCCTGGACAGCTTTCTGTCGCCGACGACGAATCACCGCAGTGACGAATACGGGGGAAGTCTCGTGCGCCGCTCGGCATTTCCCCGCCGGGTGATCCGCGCGATCCGCTCGGCGGTCGGCCCGGATTTCGTCGTCGGAATCCGCATGATGATGGACGAGGACCGGCCGGGCGGACTGTCCTTCGAGGAGGCGCTGGAAGCGGCCCGGCGGTATATCGAGGACGGTATCGATTTCGTCAGCACCATCCGGGGCTCGATCGAAAGCGACGCCACTTTGGCAAAGGCGATCCCGTCCATGGGGACGCCTTCGGCGCCGTTCCTGGAATTCAGCGCGGAGGTCAAGCGCCACCTCGATGTTCCGGTGATGCACGCGGGCCGTATCGCCGACGTGGCCACGGCACGGTACGCCGTACGGGAGGGGCTGCTCGACCTGGTGGGCATGACCCGCGCCCAGATCGCCGATCCGCACCTGGTGGCGAAGGTGGCGTCCGGTGCCGAGGACCGCATCCGGCCCTGTGTCGGGGCGAGTTACTGCCTGGATGCGATCTACGACTCGGGCGACACCAAGTGCGTCCACAATCCCGCCACCGGCCGGGAGCTGCGGCTGCCGCACACGGTCCCGCCCGCCGCCGGGCGGAGGAAGGCCGTGATCGTGGGCGGCGGGCCCGCGGGCCTGGAAGCCGCCCGGGTGCTCGGCGAACGCGGCCATGACGTCGTGCTGTTCGAGGCGGCGGAGGTGCCCGGCGGGCAGATACGTATCGCCGCCGCCAACCCGCGTCGCCGGGATCTCCTGGGCATCGTCGACTGGCGCGTGGACGAGTGCAAAGTCCTCGGCGTGGACCTGCGGCTCAACGCTCTCGCCGAGGCGGACGACGTGCTCGCGGAAGACCCCGACGTCGTCCTCGTGGCCACAGGCGGTCTGCCGAACACCTCCCTTCCCGGGGAGGGCGCCGCGGCCGTGACCGATACGTGGGATGTCCTCAGCGGTGCCCTGCGCCCCCGTGGCAGCGTGCTGGTGTACGACGACAACGGGGCCTACCCGGGCCTGGACGCCGTAGAGGTGATGGCGCGTCGGGGTATCGCGGTCGAGTACGTGACACCGGAGCGCACGCTCGCGCCCGACGTCGGCAGCATGAATTCTCCCGCCTACCTGCGGGCCTTCGCCGAACACTCGGTGCACACCACCCTGGCGCACCGGCTGTGCTCCGTGCGCCGCGCGGCGGACGGCCGCCTCACCGCGACCCTGCGCAGCGAGTACGCGGCCACGGAGAGGGAACGGGCCGTGGATCACGTGGTGGTGGAGCACGGCACGCTGCCCTGCGCGGACCTCTACTGGGAGCTGCTCCCCGGATCGAGCAACCTCGGGCGCGTCGGCCACCGCGAGCTGCTGGCCGGAGAGCCGCAGCGAGATGCCCCGAACCCCGGGGGCCGCTACCAGCTCTTCCGGATCGGCGACGCGGTGACCAGCCGCAACATCCACGCCGCGGTCCTGGACGCGCTACGGCTCTGCGTGGCGGTATGACCCCGCCCGCCCACGAGCCATCCACCCTGCCATCTATCGAGCCGTTCCATCGAGAGGAGCACAGCGTGACATCCCTGGGCGACACCAAGGCTCCCGAAGGGCCCCGGGTCCGGAGCGCGGTGGCCCGGCGTGCGGCAGGCCGCAGCCTGGAGGCCCCGTTCTACACCGACCGGGAATTCTTCGGTCTCGATATAGCAGCGATCTTCACCCGCCACTGGATCTTCGCGGCGGTGGACGCGGAAGTGCCGGAGCCGGGCGACTACACCACCGTGGACATCGGGCCGTACCCGGTCATTGTCCTGCGCGACGAGGAGGAGAACCTCCGCGCCTTCCACAACGTCTGCCGGCACCGCGGCGCGCGTCTGCTCGACGCGGGGCGCGGATCGGCCGGGAACCTGGTCTGCGGCTACCACAAATGGACCTACGGCACCGACGGCGCACTCCGGTACGCACCGTCCCAGCCGGCGAGCTTCGACCCCTCCTGTTTCGGCCTCAAATCGGTTCATGTGCGCAGCGTCGGCGGGCTCGTGTTCGTCTGCCTCGCCGACCGGCCGCCCGCCGACTTCGACGACGTCGCGGCGCGCATCGAGCCGTACCTCCTCCCGCACGACCTGCGCCACGCCAAAGTGGCCGCACGGTCCGACATCGTCGAGGACGGCAACTGGAAACTCGTGATGGAGAACAACCGGGAGTGCTACCACTGCGACGGCCACCCCGAATTGCTGCGCACCTTCTTCCCCACCTACGGCTACACCGAGGAGAACCTCCCCCCGCAGCTCCGCCCGGCGCACGAGCGATACCTGCGGGCCGACGCGGAGACGCGGGAGACGTATGAGCGGCTGGGCCTGCCGTACGCGCTCATCGAGGAGTTGGACAACCGCGCCACCGGATTCCGCATCCAGCGCGACGCTCTCGACCTGGCCGGTGAGTCCTTCACCGCGGACGGCAAGGCCGCGTGCCGCCCCCTCCTGGGCGGCCTGCCCACACCGCGGCTCGGGCACCTAGCCCTGCACATGCAGCCCAACTCGTGGTTCCACGTCGTCGCAGACCACGCGATCACCTTCAGCGTCCTTCCGCTCGCCCCCGACAAGACAGTGCTGCGCACCACGTGGCTCGTCCACCCGGAGGCCACCGAGGGCGTGGACTACGACCTGGACACGCTGACGAAGATCTGGACCGCGACGAACGAGCAGGACGCACACCTGGTCGCCCGCGCCCAGCGCGGGATCTCCAGCCCGGCCTATGAGCCGGGCCCGTACGCGCCGACGGAGTACCAGGTCGAGGCGTTCTGCAACTGGTACATCACCCGGCTCCGAGAGGCCCTTGACGATGACTGAGATGCTCACCCTCGCCGGCCCGGTGCCCCTCGCGTCCCCGTCCGAGCACCGCTACGGGCACCCGGCCGGAGACCGGATGCTGGTCTGCAAGCGCGTCCAGCGGGTCACCAGCGACATGAAGACCTTCGTGTTCGAGCCGGTGGCGCCGGTAGTGCCGGGTGCGCAGGCAGCGCAGGGCGGGACGACCGCGCCCCGCGATCCCGGCCGCTTCCAGTACGACTTCCGGCACGACCCGGGCCAGCACCTGGTGTTCACGTTCGAGATCGACGGTCAGGAGACCGAGCGCCGCTACTCCATCTGCTCCCCACCGTCGCGCCCGCGCCTCGTCGCGATCACCGTGAAACGGGTCCCCGGCGGACTGGTCTCGAACTGGCTGCACGATCACCTGAAGGCGGGCGACACGGTGCGCGCCCGGGGGCCGTTCGGCCACTTCTCCATGGCCCGGCATCCGGCGCCCGCGTACCTCTTCCTCTCGGGCGGCAGCGGGATCACGCCCCTGATGTCGATGACCAGAACGCTCTACGACCTCGCGTCCGGGGCGGATGCCGTCTTCGTGCACAGCGCCCGCACCCCCGAGGACATCCCCTTCCGCCAGGAACTGGAGCTGATCTCCGGCACGATGCCGAACATCCGCGTCGTCCACGTCTGCGAGGACGGCGGGGCGAGCGAGGCATGGAGCGGTCACCGGGGCCGGCTCACCGCCGGTTTGCTGCGGCTCATCGCCCCCGACTTCCTCGAACGTGAAGTCTTCACCTGCGGCCCGCCCGGCTATATGCGCGCTGTCCGCGAACTGCTCGCCGCCGCGGGCTTCCCGATGGATCGCCACCATCAGGAGACCTTCGGGGCCGCCGCCGCGCCGACGAGGCCATCGGCGGCGCCGGTTGACGCCGACGTGGCGACCGGCTCCGAGGGCGCGACTGTCGGGGGCGCGACGAGGTTCGCCGTGGAACTCTCCCGCAGCGGCAGGACCATCGAATGCGACAGCGCCACCCCCGTGCTGGAAGCGGCGGCGCGGGCGGGCATCACACTCCCCTCCTCATGCGGACAAGGGCTGTGCGGCTCCTGTATGACCACCTTGGAGAAGGGATCTGTGGACATGCGGCACAACGGCGGCATCCACCCCCGCGACACAGCCCGGAACAAGATCCTCCTCTGCTGCTCAACACCACGGGAGAACCTCGTTATCGACGCCTGACGGGCCACCTGCCCGGTCCTGGCCCTCTCCTCCACGGACTTCCCGCGCCTCCCGGACCTCACGTACGGCGCCGCCGAAGGTGGCCGACAGCGCGAACACACCCAGCGCGGCGGCGGCCCAGCTGAGCCCGGCGACGGCCGTGGGCAGCGGCATCCAGTCCGCCATCAGCCCGATGGCGACGGCCGGTGTCCCCGACCCGAGGTAGAAGAGGAGGTACAGCGCGGCCCCCGTCCCGGCGCGTTGCCCGGCCGGCGTCCGCGCGTACACCGCCCCGGTCGCACCGCTGAAGGCCAGTCCGTGACCGGCCCCGGCCAGGAGCGCGGAACCGAGTGCGGCGGGGAGCGAGGCGGCCCCGGTGGCGGCGCCCAGCGCCAGTGCCTGGCCGACCCGGCCGGCGAAGAGCCAGGCGGGGCCGTCGGCGAGGACGAAACAGCCGGAGCCGGCGGCGGGCAACACGCTCAGCCGCAGCGCGGGCCGGAGCCCCACCGCTTCGGCCGCCGGGCCGCACAGCAGCAGTGCCGCTCCGCTGACCAGGGCGAACGTGGCGAACAGCAGCGTCATCACCGAGTCGTCGAAGCCGAAGAGCCGCTGGTATCCGGGGTAGAGCGGGCTGGGCAGATAGGCGCCCGCGGCCAGCTCCACCACCAAGAGCCCTGCGGTCCGCACCGCCTGCCGGTCGGCGCGCCCCGGCGCATGGCGGACGCGCCCCGTCGGGCGGCCGACGCGGTGCACCGATCGCCGGCCGGTGCTTCCCGACTGCCGCCGGTCAGCGCGCCCTGGCCCCCCGTCGGCCGGGGCGCCGCGCCGACCCGCGAGTGGCGCGCCTGTCCGGATGGCCACGCCGTCCGGGGCGGACGCGCGAGCCGCGCATGACGTCGTGAACCTCATCCGTGCTCCGGCCCGAAACCGCTCCCTGATCAGTCACGTTCGCCAGGGTGCGGGCGGAGAAAGCCGAAGGGAATCAAACGATTATGGAGCTGATCGTGCAAACTCTTCGCATGATTGACTCCCGGCTCCGCATCCTCCAGATGGTCGCCGAGCACGGCACCGTGACCGCCGCCGCACAGGCACTGCACTACACGCCCTCCGCCGTCTCCTACCAACTGCGTCAACTCGCCGCCGAGGTCGGCGTAGAGCTGGTGGTCCACCAGGGCCGGGGCATCCGTCTGACGAACGCGGCCCGCATCCTGCTGCGGCACGCCGAACGCCTCCAAGAGCAGTGGGAACTCGCCCGCGCCGAGCTGGCCACCGCGGGTACCGAACCCACCGGCCAGGTCACGCTGTGCGGCTTCTCCACCGCTGCCAGCCGCCTGCTGCCCCCCGCGGCGGCCCGGTTGCGCGACGCCCACCCCCACCTCACCGTCCGCATCATCGAAGCCGAGCCCGACCGCTGCTTCGACCTGCTGCTCTCCGAAGAAGCCGACCTCGCGCTGGTGGTCGTCACCGCGGACTCGCCGCCCATGACCGACCACCGCTTCGATCAACGGCCGCTGCTGGACGACCCGTTGGACCTGGTCGTCGCGGAGGGCCACCCGCTGGCCCGGCGGCAGCGGGTCACGCTCGCCGACGCCGCGCGGGAACCGTGGATCGTGGGCAACCCGGGCACGACCTACCACCAGTTGGTCCTCGCGGCCTGCATGACCGCGGGCTTCACACCCCACATCGCCCACCACGCGGACGAGTGGGACACCGGCACCGCGCTGGTCGCCCACGGCTTCGGGGTGATCCTCGTGCCACGCCTGGCCCGGCTGCGCGAGGACCTGCCCGTGATGCGTATCCCGCTGCGCGGTGAGCCGGCCCCGGCCCGCCGCATCACGGCCGTCACCCGCCTCGGCGCCCGCGGGATCCCCACCCTCACGCACGCCGTCGAGACCATCACCGCGACCGCGGTCCAGTCCCTCCCCGAGTGCTGACCCGGCCCGGGGCCCGCCACCAGGGCGGGGCGGGGGCGGGCGTCGCCGGGTCCGGTGCGCCGGGACAGGGTGGGTCACCGGGGCCCGGGGCCGCCCCTCAGTTGCACGAGCGGCCTTCCAAATGCTGAGATGGGGGTGTCGATGGCGCTGCGGATCCCCGCGGCGCCTTTCTCATGCCGTGGCGCACCGCGTGCCGGAGCAAGTGCGCACCTGTGTGCGGGAAGGCGGGACACCTTGCTGAAGAGGGCGTTCGTGGCGCCGGATCCCGGGCGGATGCGGCTGCGGTTCGCATCCCGGGCCGTGCTCGGGATCGGACTCGCTGTCGCGCTGTGCGGTCTGACCGGGCATTCGCTGGCGGCGGCGATCACCGGCGGCCTGGCCGCGCTGCTCGCCCTGTTCACGGTGACGGACGCGACCGTGCGCGATCAGGCCCTCACCACCGCGCTCCTGCCGGTCGCCGGCTTGCCGGTGCTCGCCCTCGCGGCGGTGCTGCACGACCTGCCCCTGGCCCGTGACCTGGCGTTCCTCGCGGTGGTGGGGGCGGGGGTCTACGCCCGGAGGTGGGGGCCGCGTGGTCACTCGCTGGGCGTGTTCGCGTTCATGATCTTCTTCGCGGCCCAGTTCCTGCACGCCGTGCCCGGCCGGCTGCCGGAGCTGTACGCGGCCGTGCTCCTCTCGCTCGTCGCGGCCTCGGCGGTGCGTTTCGGCGCGTGGTGCTACGAGCGCCGGCTGCCGGTACCGGCAGCCGTGGCGCCGCCGACCGGGGGCAGGCGGCTGGCGCGGATCACGACACGGCAGGCGGTGCAGGCCACGGCGGCTGCGGCCTTCGCGCTCGCCGTCGGCCAGGTGCTCTCCGACCAGCGCTGGTACTGGGCGGTGGGGGCCACTTGGTGGGTGTTCGTGAACACCGCCTCGCGCGGCGAGACGCTCGTCCGCGGGTTCCGGCGGTTCCTCGGTACGTCCCTGGGGGCCGTGCTCGGCCTCTTCGTCGCCGTGCCGCTGCACGGGCAGCCGGTCCCGACCGCGGTGATCGTCGCGCTCAGCGTCTTCGGGATCTTCTACTCGGCGGCGGTGTCGTACACCTGGATGATGCTCGCCGTCACGGTCATGGCCAGCATGCTGTACGGGCTGCTCGGCGTGCTCGACCCGGCGCTGCTGGCGCTGCGGGCGGGTGAGACGGTGGTCGGCGCGCTGGGGGCGGTGTTCGCCGTGCTCCTGATCCTGCCGGTGACCACACACGCCGTCACCGACGCCTGGGTCGAGCGGGCGCTGCGCTGTGTGCGCGCCTGCACCGCGGAGTCGGCGGCCCGCCTCGCGGGCGACGCGGCTGCCGACCCGGCGCCGCGCGTCGCCGAGCTGGAGTCGATCCTCGGCCGCGTCCGCCTCTCCCTCGCGCCGCTCGTACATCCCCTCAGCCCGCTGGCGGCGCGCAGGGGCCGGGCCCGGCACGTGCTCGCGCTGCTCGACGACTGCGCGCGCGAGGTGCGCGGGCTCGCCTCCGTCGCCGCCGACCCCGTGGCATCGCACGACGCCCGCCTCGCCGCCGCCTGCGCGCGCGTCGAGACCGCCGTCGAGGCGCTCACCGAAGCGCCGACGACGGGGCCGCGCGCCCAGCCCCGTACCGCGACGGTGGCCGCAGCGCGGACCGACGTCCCCGAGCCGCACCTCGCCCACCTCCATGCCCTGGAGCAGGCCCTGCTGGAACTGGCCGTTCCGCTGCGGCGCACCCGCCCGGCGCCGACGGGCGCCTGACCCCAGCGCACGCCCCCCCCGGGGCCTCGTGCCGCACGCCCGGGGGATGGCGGAGGCGCCTGTTACGGTCGTGGCCCAGGCGGCAACGGCCCGGCCGGGGCGGCGAATTGAAACGGCGGACGGGATCGGCGAAAGGGTGGCGTGGTGACCGAGGGCACGAAGCGGCGGCAGCTGGCGTACATCGGCTCGTTCACCTCGGCGGGGGGCCGTGGCATCACCACGGCGTCCGTCGCCCCCGGGACGGGCGCGCTCACGGCGCTGCACCATACGGAAGACGCCGTCGCCGACCCCTCGTTCCTGACCCTGGCACCCGACGGCGGGACGCTCTACGCGGTCAGCGAGACCGATCCCGGCGCGGCAGCGGCACTCTCACTCGCCGTGTCGGATTCCGGCCCCGATCCGTATTCCGGTTCCACTGTCGGTGACGCTGCCGCCGCCCGCAGCGGCAGCGGCGGGCCGATGCCGCTGGGCGCCGCCGTGCCCGTGAACGGGAGCGCGCCCACCCACCTGGCGCTCGCGGCGGGACGCCTCTACACCGCCAACTACGGGTCCGGCGACGTCAGCGCGCTGCCCCTGCGCGCCGACGGCGGCCTCGACGGCCCGGCGGCCACCCACCAGCACACCGGCCATGGCCCCCACGAGCAGCGCCAGCAGGGCCCCCACGCGCACGCCGTCGTGCCGGACCCCACGGGCCGGTGGCTGCTGTCGACCGACCTGGGCACCGACTCGGTGTGGATCTACGACCTGCGCGGGGACGAGCACGGCCCGCGCCTCCACCGCGAGGCCCCCCTGCGCGCCGGTACGGGCCCGCGCCACTTGGCGTTCGCCCCGCCCTCCGCCGAGCGCGGACGGCCCACCGGCGGCTCGCGGGTCTACGTCGTCAACGAACTGGACACCACCGTGACCACATGCCGCTGGGACGAGGAGAAGGGGGTCCTGGAGCCGCTGGATGAGACCCGGCTCCTCCCGGAAGAGCACGCGGGCACGGACAACTACCCCTCGGCGCTGGCCCTCTCCCCGGATGGCCGCTTCGCCTGGGCAGGCATCCGGGGCGCCGACCGCATCGCCGTACTGGGACTCGGAACCGACGGTCCGCCCGAGCTGCTCACCACCGTGCCCTGCGGCGGACACTGGCCACGCGATGTGGCCGTACACCCCTCCGGCCGCTGGCTCTACGCCGCCAACGAGCGCTCGGGAGACGTCACATGGTTCGACGTCGATCCCACGGACGGAACGCCGCACCCGACGGGCTCCCTCGCCGCCCCGGCACCGTCCTGCGTCGTCTTCGCCTGACCGCCTGACCGCCTGACCGCCTGACCGCCGACTCCGGTATGGAGGGCGGGGCCGGGTGAGGCGCTGTGGAATCACGCTGTGCGGGCGGCAGACAGGCGGCACCGTGCCGCGCCCCTGCCACCCGCACACCGTCTCCCGCCGTCGTCCAGCGCCCCGGGAGGGCGCCTCAGCGCACCGGCATGCCCTGAGCGGCCTGCTGCTGGGCGATCCCGGCCTTCGCCGCGAAGGTGGAGGCCACGAGCTTGCCCAGGGCCGGGTAGGCCCCCAACGGCTCGGCCGTCGCGCACTCCGCCTCCTCCGCCGCCGCAGCCAGCAGCCCCTCGGCGATCTCGGGGCCGATCAGACACGGCGCGATGGCCAACTGCTGTGAGCCGGAGCCGCGCAGCTGCTCGGCGGTGTGGGTGATGGCGCCCTCGTCGTCCAGCGCCGCGGCGAGCACCGGTACGGCCAGCCGGGCCGCCAGCAGCATCCCCGTGATCCCCGCTGCCTGAACGGCCTCCTCGCCCCCTACGGTGGCCAGGATGATGCCGTCCGCCGCCGTCGCCACCGTGAACAGCCGGGCGCGGTCGGCGCGGGCCAGACCCGCCTCCGACAGCCGCACGTGCACGGCCTCGGCCAGCAGCGGGTGCGGGCCCAGCACGTCGGTCAGCTCGGCGCCCGAGCCGCTGTTGAGCACCTCCTGGCGGATACGCCGCAGCTGCGCCGCGTCCGGCCCGGCGAGCAGAGGCACCACGACGGCCGGCAGTCCGTCGTCCTCGGCGGCCCGTGCCGCCTCGGTGGCGGCGGCCTCCCGCGCTTCGGCGGCCTCCCGCTCCTCCGGGGCCGCGTCCTCCGGGACGGCGACCGGCGCCGGGGCATCCCGCAGGACCCGCAGCCGCGCCGCGCGTTCGGTGACTGCCTCGGTCAGCGCCGACCGGATGGTCGGGAACTCCTCATCGTCACCCTCGGTGAAACCAATGCGCGCGTTGAGTCCCGGCAGCTCGGAGCGCGCGATGCTCAGCGTCTCCTCGGCGAGGCTGCGGGGGGCGCTGGAGGGCGCGCCGGGCACGGCCAGTACCAGCGCGGGCGCGTTCTCGGGCGCGACGACGGGCTCCGGGCGGCGGTGCCGTCCGGGCTGGCGTGGGCGCGGCATTCGTACGGGCAGGCCATTCTCCGGCCCTGTGGGGGAGCTCATGCGCCCGCATGCTAATGCCTTGATGCGCTTGGCTGTTCAGCCGGGGGAGACCAGTGGGCGTATGTCCCGATTCGCCCACCAGCTTGTGTGATGCTGTTTGGCCGTTTCTGGCAATCGGTGCCCGACGCCTTCCGTGCCATGCCCACCGCTTGCCCACCTCGGACGCAGCCGGGTGGCTTCACGAGGGCATTGCAGCCGCGTCCGCAGCCGGTACCGAACCGCGCCACGCGCACCCAAGGCCGCGCACCAACCGTCGCGCACGCCCCCGGTGTCCCGCCCGCGCTACCGGGCCGGCTCGCTGGTGGACCGCCGTGCCATCGGACCGCCGTGCCATCGGCACCACGCCGCGCTACCGGACCGCGGTGCCACCGGATCGCGTCGAGGACGGACCGACCACCGCGCAGCCGGGCCGTCGCGAGACCGCTACAAGACAGCGAGCAGCCTCGGATCCGGCGGCAGGGCGAGGCAGTCGCCCGCGAGGCGCTCCGCGATCAGCAGTGCGCCATCCAGCGGATCACCTGCCGGCTCGGTCATCCGCGCGGTGGGCAGCAGCCGGGCGAACTCGGCGCGCAGGGGGCCGGTCAGCACCTGGCCCAGCCGGAACAGCCCGCCGGTGCAGGCGACCAGGGCCGGCCCGTCCTCCCCGTCCTCCCCCTCCTCCTCGTCCGGCCCGCGCGGGCACACGGCCGCCGCACTCTTCGCGATCTCACCTGCCGCCGCTCGCACGATGCCCCCGGCCACCGGATCGCCATCCGCCGCGCACCGGGCCACCTGCGGTGCGAACGCAGCGAGTACGGCCGGCCGGTCCGGGCGCGGATACAGCTGCCCGGGGAGGCCGTCGAGCGGGGCACCGAACATTTCCTCCGCGCGTGCGCGCAGCGCCGCCGAGCCGCCCGCGCGGCCGTCGATGCCGCGCATCGCGGCCTCCAGCCCGGCCCGGCCGATCCACGCCCCGCTGCCGCAGTCGCCCAGCAGATGCCCCCAGCCGTCCGCGCGGCGCCACGAGGCCAGGTCCGTGCCCATCGCGATCATTCCGGTGCCCGCCGCGACGACAGCGCCCGGCCGCTCCCCGAGCGCCCCGGCGTACGCGGTGACGGCGTCCGCCGCCAGCGCGATACGCCGGACTCCGAACGTGCCGGCCAGCGCGCCCGGCAGTTCGGCCCGCAGTCCGTCTCCGAGCGAGGCCATCCCGGCGGCACCCACACAGGCCGCCGCGATGTGCGCGTCCCCGGCTGCCGGTCCGGACTCCTCCGCCGCGCCCGCCTCGGCCAGCAGGGCGCGTACGGCGGGCGCCAACTGCCCCCACATGTGCGCCGCGTCGAGCCCGGTGGGGCCGGTCCGCACCGGTTCGGCGCAGCTGGTGACGGCCACCGGGCGCGGGGCCGTCCGGCCGGGACCTGCGCGCGGGCGCGCCAACGCGACCCGGAGCCCCGAGCCGCCCGAATCCACGCCCAGCACCCACGCGTCCCCGGCCCCGCCACCGGCTCCGGAGGCGGCTGCGATTCCGGCCCCGGCGCGGGCGGCCGGGCTCATGGCAGGCGCCAGTCCACCGGCTCGGCGCCCTGCCGGGCCAGCAGTTCGTTGACCCGGCTGAACGGGCGCGAGCCGAAGAAGCCCCGGTCGGCGGACATGGGGGAGGGGTGCGAGGACTCGACGGAGGGCAGATCGCCCAGCAGCGGACGCAGATTGCGCGCGTCCCGGCCCCACAGCACCGACACCATCGGCCGCCCGCGCGCCACCAGCGCCCGGATCGCCTGCTCGGTGACCTCCTCCCAGCCCTTGCCGCGGTGCGCGGCCGGTTTGCGGGGAGCGGTCGTCAACGCCCTGTTGAGCAGCAGGACTCCCTGGTGGGTCCAGGGCGTCAGATCGCCGTTGGAGGGGCGGGGCGCGCCGAGGTCGTTGTGCATCTCGCGGAAGATGTTCTCAAGGCTGCCCGGCAGCGGTCTGACTTCCGGCGCCACCGAGAAGGACAGGCCGACGGCGTGCCCCGGCGTCGGATACGGGTCCTGGCCCACGATGAGGACGCGCACCTCATCGAAGGGCTGCTGGAAGGCGCGCAGGACGTTGGCTCCGGACGGCAGATAGGTCCGCCCCGCCGCGACTTCCGCTCTCAGGAAGTCGCCCATCGCGGCGACCCGTTCGGCCACCGGCTCCAGCGCTTTCGCCCAGCCGGGTTCGACAATTTCGTTCAACGGTCGTGCTGCCACGAGCCGTCACTCTACTGGCTCACCCAGGTGCTCCGTCCGCGCTCCCGCGGTCCTCGTGCACTCAACCGATCACCGCCGCCCGCACGCACAGCACATCGGGCAGATGGGAGGCCAGCTGCTGCCAGCTGTCGCCCTCGTCGGCGCTGGCGTAGACCTCCCCGTTGCGATTGCCGAAGTAGATTCCCGCCGGATCCGCGTCGTCCGTGCACAGTGCGTCCCGCAGCACCGGGCCGTAGTGGGCCGACTCCGGCAGCCCTGCCCCCAGGGCCTCCCAGCTGTCGCCCGCGTCCTGCGTGCGGTGCACTCGGCAGTGGTGTTCGGCCGGTACCCGGTCCGCGTCCGCGTTCAGCGGAAAGAGGTAGGCCACGCCGCCGCGTCTGGGGTGGGCGGCCACCGGGAATCCGAAGTCGGACGGGAGGCTGTCACCGATCGACTCCCAGCTGGTGGCGTTGTCGTCGCTGCGGAAGACGCCCCAGTGGTTCTGGAGATAGAAGCGGTCGGGGTTCTGCGAGTCCCGGGCGATCTTGTGGACGCACTGGCCGTAGTCCGGATAGCGCCGGCTCTCCGGCAGGAAGACGGCGGAGACCCCGCGGTTGCAGGGCTCCCAGCTCGCCCCGCCGTCCGCCGTGCGATAGGCACCGCCCGTCGAGACGGCGACCGTGAGGGCGCGCGAGTCGCGGGGATCGACCAGGATGGTGTGCAGTCCCAGCCCGCCGCCGCCCGGCTGCCACTCCTCGCGTGTGGGGTGCTCCCACAGGGGGCGGACCAGCTCGAAGGACTCGCCCCCGTCCTCCGAACGGAACAGGCCGCCCGGCTCCGTGCCCGCGTAGACCACCCCCGGCTCGTCCTCCCCGCCGGGCTGGAGCTGCCACACGCGTTCCAGCGAAGCGCCTGTATCCGCCGGGTACTTGACGGGCGGCTGCTCGGGTTCCGTCCACGTCCTGCCCAGATCGTCGGAGTGGAAGACCGACGGGCCCCAGTGCGCGCTGTCCCCGCCGACGAGCAGTCGGGGCGGTCCCGAGCCACGCCGGTCGATGCTGAAGGAGTAAACGGCCTGGGCGTTGAAATGCGGGCCGGTGAAGTCCCAGCCGGTCTGGCCCCTGCGCTCCTCCTTCCGCCGTGCGAGGAACAGACCCTTTCTCGTACCTACCGCGAGCAGTACATCTGCCATGCCGGACACCGCCTTCGAGACGCCGTTGTCTGAGGTACGGCACAGTCTGCACCCGGCCACTGACAACGGACCGTGAACCACCTTGTTTACGCTGGTGGGACGGGGTGCCGGAGGCCCTGCGGCGGGGTCGTGGCCGACCGCCCGCCCGGCGAGCCCCGCCGGCCGCCCGGCCCGGCCGCCGGGTTCCACGGTGGGCCGATCGGGGTGCCACCGTCCCGCGACAGGGTGCCGTCCCGGGGACCGTGCGTGCCGCCCGGACCGGTGCGCATCGCGCGGGCTACGGTGCCGATGTGTCGGAGAGATCCGCTTACTCGTCGAATTGTCCCTACGAGACCGACGGTTTCGCGCCACGGCCGGATGCCCCGGCACAACAGCCCGGCGAACCGGTGCCCCAGCCGGATGCCCAGGCGCTGTGGCCGGTCTGGGAAGTGCGGGGCTACGGCTCCGGCGCACGCCGAGGCGCGGGCGCCGGAGCGCATGGAACCGCGGGGGAGGCTTCGGACCCCGCCCCCGGCGCGGACCCGGACCTGGACCCGAGCCCGGCCCCGGACGCGTCGGCTGACTCCGCATCCGGCCTGCCGGGCGATGTACCCCGGGGCCCGGGCAGCGGCGACGGTCTTCCTCCCTGGTTCGAGGCCGGGCTGAGGCTCCCGGACGGTGCCGGTGTGGAGGTGCTGGCCGTCGTCGTCGGGGGCGGGGTCAGGCTGGAGGAGCTGCGTGCCGACCCGCCGCTGACGCTCCGGGGCTTCGCGCGGCTCGCCGCCTGGATCGGGGAGCCGCTGGAGGACGTCTGCCCGCCCGCCATCCGTCCGCCGGAGAGGGGCCCGACCGTGTGGGCCACCGGTACGTGCGTCCTGCGGTCCGCGACTCCCGAGCCCCGCCCCAGAGCCCGTACCCGGCCTCCGGCACCCCGGGGGCAGGCCGCCCGACGTGCGGCGGCGGAGGCGTACCGCCAAGCGCAGGAGCGCGGCCAGGACCCGGTGTTGGCTGTCATGGGGGCGACCGGCCACAGCCGTCGTAAGTCTCTGCGGGTCATCGCGGGCGCGCGTGACGCCGGTCTGCTGACACCGCGCCACGCCCGGCGCCGCTGACCCCGGCGGCCCCGGCACGCCCGGCACCCCGGCGTCCGGGCCGGGCATACGGAGGTGCGGAGGGGCCGCGTCAGGGACATACGGAGACCGGGAACAGGGGGCGTGCCTCAGCGCAGCTTGCTCATCCGGGTGATCTCGGCGCGCTGTTGGGCCATGACGTCGGTCGCCATCTCCTCTATGCGTACGTCGTTGCCGTTCTCCATGAGCTGGGTCGCCATGGTGATGGCGCCCCGGTGGTGGGTGGTCATCAGGGTGAGGAAGAGCTGGTCGAACGCCTTCCCGTCGGCCGCGCGCAGCTGTTTGAGCTGCGCCGGGGTGGCCATTCCCGGCATCGTGCCCGCGTGGCCCTCGTGGCCCGCGCCTGCGCCCTTGCCCCCGCCCTCCTTCTTGTCCCCGCTCCCGTCCTTGCCGCCGGTGCCGTGACCGCCATGGCCGCCATGACCGGCGCTTTCGCCGCGTTGCGTGTGTTCCTCGTGACCGCCGCCGCTGGAAGGGCTGTCCTTGGCCTTGCGGTTTTGTTCGAGCCAGCCGTTCATGGCCTTGATCTCGGGCCCCTGGCCGGCTCCGATGCGGGAGGCGAGTTTGCGCACCGCGCCGCTGGCGGCGCGTTCGGGGGCGAGGTCCGTCATCACCACGGCCTGCCGGTGGTGCTCGATCATCATCGTCGCGTAGGCGAAGTCGGCCGCGTTCGGCCTCCTGTCGCCGCCCGACTTCTCCCGGGCCTTCTCGGGAGAGAGGGTCTCCGCCTGTTCGCCGGGCTTCCCGGGCGCGACGACAGGTGGGTGCTCCGATGCCTTCTCGCTGTCCGCCTCGCTGGTGCACGCGGCCAGCGCCGGCAGCGCGGCCAGCGTCAGGGTGAGCATGACGGCGCCGCGCGCGCTCCGGGCGCGGCGGCTGCGGGCTCTGTGACGGTCGGTCACACGGTCCTCCGGGGTGCGGATGGGGCGGGAGTCGCGGTGGCGCTGTTCCGAGAGTGGGGGGTGGAAGGCAAGGCGTAAAGAGGCCCGGGGGATCAGATGTTCGATGACCGCCTGGATTCCCTCTGTTGAGATGTACATGGCGCGCGCCATACTGCCGGAATCCGCTGCCGTCCCACCACGAACGGAGACGGGCGGATCCAAGGGAGGAAGCAGTGACCTCGACCCACAGACCCACCCGGCGCAGACGGCCGGGCGCCGTGGCCGTGGTGGTGCTCGGCATGCTGGCCGCGCTGTTCACCGCGGGCCCCGCCGCGGCGACGCCCGATCCCGGGGACTCGCCGCGCGCACCGAAGAAGGTCTCCGAGCGGGACCGGGCCCAGACCGAGGAGGCGATCCGTCAGGGCGACATCCCGGGCCAGGACGAGATCGTGCACAGCGACAACATGTCCCATCTGGCGAACCTGCCCAAGGGCGCGCTCCAGGGCACCAATTCGGACCTGGCCTTCCAGGGCGAGTACGCGTTCGCCGGCAACTACGACGGGTTCACCGTCTATGACATCAGCAGGCCCAAGTCCCCCAAGGTGGTCAGCCAGGTCCTGTGCCCGGGCTCCCAGAACGACGTCTCCGTCTCGGGGAACCTGCTCTTCCTGTCCACCGACTCCTCGCGCAGTGACAACTCCTGTGAGAGCCAGACGGCCCCGGCCACGGAGAAGAGCTCCTGGGAGGGCATGAAGATCTTCGACATCAGCGACAAGAAGAGCCCCAAGTACGTCTCCGCCGTGGAGACTTCCTGCGGCTCGCACACGCATACGCTGGTGCCGGACCGCAAGAACGTGTACATCTACGTGTCCTCCTACTCGCCCGACGCCTCCTTCCCCGACTGCCAGCCTCCGCACGACGGCATCTCCATCGTCAAGGTGCCGCGTAAGCAGCCGAAGAAGGCCAAGGTCATCGACTTCCCCGTGCTCTTCCCCGACGGCGGATTCCCCGGTGACCCGGACAAGCCCCGCGCCAGCGAGACCACCGGATGCCACGACATCACGTCCTACCCGAAGCTGAAGCTGGCCGCGGGCGCGTGCATGGGCGACGGCATCCTGATGGACATCAAGAACCCGGAGAAGCCGCGGGTGCTCGACCGCGTCGAGGACACCGAGAACTTCGCCTTCTGGCACTCGGCGACCTTCAACAAGACCGGCGAGAAGGTCATCTTCACCGATGAACTCGGCGGCGGCGGGGCGCCCACCTGCAACGCCGAGACCGGAGACGAGAAGGGCGCCGACGGCATCTACGACCTCAAGGGCGAGGGGGACAAGCGCAAGCTGGTCTTCAAGAGCTACTTCAAGATCCCGCGCCACCAGGCCGAGACGGAGAACTGCGTCGCCCACAACGGCTCCCTGATACCCGCCAAGGGCCGCGACATCATGGTGCAGGCGTGGTACCAGGGCGGCGTTTCCGTATGGGACTTCACCGACTCTGCCGAGCCCCGTGAGATCGGATACTTCGAGCGCGGCCCGATATCCGAGACCTCCCTGGTGGGCGGCGGCTCCTGGTCCGCCTACTACTACAACGGGCACATCTACTCGAACGACATGACCAAGGGCTTCGACGTCCTGCGCATCGACGACCGGCGCACCGACAGTGCCAAGGGCGTCCGGATGAGCGAACTCAACGTCCAGACGCAGCCCGACTACCGCTGATGACGCGCGCCGTGCGGCTCAGGACTCCGGCCCTGGCCGCACGGCCGCCTCTCCCGGAGGCGCGAGACCGGCCCCGGCTGAGGCCCCTTCCTGGGGCGAAGCACGATTCCCCCCGGCGCGGAACGGCCCACCGGATGAAGCGCGTTCTCCCCTGGCGGAACGGTGCCACCGGATGAAGCGCGATGTCAGCGTGGGCCGGCCGCGCCGGCCGCGTCATCCCAGGCTGCTCCGGGCGGCGGACGGCCCTGCCCCCAGTCGAGGCCGTAGCGGGCGAACAACTCGCCGCGCAGCCGCTCCAGCGGCATCTGCGCGCCGGGAAGCAGCGCCGCGACCACCGCGCCCATCAAATTGGCGCGCAGCAGCGGATAGTCGGTGTCCGGATCGGGAGAGCCGAAGCGGGTCACCGTGGCGTGCAGCAAGGACGCCAGGCGCTGCTGCTCGTCGCACTGTACGAAGCCCTCCTGCTGGAGCAGCCCGGCCATGTGCGCCCGCATGAGAACCGGCTCGTCGCGCGCCAGGCCCAGCACCGCGTCGATCGCGCGGGCCAGCAACTCCCGCCCCGAGCCGTTCCCTTCGGGGCGTGGAGGGCGCTCCAGGGCTTCGGCCAGGGTCAGGTGCATCAGACGGTGCACGGCGGACTGGAAGAGCTGGCGCTTGCCCGGGAAGTAGTAGGAGATCAGCCCGCGCGCCGACCCCGCTCTGTCCGCGATGTCGCCCAAGGTCGTCGCCTCGTAGCCGCGTTCGGCGACCAGCTCGACGGTCGCGTGGAGCAGACGTTCGCGCGACCGTCGGCGCAACTCTTCATTGACCGATGGGCTCCGGGGGGACATGCTGTAACTCCTGCGTTGACTGGCCGGCAGCCAATATACTCAGCACGACTTCGGGCATCCGCCTCCGCGCCACGGTTCAGGTGCCCGGCGCAGCGGCCGATATCGGGGCGACGCGGGGGATCGTCCCGGTATCGGCTTCCGGGCGCCCCCCGCGGGCACGCCAGGGAAGAGCCCGAAGGCACCAGGGCCCACCTCAACCGGCCCCCTCCGGCTCCGGCGCCGCCTCACCCCGCCCCGCTGTCATCACGTCGCCGGCGGCCTCCCGCGCCCCGTCCCGGGATCGCCAGGCGCCCTCCAGTGCCGACCGGAGCCCGGCGGGGCGCTCATCGACGGGCAGATGACGCACCATCCGCACCGCGCAGCCGATCCGTGCCGCGCCCGTGTCCGTACTCTCGTCGTCCCCCACCATCAGCGTGTCCTCCGGGGCGCTTGCCAGCGCCTCGCACGCGATGCGGAACAGCCGCGGGTCCGGCTTCTGGAAGCCCTGTTCGCAGGAGAGCACATGTGCGCTGATGTACGGATCCAGTCCGTGTGCCCGCAGGACGGGCCGCAGGTCCCAGCCGATGTTGCTCACCACGGCCACCGGAACCCCGTGCGTGTGCAGGGACTTGAGTACCTCGGCCGTATCCGGGTAGGGCTGCCAGGCATCCGGCGACATGTGGCGGTCGTACAGCGCATCGTACAACTGGGGCTCGGGCAGGGGTACTTGTCGGGCCAGCGAGGTGTAGGCGGCCCGGTGCTGCCGGGCTCCGAGATCGCGCGTCTCCCACGACTCGCGCAGCCCCTCCGGGATCTCTCGGGGGTTCGGGCCGCCCGGCAGCGCCCCGGCCTCCTCCAGCAACTGAGCGCAGCGCCCGAACCGTTCGGGGGACATCTCGACCCCCTCGCTCGTCAGCACCCCCATCAGCCAGTCCGCCACCGGCTCCACCCGCATCAGCGTCCCGGAGAAGTCGAACATGACCGCTGACGCCTTCCGGGCGCCGCTCTGTAATGTCGTCATGATCGGGAGTATCGCAGCCCGCCCGGCACTACGTTGTGCGCGACGGCAGGCGGCGGCAGACGACAGGCGGCAGGCATGCGGAGGTCGGAAAGACCCATGACGGACAGTCCGGAACCGAACACCCGGGAGATCGACGAGACCGTGCCGCACTCGGCGCGGATCTGGAACTACTGGCTCGGCGGCAAGGATCATTACGAGGTGGACCGTCAGGTCGGCGACGGGATCGCCGGCCAGAACCCCGGCATCGTCAAGACGGCCCGCGCCCAGCGTGCGTTCCTCTGCCGCGCCGTGCGCCTCCTCGCCGGAGAACTGGGCGTGCGGCAGTTCCTCGATGTGGGAACGGGGCTGCCCACGGTGGACAACACCCACGAGGTCGCCCAGCGCGTCGCACCGGAGTCCCGGATCGTCTACGTGGACCACGACCCTCTCGTGCTCACCCACGCCCGCGCCCTGCTGACCAGCGCCCCCGAGGGCATCACCCACTACATCGACGCGGACCTGCGGGACCCCGACGCGATCTTGAGGGGCGCGGAGCGGACCCTTGACTTCCGCGAGCCCGTCGCCCTGATGCTGCTCGGAGTCGCCGCTCATCTCACTGACGACAGCGCCTACGACGTGGTGAGGAGGCTGGTGGACGCGCTGCCCGCCGGCAGTTATCTCGTCTTCAGCGACTCCGCCGAGATCGTCAATCCGCAGGCCGTGCGCGAGATGGTGCGGCAGTGGAACCACACCAGTGACAACCCCCGGGTCAACCGCACGAAGGAGCAGATCGCCCGCTTCTTCGACGGCCTGGAGGTCCTGGAGCCCGGACTCGTCTCCGTTTCGCGCTGGCGGCCCGAGGCGCTGCCCTTCGGAGATCCGGACGAGGTGGACAACGTGGGTGCCGTGGCACGCAAGAACTGACCCCTACGGGGCCCGGCGCCGTGTTGCGGCCCGTCAGCCCCGGTCCTGCGGCTCCGGGTGCGCCGCCTGTCGCGCATCCGGCCGCAGCGACGTCCATCCCGCTGTCGCAGCCAGGCCGATCGCCGCGCCCAGCGCCACCCCCACCACGGTGTCCGTCAGCCAGTGCACGCCGAGCCACAGACGGGTGAAGGCCACACCGGCGACGGACACGCCGGCCAGCGCCACCGCCGACCACCAGAGCCCCGCCGGCGGAGTGCTTCTGGTACGCAGGAGCCACAGCAGCAGCACACACACCAGCGCGGCCGTCAGCGCGTGCCCGGACGGCATCGCGGCGTAGTGCGCCGAGTCCACCGGCTCCCGCCAGCGGGGGCGCTCCCGGCCGATCGCGGCCTTCAGCGCCTGCTGGAGCGCCGAGCCGACCAGCGCCGTGCCTGCGAGCCACAGCGCGAGCAGCCGCTCCCTGCGCCACCACAGCCCCACGGCCACCACCGCGAGCAGCAGCCGGAAGGTCCACGGGTCCCACACCCAGTCGGTGAAGACCCTGGCCGTCCGGGTCATGCCCGGGTGGGCGAGCGCGGAGGAGTGCAGTCCGGTCGCGACATCGGCGTCGAGAGCGTGCAACGGATGCCACTCGGCGATGACGAGTGCCATGACGAGGACCGCGAGAACGCCGAGCGCGACGGCGGTCCGCAGGTGCCACGCTCCTGCCGGGGGCGGGGTCGGACGGTACATGTACTCGATCATCACCCGCCCGCCCCGTCCCGGCACAAGCCCCGTGCGCACTTCGGCCACCCGGACCCCGCACCCCGCTTCCGGCCATGCGGACGGCCGCCCCGTCGGCAGCGTCCTCGCAGGACCTTCGGCGGGTTTACGTGGCGACGCTCATTCGCCTGCCCGAGCCTCTCGCTCGTCGGTCATGACCCGGTACGCCAGTGCCTAGTGGAGCGCCGACAGCCCGGGGGCGAAGGCCACCAGCAGCGGAACGACCGGAACCAGGGAAGCCACGGCGGTCATACGCAGCCTGCGGCCGACCGGGAGCCTCGAGGGGGGTGCGAGCAGCCGGTGCACGCGTTGGGGTACCAGCGCCAGGGGCGCGGGGCAGGGACCGAACACGCCCCGGTCCTCGTTGAGCCCGACCAGGGCGAGGGCGATCGTCAGCCGGCCGTAGCGGCGGGACGCGGCGTCGTCGGCGGCCAGCTCGACCAGACGGTGCACCTGATCGCGGAAGCCCGCGAAGACCGGCACACGGGAGAAGCCGGTGGCCAGCGCCGAGGAGCAGTGCAGCAGCCAGTCGTGCCGGGCCCGCGCGTGGCCCTGCTCGTGCTCCAGCACCGCGTCGAGCTGCCGGCCCTTGAGGCGGCGCAGCGCCGCCGTGGTGATGACGAGCTGCGGCGCCGTTCCCGGCAGCCACCAGGCATCCGGCTTCTCGCCTTCCAACACCACCAGCGGGCCGCCCGACTGGGCCTCCTCGCCCGGCAGTCGGGGCGCGCGCTCACGAAGGTCGGTGCGGCGCCTGCGGCGTCGGGCGCGCGCGTCCCTGATCTCCCGCAGCAGCATCGCGCCGGTCCACGCGCCCCCGCACGCCAGCAGGAGCGACAGGGCCCCGGCCCAGGGGGCGTAGGCGCCGGAGGTGTACGCCTCGACGACGCCGTGGGGGGCGCCCGCGAACACATGGCTGCGCACGACCGCGAACGCGGCGGCACCGGAGAGCGCCATCGCCAGCAGACAGCACAGCAGGACGGCCCCCACCACGCACTGCCACACCCACAGCGCGAGCACCGGCTCGCGATCCGGCCACGAACTGCGGGTCAGAACGCGGGGCGCGAGGCCCGCGGCGAGCAGGGCGAGCGCCATCAGCGCGAGCGGGACCATCATGGCCACAGACTAGAAGGCCAGCTCGGCGGGGTGATACATCCTGTCGAGCAGAAGTGACGTGCCTCACGCGCCGGGTGGCCCCTGTCGCCGCAGCGGATCGGCGCGCGGCCCGCTCACAGCGTCAGCAGCATCGCGAACATGCCCACACCCATCGCCACCCGGCACCCATTGGCCACCCCGCCCCAGTGGGCAACACCCCCTGGGCAGGCCCCTCTTGACCCGGCACCGGGCCCCGCGCCCGCCGCCGCGACCGCGCCGACTCCGGTCTCCGGCGCGCCCGCCACCACGCCGGAGGGCATCATCCGGGCCCCGTCCCACAGCACATGGACCGCGAAGTACGCCAGCAGCGCGCCCGTCAGCAGGGGCACGCCGCTCGTGCCGGTGTGGTGCTCCGGGCCATGGGGTGCGCTCGCCGGTGCGCCGGCCGCCATCGCGAGCGCCATGTAGACCATCGCCAAGGCGCCCACCACGTGGTGCAGATGGGCCGGGCCCGCTCCCTCCCGGCTCCACCGGACCCCGCCCCGCTCGCCGTGCCGCCGCTCCTTGCGGCCCCGCCCGCTGGGCGCCCGGCTGCGCCGTAGGCCGGGCAGCCCCAGTTCACGGGCCGCGAGTGCGCCGAAGCCCGCGGCGAAGAGCCAGGCGAGCGGCGTGGGGGGCAGGACCCCCGTGCTCCACAGCGCGGGGACGGCCATGAGCGCCATGCCGAAGCCCATCAGCGCCTCGCTCACCGCCTCCG
Source organism: Streptomyces axinellae (assembly GCF_039532135.1). NCBI lineage: Bacteria > Bacillati > Actinomycetota > Actinomycetes > Kitasatosporales > Streptomycetaceae > Streptomyces > Streptomyces axinellae. Next base: position 162,145 of record NZ_BAAARJ010000010.1, read on the forward strand.
CGCGCGGCTGCCGCCCCGCCGCCGTCCGCGCGCGCAGTACGCAGGAGGCGCCCGTGACCGCGCAGAGCGCCACCAGCAGCCAGCTGGTCATGGCAGGGCCGTGCATCGCCCACCTCCTGCTCGCGTGTGCGGGAGGCTGCCCGCCCCCGCCCGGCATACGGGAGCGCACAGGCGCAACGGGGGAGCAGGGGAGCGGTCACACGCCGGACCAGGGAGCGCTCAGATGCCCGGCCGGGAGCGCAGCGGATGGTCCGAGGGGATCTGCACCAGCACGATCCGGTGCCCGTCCGGGTCCGCGATCCACATCTCGATCAGGCCCCACGGCTCCTTGACGGGCTCCCGCAGCACCTCGACGCCCGCCGCCGTCAGCTCCGCGTGGGCCGCTGCCGCGTCCGCGACCTGCATCCAGAGCTGGAGAGTCGGGGTGGGCTGCTCGCCGGAGCGGCCCGAGACCTCCAGGAAACCGCCCCCCAGGAAATAGACGGTCCCGCGCTCGGGTCCTGTCCCGAACTCCCGGAAGATCTCCAGACCCAGCTTCTCGCCGTAGAAGGCCCGCGACCTGTCGGGGTCGGCGGGCCTCAGCAGCACTCGGCTGCTCAGTACATGCACCATGCCCCCGCACTGTAGTTTCCGCGTCCGGATAGGGTCCGCAGACATGAGTGAGACCGCACAGCGGGGCAACGCGCCCCTCACCTTCCGCAGGGCCGCCGAGGCCGACATCGCGACGCTCGCCGCGCTGGTCGAATCCGCCTACCGGGGCGAGACCAGCCGCACCGGCTGGACCACCGAGGCCCACCTGCTGGAGGGGCAGCGCACCGACCCGGACGGGGTGGGTGCCGTCGTCCGGGACCCCAAGAGCATCATGCTCGTCGTCGAGCGCGAGGGCGCGACGGTCGCCTGCTGCCAGCTCGAACACCGCGGTCCTGACGCCTACTTCGGCATGTTCGCCGTCCGCCCCGGCCTCCAGGGCGGCGGCCTCGGCCGCGCGGTGCTGGCCGAGGCGGAACGCACCGTGCGCGCCGAATGGGGATCGGAGCGGATGCAGATGCAGGTCATCCGGCAGCGGGAAGAGCTGATCGCCTGGTACGAGCGGCGCGGCTACACCCGTACGGGGCAGTTCAGCCCGTTCCCCTACGGTGACGAGCGCTTCGGCATCCCGCAGCGGCCCGACCTCGCCTTCGAACTGCTGGTCAAGCCGCTGAGCTGAGTGCCGCCCGGCCGGACCGGCCGGGCCGGGGGGCTTACGGGAGGGCGGCGGCCCGGCTGATCGTCGGCATGTCCGTCACCACACCGTCCAGTTCCAGCTCGCGGGCGCGGGCGAGGTCCTCGTCCGTGTTGACGGTCCAGCTGATCACCTTGATGCCGCGCGCGTGGGCCCGCCGTACCACGTCCGCGTCCGCGTGGCGCAGCTCCACCGAGATCATCTCCGCGCCCAGTTCCGCTGCCCGCTCGGGCGCCGTCGGCGTGGAGCGGCCCGCGACCAGCACGAGCGGGATGCCGGGCAGGTGTTCGCGAGTCTCGCGCAGTGCGTCGGCGTGGAAGGAGATCACGGTCACCCGCTCGTGCAGGCCGCGCTCCTGGATGGTCCGGGCCAGCACCTGGGCTGCTGCCCTGTCCTTGATCTCCGCCTGGAGTGGGCTGCTCACCGCATCGACGACCTCGTCGAAGACCGGCACCCGTTCGCCCTCGCCCGCGTCCAGCTCGCGCAGCTCGGCGAGCGTGAAGTCGCCGATGAGCCCGCTGCCGTCGGTCGTGCGCGCCACGTCGGCGTCGTGCATCACCACGAGTTCCCCGTCCTTGCTCAGATGCAGATCCAGCTCCAGGACGTCGAGTCCTTCGCGTTCGGCGCGGACGAAGGAGCGCAGGGTGTTCTCGGGCTCGACGCCCATCACCCCACGGTGTCCGACGGTGAGCATGGGCACGGGGCGCTCTCGCTTTCGTGCGGCGGCCAAGAGACAGTGCGCCGGTGTGCCGCCCGAGGGGCCGCACACCGAGCGCGCCGCCAGACTAACGGCACAGTACGGCGGCTGCCGTCGCCGCGTCCGGCGGTGACGGCCCGCCGCCGGGGTGTTTCGCGGACACACCTCCGGACCCGTACTTCACACCCGCCGGCCGGCACCTCGCACCGGCGTACGCCGAAGGCGGCGGGCGTACGCCGCGCGGCTGCCCAGGGCCGCGTGCTCCGGCCGGGCAGCTCGCGGGCGGCCGGAATCCGGGTTGCCGGGAGGCGCCGGGGGGTCGCCGTGCGCCTGGGGGGGGTCGCCGTGCGGGGAGGCCCAGCGCTCCCGGGGCCGGGCACCGCTTCCTGACGTGGCGGAATCCAGACGAGAGCGGGTGGAAAGACCGCCGTCGAGGTCGTCATCGGCAGGAAGAATGGCGGCGGTACCCCCGATGAGGCCGCATAATCTCCTGACACTTGCCCTTGAGTGGAGGACGCTTTCCCGTATACGGTTGATTGACGCGAGTTTCTCTTGTGGAGGGGACAGCATGACGGAAATTCTTTCGCCAAAGCCCGCTGCGGGTGGTGTTTCACCGTCCGGCAGCGTGGTCGCGCACCCTTCCTGGGGCACGTTGAAGGCGGCTGTCGAGGCGATCCGTCCCGCCCAGTCCAAGGACGGGTCCATCGACTTCGAGGCCGAGGGCGCGCCCACGCCGGAGGCCGTGCGCGCCGAGCTGGAGCGGGTGACCGCCGCCGTCGAGGAGCTGTCACCGCTGCTGCCGCACGACGCCGCCTACCACCGCGCGCTGGTGGCCGACCTGCGCCGCTGGGCCGACGGCGGGTTCGGCGTCCCCGACTTCCTGGACTCGCTGCTCGCCTTCCATCCGGCGCAGGGGCGGGCCGACGGCCTCCAGCACCTGGTCGTCTTCGCCATGTACACCCAAAACGGCAATCCGGACCGCAACCTCGAAGCCGTCGTGCTGCGCATGGTGTGGCCGGACTGGCTGGCCGAGCTGGAGCGCACCCGCTACGACAACCCGCTGTTCTGCGGCATCTCCTTCGAGGACTTCACCTCGGGCTACGACACGCACTCCGCCGTGCTCTTCCCGGAGACCATCTCCGTGCGCGAGGCGCCCGAGCGCTTCAGCTGGGGCGGCATCTTCTGCGACCGCGAGGCGGCCCGCTTCCGCCGCGTCGTCCAGGCGGCCTGCGAGGTGACCAAGCTCGAACTGCCCCAGGACGCCCAGGAGATGCTCGCCGACCAGGAGCGCTGCCAGCAGACCTTCGTGCTCTGGGACATGGTTCACGACCGCACCCACAGCCATGGTGACCTGCCGTTCGACCCGTTCATGATCAAACAGCGCCAGCCGTTCTGGATGTACGGGCTGGAGGAGCTGCGCTGCGACCTGACCGCTTTCCACGAGGGCGTGAAGCTGGAGGCCGACGGCTTCGGACAGGGCCGCGACGTGCAGTACGCGATGATCCTGGAGCGGCTCTTCCGCTTCCCCGTGACCGGCGAGCGCAAGCGCAACTACGACGGACTGGGCGGCCAGCTGCTCTTCGCCTACCTCCACCAGCATGACGCGCTGCGCTGGACCGACAACAGCCTCAGCATCGACTGGGACCGCGCCCGCCAGGTCACCGTCGCCCTGCGTGAGGAGATCGAGACGCTCTACCGCGCCGGCATCGACCGGCCCAAGCTGGTCCACTGGTTCAAGGCGTACGAACTGGTCTCCACCTACCTGGCGCCGCACCCGGGCTCCACCTGGGCCAAGGGCCCCGACGCACTGGATCTGACCCTTCCGCCGCGCAAGCTGGTGGACGAGGTGCTGCCGGATGAGTTTCCGCTCAGCATGTTCTACGAGGCACTCGCGAAGAAGCTGCGGAGTGTGATCGCATCGACTCAGGGGATCACCGCCCACAGCAGCCCGGTCCAGGCCGCAGCGGCGTGAGCGGAGGAGCCGTGGGCGGAGATGACAGTGCCGGGCGCGAGGAGGCGACCATGACGGACACGACGACCAGGCGTGGCTACGAGGGAAACGGCGAGGGCAGGCTCCAGGGAGCCGTGGTCGCCGTCGCCGGCGCGGCGGGGCCCGCGGGGCGCGCCATGCTGCTGCGGCTGGCCGAGGAGGGCGCTGTCGTCGTGGCCTCCGACGCGGACGCCGGACGGCTGGCCGACGCGGTGGATGCCGCGCGCTTCGCCCACGGCGGGGCCACGGTCACGGGCGACACGGTCGATCTGCTCAGCCTGGAGGCGACCAGGGCCTGGGCGGACAAGACCGAGAAGGAGTTCGGCCGGATCGACGGCCTCGTGCACCTGGTGGGCGGCTGGCGCGGCTCGGCGACGTTCGCCGAGACCGATCTCGCGGACTGGGACACGCTGCACAGCCTCCTCATCCGTACGCTCCAGCACACCTCACTCGCCTTCGAGGGACCGCTGGAGCGCTCCGGGGACGGGCGCTTCCTGCTGGTGAGCGCGGCCGGGGCCAGCAAGCCCACGGCGGGCAACGCCGCCTACGCCGCCTCCAAGGCGGCGGCCGAAGCCTGGACGCTCGCGCTGGGCGATGCCTTCCGCAAAGCGGGGGGCGAGAGCGGGCCGCCCGCAGCCGCTGCCATCCTGGTGGTCAAGGCGCTGGTGAACGACCAGATGCGGGCCGACCGGCCGAACGCGAAGTTCGCCGGTTTCACGGACGTCAAGGACCTGGCGGAGGCCGTAGCCGGCACCTGGACCAAGCCCACCGCAGAACTGAACGGAACCCGCCTGTGGCTGACGCCCAAGCCCTGAACCGCTCGTCCGTACCGGCCGCGCCCGCCCCGTCGCCCGGGGAGGCCGGCGCGGTCACCGACGCACGGCGCCGCCACGACCCCGGGGCGCGCGGCTTCGCCAGCGACAACTACGCGGGCGCGCACCCGGAGATCCTGGCGGCGCTCGCGCTCGCCAACGGCGGCCACCAGCCCTCCTACGGCGCCGACGAGTACACCGAGCACCTCCAGAGCGTCATCCGCAGCCACTTCGGACGGCGCGCCGAGGCGTTCCCCGTCTTCAACGGCACCGGCGCCAACGTGGTGGCCCTCCAGGCCGTCACCGACCGCTGGGGCGCCGTGATCTGCGCCGACTCCGCACACATCCACGTGGACGAGTGCGGAGCGCCCGAGCGCGTCGGCGGGCTGAAGCTGCTGACCGTGCCCACCGAGGACGGCAAGCTCACCCCCGAGCTGATCGACCGCGAGGCATACGGCTGGGACGACGAGCACCGCGCCATGCCGCAGGTCGTCTCGCTCGCGCAGAACACCGAACTGGGCACGCTCTACACCGTCGAGGAGATACGTGCGCTGTGCGACCACGCGCACGAGCGGGGCATGCTGGTCCACCTCGACGGCGCCCGCATCGCCAACGCCGCAGCCGCGCTGGACGTCCCGATGCGCGCGTTCACCAACGCCGCGGGCGTGGACATCCTCTCCCTCGGCGGCACCAAGAACGGCATGCTCTTCGGCGAGGCCGTCGTGGTGCTCAATCCCGACGCCGTCCGCCACATGAAGCACCTGCGCAAGCTGTCGATGCAGCTCGCCTCCAAGATGCGGTTCATCGCCGTACAGCTGGAGGCGCTCTTGGCCGGGGACCTGTGGCTGCGCAACGCACGGCATTCCAACGAGATGGCCCGCCGGCTCGCGGAGGGCATCCGCTCCCTCGACGGGGTGGAGATCCTGTATCCGGTCCAGGCCAACTCGGTCTTCGCCCGGCTCCCGCTCGATGTGAGCGAACGCTTCCAGAAGCGCTACCGCTTCTACTTCTGGGACGAGGCGGCCGGTGAGGTGCGCTGGATGTGCTCCTTCGACACCACGGAAGCGGACGTCGATGAGTTCCTGGCCGCGCTGCGCGAGGAGATGGCCCGATAGGTCCCTACCCGTCCGCCTCCGGTGTGGCGCAGAGGGTGACGGAGGAGAGCACGATGCGCTGGGCGGTGAGTGCGCAGCCTTGTGACGCGGGGGAGTCGAGGCCGGTGCCGCTGCTCGTGCCCGAGCTGCTGCCGGAGCTGGTGGTGCCGGTGCTGCCTGTACTTCCGGCGCCGGTGTCGGTGCGTGCCGGGCCGTAGAGCCTGCCTGTCACCTTGTGGGTGGCCGCCGCCGACCAGCAGGGGACCTCGACCCACTCGCGCCAGGGCTTGTTGTCCTTCTCCCAGGAGCCGTAGAGCAGACAGTCACCGACGTCCGCCTTCGCCGCGGGGTCGTTCAGGTACTGGCTGAGGGCGCTGGAGAATCCCGCGTTCTGGGTGTAGAGCAGCAGCCCCAGGAGCAGTGCTCCCACCACGACGAGCGCGCAGCCGCCCTCGGAGGACGAACTGTTCCCGCCGACGGGCGTATCGGCGGGCTTCTTCGCGGGTCCGGCGCCAGGCGTGCTAAGGGTCTTCTTCGCGGGGGCGCTGCCCGAGGGCTTGGCAGGTGACTTCGGCGCGGGCGCCGGCCGCCTGCCGCCCGGCTGCTTCCCCCGCGCCTGCTGCTCCTTCTCCTTCCGCTTCTTCGCCGCCCGCGCGTCCTCCAGGACCGGTTTACCGCCCAGCCGCCGGGCCACCAGGCGCAGCGTGGCTCCCGGCTTGAGGCGGAAGGTCCGCGGGTCGCTCGCCTCGCCCCTGGAACGTGTCTGGATGCTGTGTACGCCAGCGGAGGCGCGGAAGGTGCCGGTCACACCGGCATCGACCGTGCCGCGGTCCTGCCCGGCGATCAGCACGCGGACGGCTACCGAGCCCTTGTTGCGGATCTCGACGGTCGCTGTGGTGACCACGGTCGGGGCGGGGAAGTGGACGGAGGTCAACAGGCGGGTGCCGCTGGGGGTTTCGCGCCGCCCGGTCCCGTCTTCGGCACCGTCGAGGTCGGGGCCCTCGCTGTCGGTGACCACCGCCTCCGGCGGGAGCAGCGACCTGGCCGCGGCGACTGTCGGGCGCGCCTTCGGATCCTTCGCGAGCAGGGCTGTGATCAGCGGTGTCAGCGCGCCCGCGCGGCGCGGGGGCGGCGGGTCCTCGTAGGCGGCGGCGTGCAGCGAGGCCGCCGGGGTCTCCCGGGCGAACGGGGAGGCGCCCTCCACGGCCTCGAAGAGTGTCGCGCCGAGTGCGAACAGGTCGCTGGCCGGGGTCGCCCGGTGGCCCTGGACGCGCTCGGGCGCGAGGTAGGGGGCCGAGCCGAGGACGGCGCCGGCTGCTGTCGCGTCCCCGGCCGCACCGGGCTCCGTGCCGGACGCCGCGATGCCGAAGTCGGTGAGGAGAATGCGCCGGTCGCCGGTCACCATGACGTTGGCGGGCTTGACGTCGCGATGCACGATGTCCTGCCGGTGCGCGGCCTCCAGCGCGTCCAGCAGCGCCGCCGCCAGTCGCCGGGCGGCCCACGGTGGCAACGGCCCACGGGCCAGCCGCTCGTGCAGGGTGCCGCCCGTGACGAGCTGCATCACGATCCACGGCCGCCCGTCCGCGACCACCACGTCGTGCACCGTGACGATCCGCGGGTGGTCGCGCAGCCGGGCCGCGCTCAGGGCCTCGAACTCCGCCCGCCGCAGCCGCTCTTCGTGCTCCTGGGGTGTCAGTCCGGAGGGCAGCCACAGTTCCTTGAGGGCCACGTGGGTATCCAGCCGCGCGTCGTGCGCCTTCCAGACGCGGCCCATGCCGCCTTGTCCGAGTACGCTCACCAGCCGCCAGCGGCCCTCGATCATGTCGCCAGGCTGTGCGCTGTCCTGTGTTCCGCCCGCCACGGCGCCCCCGTTCCGCTTCCCCCGTCGGCTCTCCGGCCCGCCGCCCGGCGGTATTCCGTGGGGGAGCCGTCACCGACAGCGATCCTGCCCGAGGGGGACGGCGCGGGCAAGGGGCGCCGCCGGGGGCGGTCCGAGGCATCGCCCCGGTCACCGGGGCGGCCCTCGTGGGGGCCCGCGCAAGTGGCTTGATTCCGGCTGTCGGAGCGCTGGGATTGTTTCAACGACGTTGCCCGCGTGAAAGATGGCGAATGCATAGATGGTCGATACACGTGACCTTTGGTCAACTCTGCATCGCGGACAGTCATGATCGGTCGCCCGTTCCGTCAGGCGTCGTCAGTGCCGTCCCCTCAAGGCGTCATCGCAGAGGTGCCAGAGGTCGGAGCCGGAGGAAGACATGTGCGGAATCACCGGATGGGTCTCCTACGAGAGGAACCTGGCGGCCGAACGGGCGGCCCTCGACGCGATGACGGAGACGATGTCCTGCCGGGGCCCGGACGACAGCGGCACCTGGATATCGGGCCCGGCCGCGCTGGGACACCGCAGGCTGGCGATCATCGACCTCCCGGGCGGCGCCCAGCCCATGAGCGCCGAAACCGGCGAAGGCCCCGTCGCCCTCGTCTACTCGGGGGAGACCTACAACTACACCGAGCTGCGCCGCGAACTCGGCGGCCGGGGCCACCGGTTCGCCACCGACTCCGATACCGAGGTCGTGCTGCGCGCCTACCTGGAGTGGGGGCCCGCGCTCGCCGAACGCCTCAACGGGATGTACGCGTTCGCCATCTGGGACAGCCGCACCCGCAAGCTCGTCATGGTGCGCGACCGTATGGGCATCAAGCCCTTCTACTACTCCCCGACGCCCGACGGAGTGCTGTTCGGCTCCGAGCCCAAGGCGATCCTCGCCAACCCGCTGGCCCGCCGCGAGGTCGGCCCCGACGGACTGCGCGAGCTCTTCGCCTTCGTCAAAACCCCCGGACACGCGGTGTGGGAGGGCATGCGCGAGGTGGAGCCCGGCACGGTCGTGACCGTCGATGAGACCGGCTTGCGCACCCACACCTACTGGGAGCTGGAGACCCGGCCGCACACCGACAGCAAGGAGGAGTCCATCGCCCGGGTGCGGGAGCTGATGGACGACATCGTGCGCCGCCAGCTCGTCTCCGACGTGCCGCGCTGCACCCTGCTCTCCGGCGGCCTGGACTCCTCGGCCATGACGGCGCTGGCCGCACGGCAGCTGCGCGAGAGCGGGGAGACCGTACGCAGCTTCGCCGTCGATTTCGTCGGCCGGACCGAGAACTTCGTCGCCGACGAACTGCGCGCCACCCCCGATACGCCCTTCGTGCACGATGTCGCCCGGGACTCCGGCACCGAGCACCAGGACATCGTCCTCGGCTCCGGCGAACTCGCCGATCCCGAGGTGCGCTCCAAGGTCATCAGGGCCCGCGACATCCCCGTGGGCTTCGGCGACATGGACGCCTCCTTGTACCTGCTGTTCAGCGCCATCCGGCAGCACTCCACGGTCGCCTTGTCCGGAGAGTCGGCGGACGAGGTGTTCGGCGGCTACAAGCAGTTCTTCGATCCGGAGGCGCACAAGGGGGAGACCTTCCCCTGGCTCGTGCGCCTGCCCGAGCACTTCGGGGACGACGGGAGTGTGCTCTCCGAATCCATGACCCGCACCCTGGACCTGCCCGGCTACATCCGCGACAGCTACGCCACGGCCGTCTCCGCTGTCCAGCGGCTGGAGGGGGAGAGCGACTTCGAGTACCGGATGCGGGTGATCTGCAACCTCCACCTGACCCGGTTCGTCCGCGTCCTCCTCGACCGCAAGGACCGCGCCAGCATGGCCGTCGGCCTTGAGGTGCGGGTGCCGTTTTGCGACCACCGGCTCGTGGAGTACGTCTACAACACGCCCTGGGCGCTGAAGTCCTTCGACGGGCGCGAGAAAAGCCTGCTGCGGGAGGCCACCGCCGATGTCCTGCCCCGCTCCGTCTACGACCGGGTCAAGAGCCCCTACCCCTCCACCCAGGACCCGGCCTACCACACCGCGCTCCAGGACAACATCAGGGAACTGCTGGCCGATCCCTCGCACGAGGTCTTCGGCATCGTCAGCAGGCCGTGGCTGGAGCGTGCGGTGAAGGTGGACACCCCGCAGATCACCCAGGCGTCCCGGCGCGGCCTGGAGCGCGCTCTCGACCTGGCGCTGTGGATCGACATGTACCGCCCCACGCTTACACTCTCTTGATCTGATCAAGGACGAGCGGGTGGGGGGCCGATGGCGGCCAGGCAGGAAGCGGCGCTCGAACTGGTCCTGTCCCTGCACCGGTTACTGCGCTCACTGCGCAGGGCGAGCCCGACCGGCGGGCTCCAGCCCACCCAGCTCATCGTCCTGTCCCAGCTGACGGAGGCGGGGCCCAGCCGCATCGGCGTCATCGCCGAACGGGTCCCGTGCTCCCAGCCGACCGCGACCGCCGTCGTCGCCGAGCTGGAATCCCTGGGACTCGTGCGCCGGGAACCCGACCCGACAGACGGCCGTGCCACCCGCGTCGCCGTCACGGAGGAAGGAGCCGGGGCGCTGCGCGGGGTGGCCTACGGCGAGGCCGAGGCGCTGTTGGAGCGCCTCGGCTCGCTGCCGCCCCAGGACGCGGCCCGACTGCTGGAGGCGGGGCCGCTGCTGAGGCTGTTGGCCGAGACCCGGGGGACCGGCTGAGCCGGCCGCACCCGGCGGGCTCCTGCGCTCAGAGTGCTCTGGCCTGCGCCGGGGTCGGGGCCGTGCCGCCCAGGTGGGCGGGCTGCCACCAGGAGTCCGCCGCGCCCTTGGGGACGGCCGGGTAGGCGCGCTGGGCGGCTTCCAGCAGTTCCTGGACGCGCTCGCGCAGCCGCTCCGTGACCCCGGCGGCGGGCTCGTCCTGGTCGGTGTTCATCGGCTCGCCGACCCGGATGGAGACCGGCAGATGGTTGCGCCCGAAGTCCCGCTTGTGGCCCTTGGTCCACAGCCGCTGTGTGCCCCACAGGGCCATGGGGACCAGCGGCACCCGGGCCTCCTGCGCCAGCCGGGCAGCGCCCGACTTGAAGTCCTTGAGGGTGAAGGAGCAGGAGATGGTCGCCTCCGGGAACACTCCGATGATCTCGCCGGAGCGCAGTGCCTTGAGCGCGTGCGCGTAGGCGCCCTCGCCGCGTGAGCGGTCCACCGGGATGTGTTTCATCGCGCGCATCAGCGGCCCGGAGACCTTGTGCCGGAAGACGGAATCCTTCGCCATGAACCGGACCAGGCGCTTGGCGGGCCGCGCGGCGAGCCCGGTGAAGATGAAGTCCAGGTAGCTGATGTGGTTGCTCACCAGGACGGCGCCGCCGCGGGAGGGCACATGTTCGGTGCCGTGGATGTCGAAGCGCAGGTCGAGAGCCTTGAACCACGCTCGCGCGGCGCCTATCACCGGCGGGTAGAGGAGATCTGCCACGTCGGGGAACCCTTCGTCTCGGTACCTGGGAGGACTTTCCGCCAGGCAGTTCCAGCCGTTCAGGAGACCGGAACCTACGCATGCGTAACCTCTGGCTCCAGCAGATCGTTCCCCAAAGCCCTGCGTCTGGCTACCCTCGCGGCACACTTGTCCATGAGCGCGCGGGAAGGGAGGGCTTTCGTGGACAGGCGGGATCGGGCCGGAGCCGAGGAGTCCGGAGACCGGAGCGGGGCATCCGGCCCCCGCACGACCGCCCCCCGGGCAGTCGGGGCCGGAATGCTCGGGGTGGCAGCACTGGGGGAGCGGGCGACGCTCGTGCAGTTCTCCAGCGCCTTCTGCCAGCCGTGCCGCGCCACGCGGCGCACCCTCTCCGACGTCAGCGCCATGGTCGAGGGTGTGGCACACATCGAGATCGACGCCGAGGAGCACCTGTCCCTGGTGCGCGAGCTGGAGATCACCGCCACCCCCACGGTGCTGGTGCTCGACGCGGCGGGCCGCGTCGTGACCAGGGCCTCGGGCCTGCCCCGCCGCGCGGATGTCATCGCCGCGCTCGGGCACGCCATCGACTGAGCGGAGTCAGATCTTCCGATTGGCCGGGCGTGATCCAGATCCCGCCCCATGGCTCTCGCGTCGCACCGCCCTGCGTGATGGAGTTGGGGCGGTCACTCTCCCCGTTGGGAACGTCACAGTCCGACGGCCTTGAGAACGGGGAAGACGCTGGGTGTACTGACGAGTAATATTGTGGACGGACGCCGGTCCACCGGACCGGGACCCTGTAAGTCGAAGCAGTAGGAGAGCCGGCGTGAGCTTGAGGATCGTTGTCTGTGTGAAGTACGTGCCCGACGCCACCGGTGACCGGCACTTCGCGGAGGACCTGACCACCGACCGCGAGTCGGTGGACGGCCTGCTCTCCGAGCTGGACGAGTACGCGGTCGAGCAGGCACTCCAGATCAAGGAGTCCGACGGGGTCGGGGAAGCCGAGATCACGGTGCTCACCGCCGGTCCGGAGGACGCCAAGGACGCCCTGCGCAAGGCGCTGTCCATGGGCGCCGACAAGGCCGTGCACGTCGAGGACGACGACCTGCACGGCACCGATGCCCTGGGCACCTCGTACGTGCTCGCCAAGGCGATCGAGAAGACCGGATACGACCTGGTGGTCTGCGGCATGGCCTCCACCGACGGCACCATGGGCGTCCTTCCCGCCATGCTCGCCGAGCGGCTGGGCGTCCCGCAGGTGACCCTGCTGTCGGAGGTCTCGGTCGAGGGCGGCAAGGTGACCGGCCGCCGCGACGGCGACGCCGCCACCGAGCAGCTGGAGGCGCAGCTTCCGGCGGTCGTCTCCGTCACCGACCAGTCCGGCGAGGCCCGTTACCCCTCCTTCAAGGGGATCATGGCCGCCAAGAAGAAGCCGGTCGAGTCGCTGGACCTGGACGACCTGGACATCGAGGCGGACGAGGTCGGCCTGGAAGGCGCCTGGACCAAGGTTGACAGCGCGACCGAGCGCCCCGCGCGCACCGCGGGCACCGTCGTCAAGGACGAGGGCGAGGGCGGCAAGCAGCTTGCCGCCTTCCTCGCGGAGCGCAAATTCGTCTGAGAAGACAGCCTGGCGGGGCAGAAGTTCATCCGAGCCTCGGCCGTCCCGCAAACCGCCCAACTCTTCGTCACCGCAGGAGATTGAAGTCCCATGGCTGAAGTTCTGGTCTACGTCGATCACGTGGACGGCGCCGTCCGCAAGCCCACCCTCGAACTGCTGACCCTGGCCCGGCGGGTCGGCGAGCCGGTCGCCGTGCACCTCGGCCCCCACGTCGAGGACGCCGCCAAGACCCTCGGCGAGTACGGCGCGACGCGCGTACTGGCCGCCGACGTGCCCGAGTTCGCCGACTACCTGGTCGTCCCCAAGGTCGATGCCCTCCAGGCCGCCTGCGAGTCGGTCTCGCCCGCCGCCGTGCTGGTGCCCTCCTCCGCCGAGGGCAAGGAGATCGCGGCGCGGCTCGCCGTCCGCCTCGGCTCCGGCATCATCACCGACGCGGTGGACCTGGAAGCCGGTGACGAGGGCCCGGTGACCACGCAGTCCGTGTTCGCCGCCGCCTTCACCACCAAGTCCCGCATCAGCAAGGGCACGCCGGTCATCACCGTCAAGCCCAACTCGGCCTCTCCCGAGGCGGCGCCGGCGGCCGGCGCCGTCGAGCAGTTCACCGTCAGCTTCGGCGAGGCGGCCACCGGCACCAAGGTCACCTCGCGCGCCCCGCGCGAGTCCACCGGCCGGCCGGAGCTGACCGAGGCGGCGATCGTCGTCTCCGGCGGCCGTGGCGTCAACGGCGCGGAGAACTTCCCGCTGATCGAGAACCTGGCCGACGCGCTGGGTGCCGCCGTCGGCGCCTCGCGCGCCGCGGTGGACGCCGGCTGGTACCCGCACTCCCACCAGGTCGGCCAGACCGGCAAGACCGTCTCGCCGCAGCTCTACATCGCCACCGGCATCTCCGGCGCGATCCAGCACCGGGCCGGCATGCAGACCTCGAAGACCATCGTCGCCATCAACAAGGACGCCGAGGCGCCGATCTTCGATCTGGTGGACTACGGCGTCGTCGGCGACCTGTTCGAGGTCGTCCCGCAGCTCACGGACGAGGTCAAGACCCGCAAGGGCTGAGCGCGCCGCTTCGTGCGCACGCCGGCGGGCGCGGCGCACGGGCGCTGTGCGCATGGATGAGGGGCCCCGCACCAGAACCCGAGGAACCCGGTGCGGGGCCCCTCCGCGGGCGGGCGGCTCCTGGGCGGCAGCCGGTGTGCCCGCTCCGGTCAGAACGAGAAGACGGACGAGCCCTCGACGTTCTTCACGCACGTGTTGGCGTAGGTGCGCTGGTAGTTGACGCGCTTGCCCTCCCACACGCCCTGGGCGGTGACCACGACCGGCCGCCACTCCTTGGTGCAGTACAGGTCGCCCTCGCTCTTCAGCTTCTCGAAGTTGCCGCCTGCGGTGCGGAGTTGGGCGCAGGCATTACTCGCGGCCGGGTGCGTGCCGGTCGCGGTGGGCTTGCAGCTGAGAGTGACGGCGCGCTCCGGGGCCGCGTCGGCTCTCTCGCCCCGGGTGACCGTGAGGACGAGGGCCGAGGGAGCGTAGAGCGAGGTGGTCTTCGCGGGCGCGCTCTTGGCGGGCGCGGTGTTCGACGGTGCGGCCTGGGCGGGTGCGATCGTGAGCGCGAGCGCGCCGAGGGTCCCCATCGCAGCGGCTGCCAGGGTGAGGGCGGCGCTTCGGGATGCGGTCTTCCGCATTGTGTGCTTCCTTCCGCTTTCAAGGTAAGTGCCGGATCGGCGAGCGTGAGTCTGGCGAGTCCGGCAGCGGAAAGCACATCGACCCCCCGCATTTCAGTAACTTTTCGCATTGAATCAGTGGCGCAAAGTGACGTTCTCGTTCTCCCCGGCCTGCGGTGATGCCCGCCGCGGCTCCCCCGCCCGGCCGCCGTGGCCGGATCGCCGGGCCTCACAGCTCGACCGGAAACCGCCGAAAGTCGCGGGAATCCGCCGGAATCCGCTGTATGGGGGTCGCCGGGACGCCTCTTGACTCCCCGGTGGCGGAGCCATAGCGTCACCAGCGCCTTTCAACGTTTTGTTGAGGGCGGATCCGGCGCGCAGGGCGGAGAGGGAGCGCGAATGTCGCAGGGCGGTACGGTCAGCACCAGCTTCGGCACATCCGTGGTGGAGGAGATCTCGCGGGCGCTCGCGCCAGTGGACGCCGACCTCGCCCGGCGCTACCCGGGGGAGCCCCCCACCCGCCAGCCCGTGCACACCGTCTACGTCCCCGCCGACACCATCACCGCGAGCACCGTGCGGGAGTGGGGCGAGGGGGCGCTCGCCCTGCTGGACGCGCACGCGCCCGACGCGGGCGCGCTCGCACAGGTGCTCGGGATGGACGAGGGGTTGGCCGGCCCGGTCCACGAACGGATACGGGAGAAGCTGCGCCGCGAGCCTGTAGAGGACCTGCGCATCGACTTCGAGGACGGCTACGGCCCGCGCCCCGACGACGAGGAGGACGCCGCAGCCCTGCACGCCGCACACCTGGTCGCCGCCGCGTTCGCCCCCGGCGCCGGGGGCCCCGTCCCCGCGTACGCCGGCATCCGGATGAAGTGCATGGAGGCGGCCGTCCGCGACCGGGGCATCCGCACCCTCGACATCTTCCTGACCACCTTGGCCGAGAACGGCGGACTGCCCGGCGGGCTGGTGCTGACGCTGCCGAAGGTATCCTCTCCCGAGCAGGTCGGCGCGATGGTGCGGCTGTGCGAGGAGTTCGAGAAGACCCACGGACCGGCCGGCCGGCTCGGGTTCGAGATCCAGATCGAGACCACCCAGTCCATCCTCGGTCCCGACGGCCGCGCCACCGTCGCACGGATGATCGAGGCGGCGGGCGGCCGGGCCACCTCGCTGCACTACGGCACCTTCGACTACAGCGCCGCATGCGGGATCAGCGCCGCCCACCAGTCCCTGGACCACCCCGCCGCCGACCACGCCAAGGCCGTCATGCAGGTGGCCGCGGCCGGGACCGGGGTGCGGCTCTCGGACGGCTCCACCAACGTGCTGCCGGTGGGTGGCCGGGAGCAGGTCCACGGTGCCTGGCGGCTCCATCACGCCCTGGTGCGTCGCTCGTTGGCGCGCGCCTACTACCAGGGCTGGGACATGCACCCCGGCCATCTGCCCACGCGTTATGCCGCCGTCTACGCTTTCTACCGCGAGGGCCTCGCCCGCGCGGGCGAGCGCCTGGCCGCCTACGCGGGCAACGCCGGCGGCGACGTCATGGACGAGCCGGCGACGGCCCGCGCGCTGAGCAACTACCTGCTGCGCGGCCTGGAATGCGGCGCGCTGTCACCTGCCGAAGTGGCGACGGCCAGCGGAATGGGCCGTACCGCCCTCGACACCCTCGCGGGGCGCACCCAGGGCTGACGAGGCAGCCATATGGCCCTCTTCCGCCCCGCGCAACGACCCCGCGCGGCGCGCGGATGCCGCTCAGCTCTCGGGAAAGGCCAGGCTCAGGGCGAAGCGGCCCCCGGCGTCGGTCCAGAATCCGTCCGTGCGCCAGCCCGCGGCGGCGAGTTCCGAGTGCAGCCCTCCGGGGCGGAACTTCGCCGAGATCTCGGTCCGCAGGTCCTCGCCGGGCTTGAAGTCGATGCCGGTGCCCAGGGCGCGGATCTTCACCGTGAGCGCCACCCGCGCCCGCAGCCGCATCTCCATCCACTCCCGCTCCGGATCCCAGAGCGCGACATGGTCGAAGTCGGCCGGATCGCAGTCGGCGTCCAGTTCGCGGGCCAGGACCCGCAGCACATTCTTGTTGAACCGCGCCGTCACGCCCCGCGCGTCGTCGTAGGCGGCCAACAGGACCGCCGGGTCCTTCACCAGGTCCGTGCCGAGCAGCAGCGCGTCGCCCGGCGCGAGCAGCGAGCGCAGGGACTCCAGGAAGCGGGCGCGTTCGGCGGGCAGGAGGTTGCCGATGGTGCCGCCGAGGAAGGCCACCAGGCGCGGGCCGGGACACTCGGGCAGCTCCAGGCCGCCTTGGAAGTCGGCGACCATGGCGTGCACCCGCAGCTGCGGGCGGTCGGCCAGCAGCCCCCGCCCTGCTGCCTCCAACGCGCTCGCGCTGACGTCCACCGGCACATACGACAGGTCCGGCGGCAACGCGTCCAGCAGCAGCCGCGTCTTGGCCGAGGAGCCGGAGCCCAGCTCGATGAGGGTGCGGGCCCTCGTCAGCGAGGCGATGTCCTCGGCGCGCCGGGTGAGGATCTCGTGCTCGGCCCGCGTGGGGTAGTACTCGGGCAGCGTGGTGATCTCCTCGAACAGGGCGCTGCCGCGCTCGTCGTAGAACCACCGGGGCGGCAGCGACTTCGGGTCGGCCGACAGGCCCTCGGTCACGTCCGCGGCCAGCGCGGCTGCGGTGGCCCCGGGCGGCAGGGCACGGGTGAGCGTGAAGCGGGACGTGCTCACAAATCCTCCAGTAGGGCCAGTTCGACACGGGTGGCGTCGCCGGTGAGGACGTGTCCGTCGGGCACCTGCCGCCACTCCGGGTCGGTGTCGTACGGCTCCGAGGCGACCGTCAGGGACGCGTGCGGCCGTGGCAAATACCACAGCGATTCGCCCACCGCCGTACCCGCCAGGGTGTGGCCGTCGGTGAGCAGGAAGTTGAGCCGGGAGCCGGGCGCGGCCCCGGACAATGCGGCGGCTACCCGCGCCAGCGCGGTGGCCGCGGCGGCATCGGCGCGCAGGTGGTGCAGAACCAGGGCCCAGGCCAGCGCGGCGTCGCTGTGGGCCTCGATGTCCAGCAGCTCACCGGGGGTCAGTGTGCGGGCGGCGACGTGGGCCACGGACGCGGGCCAGCCGGCGATCGCGCCGTTGTGACTGAACAGCCAGTTTCCTGCGCCGAACGGGGCGATGGCCGCCTCCCCGCCCGCGCAGCCTTCGGTGGCATCCCGGACGGCGGCCAGGATCCCGGCCGAGCGCACCACCCGGCACAGATCGGGGAACGAACCGTCCGCCCACACCGGCCCGGTGCGGCGATAACGCGCCGGATGCGGGTCGCCCGCCGCATACCAGCCCACCCCGAAACCGTCCGCGTTCACCGTCCCATGCCCTTGACGGCGCGGCGCCCACGACTGCCGCACCAAGGAGAACTCCGGCCGTATCAGCACCTCGCCGAGCGCGCGGACCGGCCCCACATAACCCAGGTGACGGCACATCAGCCACATCCCTCCGCTCCCGGCCCGCCCGCCGGGCGGGGCCTGCCCGCCCCTGGCGCGGTGCCGTTCATCCGTCCTCCGCGGAAAGGGAGCGCGCCGTGCGGAAGCCGGAGAAGATCTGCCGGCGCACCGGATAGTCCCAGTTGCGGAACGTCGCGCGTGCGACGACCGCCCCCACGCCGAACCCCCCGCCCCGGAGCACCTTGTGGGCCGGGCCGAAGAAGACTTCCGAGTACTCGCGGTAAGGGAACGCGACGAACCCCGGATACGGGCCGAAGTCGCTCGCCGTCCACTCCCACACATCCCCCAGCAGCTGACGGCCCCCCGTCGCCGAGGCACCGTCCGGGTAGCTGCCCGCCGGGGCCGGACGCAGATGGCGCTGGCCCAGGTTCGCGTGCCGCGGCCCGGCTGGCGTCTCCCCCCAGGGGAAGCGGCGGCTGCCTCCGGTCGCCGGATCGTAGCGGGCCGCCTTCTCCCACTCGGCCTCACTCGGCAGGCGCCGCCTCGCCCACCGGGCATAGGCGTCCGCCTCGTACCAGCTCACGTGCAGCACCGGCTCGTCATCGGGCACCGGCTCGGACACCCCGAATCGGCGGCGCCACCAGCCGCCCGCGCCGTCCTCGCGCCAGAACAGCGGCGCCCGCCACCCGTTGCTCCGCACCTGCTCCCAGCCCGCCGGAGCCCACCAGCGCGGGTCGCGGTAGCCGCCGTCCTCGATGAAGAGCCGGTAGGCGGCGTTGGTGACCGGCACGGTGTCGATCGCGAAGGCGGGCAGCCGACGGCGGTGGGCGGGCCGCTCGTTGTCCAGGGCCCAGGGCTCGTCGTCGGCTCCCATGGTGAACAAGCCGCCGGGCACCACCACTTCGGCCGGGAGCAGGGCCGCGTCGGGCGGCGCCGGCGGGGGCGGGGGAGCGGTGAGCGCGGCCGGGCCGCGGCGCAGCTGATGGGTGATGAGCATCGTCTCGGCGTGCTGCTGCTCGTGCTGGGCGATCATGCCGAAGACGAAGCCGTCCGCGAGGAGCCGGCCGGCGCCGCTGAGCCGCGCCGTCTCCAGGACATCGACGGCGCGCCCCCGCACCTCGGCCAGGTAGCCGCGCGCCTCACCGGGCGGGAGCAGCGGCAGGGCCGGCCGCTCGGCGCGGGGGTGTTCGAACGCGTCGTAGAGAGAGTCGATTTCGGGCCGGATCGCCGCCAGCCCGCCGGCCGCGCGCAGCAGCCACTGTTCCTCCTGGTTGGCGATGTGCGCCATGTCCCATACGAGTGGGGACATCAACGGCGAGTGCTGTACGGCCAGTTCGCGGTCATCGAGGCAGGCCGCCAGCCCGAGGACGCGATCGCGGGCCAGCCCCAGCGCGTCCAGAGCACGGGTGCGGAGCGGCGCGGTGGCGCCGTCCGCTGTGGGGGGATTCAGTTGAGGTTCTCCTTGTCGGCGGCGCGCGGAGAAGCGTCGTCCGCGGCAGGTGGGGGAGCGTCGGCGAGCGCGGCGCCGTCGGAAGACGCGGTGCTGGAGGGGCCGCCGCCGGGCGGCGAGCTGTCGCGTGGTGGTGCGCCACCGGACGGCGTGCCCTCGGGTGATGTGCCGGCGGCGCGCGGGCCACTGAGCGGTGCGGCGCCGCGTGAGGGGGCGTTGAACGGCGCGGCGCTGACGCGCGCGGAGCCGGGTGGCGGGGCGCCGGGCGGGCCGGTGCCGGGGCCGGGTGGCGCGGCGCGGTAGTCGCCGAGGACGTCGTCGGCCGGGCACCGGCCCCGGGCCACATAGCGCGCGGAGAACTCCTCGACGGCCGCGCGGACTGCCCGCCCGGCGCCCAGCCTCGGCAGCGCCTCCCGGGCCGCGGCGAAACACCTCACCGCGGCGGCCCGCAGCTCCGGATCGGCCAGGCCGTCTCGCGCGGCACGCTCCCACAGCGCGTTGCGGGGGGCCGGGCCCCCGCCCGCAAGGCGGGCCAGCGGCCGTACCGCACGGAAGGCGGCTTCGGCCGCGACCACGTCGTTGAACAGCGCCATCGCCACGGCGAGCGGCACGATCCAGCCGTCCGCACCCGGCTGCGCGTCGATCATCCGCAGCTCCAGATAGCCCTGCGGCCGGACCGGGGGGAAGAGCGTCGTCAAGTGGTAGTCCAGGTCGGCGGGGCCCGGCGGCCGGCCGGGCGCGCCCGCTCGCCCGGCGCGGCGTCCGCCGGGCCCGCGCGGGGTGTGCGAGCGGGTGATCCACTCGCGGAAGGTCATGCCGTCGCCCGGCACCGTCCAGGGCCCGTCCACGGACCGTACGCACAGCACCGGGGCGTCGAGTGCGTGCCTGGCCCACACGGTGCGCGGATCCCCCCGGCCCAGGTGCGCCGGGGCCAGGTTCCGGTAGCCGTCCAACGCCGTCCACACCGCCTGACGGCCCGAGCGCCAGCCGGCCCACGGCCCCTCGGTGAGCGGGGAGTTCGCGAACGCGGCCGTGAACACCGCGCCGAGCACATGCGCGAGGAACCAGCGGCGCCCGAGCCCGAACGGGCCCCGCCCCGCCACTCCCGCGTCGAGGCAGACCTGGACCGAGGCCGAGGAACACATCATGATCCGCCCGGCCGGGCCCGTACGGTCGAAGAAGCTCTCCATCGCGCGGTAGCGGGGATCATCCAGGAGCCGCCGGGCCGAGCGATCGTCCAGGCCCTGGCCCACCAGGCGCATGCCGTGGCGTCTCAACAGTGCGCGTGCCGCGGCCAGATCGGTGCTGACGGCTTCGACGCAGGCGGGGAGGGATGTCGCGGGCGGGGAGCTGAACTCGACCTGACCACCCGGTTCGAGCGAGACCGCCGAGGACAGCGGCAGTTCGCGCATCGCATCGACCGCCGCCCGCAAGGCGGTCGCGGAAACTGCCGCGGGCGTCGCGGAGACCGCTGCGGGGGCGGTCGGCGAGGTCGCCCCGGCGGGAGTCGCATCCCCCGCTTCTGTCGTACCCGCTGTCCGCGCCGCTTCCGCGTCCCCCGTTCCGGACCCCGCCCGGGACGCCGCGGCAGCGCCGTCGAGGGGGTACACCAACCACTCCAGTTCCACCCCGACGCGGCGCGGCGGGCCGGTCTTGAAACAGACGCCTCGGACCCTGGCCAGTGCGGCCTCCTCGGACAGCAGTTCGCGTGTTTCCCCTGACTCGATGACGGTCATCGCCCGCCCCCTTGTGTCAAGTGGTCAAGCACTACTACCGGTTATGCGCTCTTCCGCTCCACTGAAAACCGCGAGCGGCCGGCACCACAAGACCGCCCCGCCCGCCGCATCGTCCGCCCGGCAGTTCTCGGCCACGTCGCGCCCCACCGCGCCCGCCCTGCCCACCGCGCCCGCCTGCCACCGCGCTCACCCGCCCGGTTCGCCGCCGCACCCCCGGAGAACCGGCGCGCTCCCGCGCTCGCCCGCCCGGCGGCCGGGGCGATCAGGCAGCTGAATCCCTCCACGGCGGACCGACCGGAATCCCGGCGGAAAATTCTTCCCATCCTTTCTTCCCACCCCCAACGAAGCGCTCTGGAATGGAACTTCTCCTTATCATCCGTCAATTCCCGGAAAAGCCCCGGTCCGAGTAATTCCCCGTAATGTGGAAAGTTGCCTTACGGGAGGTGGTCGCACCATGCCAGGACTCCGCTCGGCGGCTGCGCTCGGCAATGCGGACTGGCATCTGGGTGCTCCTCTGCTCGCCGCGCTCGCGACCGCCTGGCACACCGACATCGCAACGGTCACCGAAGGGATCGCCGCCTATTCCCTCGGCCAGGGAATCGCCCTGCCGTTGTGGGGCTGGTTCGCCGACAGATACGGGCCGGGGGTCAGCCTGCGCGCCGGACTGCTCCTCGCGACCGCGGCGTCCGCCGGGCTCGCCCTGTGCCCCGGCCCCACTTGGTGGGTGGCTCTGCGCGCCGCCGCCGGCGCGGGCTTCGCGACCGTCACCCCCTCGATCTCGCTCTCGTACGAGTCGCTGCGCCCGGCGCAGGTGAGACAGCGCGCCTTCACCATGCTGACCACCGCGACCGGCGCCAGCGCCATCGCCTCGCCGGTCCTCGCCGAGGTCGCGCTGGGCTGCGGCTCGTGGCGGCCCGCGTTCGCCGTCATCGCCCTGCTCACGATCGTGACTCTCTTCCGCGTCCGGATCACCTGCCCCGCCCCGTCAGGAGCCGGTGCCGAAACCCGGCCGGAAGCTCCCGCGGAATCCTCACCGGCCGGTACGGGTTCTCTGCCGGCGCACTCCCACCGGGCGGCGCGCGCGACGTGGTCCGGATATCCGACCCTGATCGGACTCGGTATCGCCGAGGGCATGGTGATGCTCGGGCTGCCCGCGCTCCTGGCGCCCGCGCTGGCCGTCACCGGCGGCGGCACATCAGCCACCACCGTGGTGGTCACCTACGCGGCAGGGGTACTCGGCAGCACCCTGCTGATGCGGCGGCGCAGCCGGCTGTGGAAGCCGCAGACGCTGCTGGCGACCGGCGGAGCGCTGGCCGCCATAGGCGCGTTCCTGGCGGCGACGCTGCCCGGCACCGCCGTGCTGATGCTGTGCGCCGCGCTGCTGGGCACCGCTTGGACCTACCTGCACACCACGCTCCAGACCTGGATCCCGCGCCTGCTGCCCCCCGCAGCACGGGCCCGCGCGGCCTCCCTGTTCTCCGCGTCCGCGATACTGGCCAGCTCGGTGACGGTCGCGCTGGCCGCCTCGCTCCTGCAAAAGGGGCTGCACTCCACGGTGTTCGCCGCGGGAGCCGCGCTGTGCGCGCTCTTCACCTGCTGGACGGTCCTGCTCGCGCGCCGCTGGATGTGAGCCGCGCCCGCCCCGCGCGTACCAGGCCGGCCTACCCGCCCTCGCCCTCACCCGCCTTGCGCGGACGGCCGGCAGGAATGGATCTGATCCTCCGCACCCAGGCGCTCCCAGTCGTCGGCGAGGGCGGTCAACTCCCTCCGGAGCCGCACGCGGTCGGCGGGTTCGTGCCGCCCCAGTAACCGCTCATCCAGCTCCCGCACCCGCCCGCGGGCCTCGTGGAGGACGCGCTCGCCCTCGGGCGTGAGGTACAGCAGCTTGCGGCGGCCGTCCGCGGGCGCCGTCCGACGCTCCAGCAGCCCGCGCGTCTCCAGCCGCCGTGCGACGTCGGCCATGGTCGAGGTGTCCAGCGAGACGGCCGAGGCCAAGGAGGTCTGGTCGCTGCCGGGGCGGGCGTGCACGGTGGTCAGTACCGCGAACTGCGGCCCTGTCAGCCTCGGATCGACGGTGCGCGCCCACACCGCCAGATACGCCTGGTAGAGGCGCCGCACCTGGTAGCCGGGCGCGCTTGTCAGCGCGTCGGGTGCGACGGGCGGGGCGCTCGCGTCTGCGTGGGCGGAAGGGGTCGTGTCAGTCATGGGGCAGTTTAAGCACGGCAGTTGGGAGCATCGCGCGCTGGGCCCGACCCCAGGTATAGGGGCGGTTAGGGGCTGCTGAACTTCCCATGCCGCGAGGAGTATCGGCGGTGCGGCTTTGTCACGTGGTCGGGTCCCCTCAGGGTGCGATTCCCGGGACCGGGCTGCTTTTCGGAGAGTCCGTCACGAGGAGCCGATGCGCGTTCTCCGGTGAAATTCCCGGTGCCGTGCCGAACGCAGCCGCGCACCACAGCCTAGGAGTGACCACATTCCATGCATCTCCTCGTCAGTGGAATCCAGCATCGGGTGACCGGCGAGGTCCTCGTGCCGAACTCCAAATACCATGCGCACCGGGCGTTGATCCTCGCCTCGCTCGCGGACGGCGAGAGCCGCGTGCACGGGCTCAGCGACGCCCGGCACGTCGCCTACACCGTGCGGCTGCTGCGCGGTCTCGGGGTGCGGATCACCCGCGCCGGTGACACGTTCGTGGTCCGGGGCCTCGGCGGACGCTACCGGCCGGGCCGGGCGGGGGTCTCGGCCGGGAGTTCCGGCACCACCCTCTACTTCATGGCCGGGCTCGCCTGCCTGTCGGACCGGGAAGTCTCGATCACGGGCCAGCGGTACTTCAGCCGCCGCCCGATGGGGCCCCTGCTGCGGGGGCTGGAACAACTGGGTGTCGCCGTGGAGGCGGCGGGCGACCGTCCCCCCGTCCATGTCCGCCCCGGGCGGCCCACCGGAGGGCGGGTGGTCATGCCGGGAACCCTGTCGCAGTGGATCTCCGGATTGCTGCTCCTGGCGCCGTTCGCGACGGGGCCCACGGTCATCGAAGTGTCGGGGGAGCTGAACGAGCGCACCTACCTTGAGCTGACCGTGGCGATGATGCGGCGGTTCGGCCTGGAGGTGGCCGTCTCGTCCGACTGGCGGCGCTTCGCGGTGGCCCCGGACCAAAGAGCGCGCCCCACCGAGCTGACGCTGCCGCCGGACATCGGCTCGGCCGCCTTCGGCATCGCGGCGGCGGCGCTGCACCCGTCCGATGTGCTGTTGCGGGGGCTGACCCGTCTGGAGGGCGGGCCCGCCGACCACCCCGAGTTCCACTTCCTGGACGTCGTGCGGGGAATGGGGGTGCCCGCCGAGCAGGACGAGGCGGCGCGGGGCGTACGCATTCGGCAGGATGCGCCGCTGCTCAAGGCCGTCGATGTCGACTGCCGGGAGGTGCCGGACATGCTGCCGGTGCTCGCCGTCCTCGGTACATTCGCGCACGGCGAGTCCGTCTTCCGGAACGTCGCGCACACCCGGCTCAAGGAATCCGACCGCGCCTCCGCGGTCCTCCAGCTCAACGCGATGGGCGGCGACCTGGCACTGACCGGCGACCTGCTGCGGGTGAACGGCGTGGAGGGCCTGACCGGCGCCCGGCTCTCCACGTACAACGACCACCGCATCCTGATGTCGCTGGCCGTCGCGGCCTCCCGCGCACGGGGCCGCTCCGCCCTCACCTTCCCCCACGCGTACCGCATCTCCTACCCGGACTTCCTCAGCACGATGAACGCCATCGGGATCCCCATGACCGTGGAGGAGGGCAGCGCACGCCCAGCGCGCGGCATCCGTAGGGCCCCCGTCCGGCGGGCGCGGCCGGAGGCGGGGCGGCCGGAAGCCATGGCCCGGACCACACTGCCGCAGTGGCTGGCCCGGCACGCCGCATCCCGTCCCGGCGCCCCCGCTGTCGTGGACGTCACCGAGGACGGCCCACACGTGATCACCTGGCGTGAACTGGCCGAGCGGGTCGAGCGGGTGGCCGCGCTGCTGCTGCGGCTCGGGGTGCGGCCCAGGGAGCACGTGGCCTACCAGCTGCCGAACCGCACGGAGTTCGTGGTGCTGTCCTTGGCGGTGCTGCGGATCGGTGCGGTCTGCGCTCCGGTCATGCCGTTCTTCCGGGAGCGCGAACTCGGCTTCGTGCTGCGCCGGTCCGCCGCGCGCGTCCTGGTGGCCATGGACGGGCACCGCTCCCGCCGACCCGCCGAGGAGGCGCTGGCCCTCGCCGCCCGGCAGGCGCCGGATACGGGGCCGGGGCCCGGCCCGCTGCGCCACCTCGTGGTGCTGGCCCGTTCAGGGGGCACGGCCCGGCTGCCCCGGACGTCCGCCGGCGGTGTCACGGTCCACGACTGGCGGGCCGCGCTCGCGGCGACGGAGGTGGACCGTGCGGCGCTCGACGCCATCCGGCCGACGGCGGGGACGGCGGCGCAGCTCCTGTTCACCTCGGGCACGACCGGCGAGCCCAAGGGGGTCACAC
This sequence comes from Streptomyces axinellae, assembly GCF_039532135.1. Lineage (NCBI taxonomy): Bacteria > Bacillati > Actinomycetota > Actinomycetes > Kitasatosporales > Streptomycetaceae > Streptomyces > Streptomyces axinellae. The sequence continues at coordinate 187,622 of NZ_BAAARJ010000010.1, forward strand.
AGACCTCCGCGACGCTGGTCTCAGCCGTGGCGATGGAGGCCGGACAGCTCGGTCTCGGCGACCGGGACAGCATCTGGGTGCCCTCGCCCCTCGCGCACCAGACGGGATTCCTCTACGGGATGGTGCTGGCCCTCGTGTTGGGAGCGCCGCAGATCCTCCAGGCGGAGTGGAACGCGGAACGTGCCCTCGCCTCGCTGAACGACCACCGGGCGACCTTCGTCCAGGCCGCGACGCCGTTCCTCTCCGACCTGGTGACGGCGGTCGAGGCGGGCGGAGAGGTACCGCGGCATCTGCGGATCTTCGTGGCCACCGGGGCGACCGTGCCCCGTGCCCTGGCGGAGCGCGCCGACCGGGTGCTCGGCGCGAAGGTGTGCGGGGCCTTCGGTACCACCGAGACCTGCCTGGGCGCGCTGTCAGCGCCCGGCGACGCGCCCGCGCGGCGCTGGGGCACCGACGGGCGCGCGCTGGACGGCGTCCGGCTGCGGGTCACCGACGACCGCGGGCACGTTCTCCCAGCCGGGATCGAAGGCAACTTCGAACTGTCCTCGCCCACCGTCTTCGACGGCTACCTGGGCCGGCCCGACCTGACGGCTGAGGCGTTCACACCGGATGGCTGGTACCGCACCGGGGACCTGGCCGTGATCGACGCGTCGGGTTTCGTACGGATCACCGGACGGGTCAAGGACGTGATCAACCGTGGCGGCGAGAAGATCCCGGTCGCCGAGGTGGAGCAACTCCTCTTCGCACACCCCCGCGTGGCGGATGTGGCGATCGTGGCGATGCCCGACGACCGCCTCGGGGAACGTGCCTGCGCGTTCGTGGTGACCAGGGACGGTGCTCCGCTCAGCTTCGCCGGCCTGCGCGGCTATCTGGACGCGCACCAGGTGGCGAAGCAGTACTGGCCCGAACGGCTCGAACACCTGCCGGCCCTGCCCCGCAACCCGGCCGGGAAGGTCCAGAAGTTCCTGCTGCGTGCCAGGGCCCGCGAGCTGCGCCCGCACGACGAGGACGCCGGGTGACCCCTGCCGGCGCACCCATGGAGGGAAGGCGGAAACAGCAGATGATGGACGAGCAGCGGTTCGGCGGCCTCCGGCGTGAGGCCGAGCGGTGGGTGACGGGAGCGGGCGAGCGCTGGGCCGAACGCATCGAGGAGAGCGGAGAGGTGCCCCGCCGGCTGTGGGACGAGCTGGGCGCCCGCGGCTTCCTGCGCGTCACCGCACCCGAGGAGTACGGGGGACTGGGCCTCGACTTCCCCAGGTGGATGGAGCTGATGGAGATCTTCTCCCGGTCCCACGGCTCGATCCGCATGATCGTGCACGTGGTCAACGGGATCTGGCGCGCGATGGACGGGCACGCCTCCGAAGAGCAGCGCAAGCGGTTCGTCATCCCCTCGGTCACGGGCGAGATCACGGTCGCCTTCGCCCTGACCGAACCCGGCAACGGCACCGGGGCCGACATCACCACCTCGGTGGTACGCGACGGCGACACCTATCTGCTCTCGGGCCGCAAACACCTGATCACCTTCGGAATGCGCTGCGACTACTACCTGCTGGCCGCGCGAGTCCAGGGCACCACCGGGCACGCGGGCACCGTCGCGCTGCTCGTCCCGCGCGACGCGCCCGGCGTACGGGCCGAGGACACCTCCCGCACAATGGGCGTCAGCGGCACGGACCACGCCTCGCTCGGCTTCGACCGGACTCCGGTGCCGGTCGGGCACCGACTCGGTGCGGAGGGCGAGGGGCTGGAGGTCTTCCTCGGCGGGTTCCTCACCCCCTCGCGCATCTCTGTCGCGATGAGCTGCGTCGGGCTGGCCCAGCGCGCCCAGCAACTCGCCCTCGACCACGCCCGCGCCCGGGTGACGTTCGGCAAGGCCCTGAGCGGGCGCCAGGCCATCCAGTTCATGCTCGCGGAGAACGCCGCCGACATCGAAGCGAGCAGGCAACTGGTGCTGCATGCCGCGCGCCGCTTCGAGGCGGGCGGGGACGATGCGGCGATGTGCTCCTCGCTGGCGAAGATGCACGCGGTGACGATGCTGACCTCGGTCACCGACAAGGCCCTCCAGATCCACGGCGGCCCGGGCTACTGGAAGTCCCAGAAGATCGAGCGGGTCTACCGGGACGCCCGTGCGCAGCGTTTCGAGGAGGGCACCAACGAGGCGCAGAAAGCCGTGGTCTTCCGGGAACTGCTGCGGCAGGCCGGGAGCAGCGGAACGGAAGCCGGGGCCCACGGAACGGAAGCCGGGCCCGACGGCGCGGAAGGAGCCGGGCGATGAGCGCCGGAGGGCGGGACGCGCACCCCGGCACCGTCTCCGTGATCACCGGAGCCTCGCGCGGCATCGGGCGGGCCACGGCGCTCACCCTCGCCGCGCAGGGCGGGACGGTGATCGTCAACTACAAGAAGAACACCGGCCCGGCCGAGAAGACCGTCGCGGACATCGAGGAAGCCGGCGGCCGGGGCTTCGCCGTCCAGGCCGACATCGAGACCGTCGAGGGCGTCACCGCGCTCTTCGACGAGGTGGCGCGGCGCTGCGGGCGGCTGGACCACTTCGTGTCGAACGCGGCGGCCGGCGCCTTCAAGAACATCCTCGACCTCGGCCCGCACCACCTCGACCGCTCCTGCGCGATGAACCTGCGGCCCTTCGTGCTCGGAGCCCAGCAGGCGGTCGAACTCATGGACAACGGCGGGCGCATCATCGCCCTGTCGTCCTACGGCTCGATCCGCGCCTACCCCACCTACGCGGCACTCGGCGCGATGAAGGCGGCAGTGGAGGCGTATGTGCGGTACATGGCAGTGGAGTTCGCCCCCTACGGCATCAACGTCAACGCGGTGAACGGCGGACTGATCGACTCCGACTCGCTGAGCTACTTCTACGGCATCGAGGGCATGCCCGACATGCGCGGCGTACTCGACCGCATCCCGGCCCGCCGCCCCGGCACCGTCCAGGAAATGGCCGACACCATCGTCTTCCTGCTCGGCAGGGGGGCCGGATACATCACCGGGCAGACCGTGCGGGTGGACGGCGGCATGAGCGTCGTCGCCCCGCCGTTCTTCGCCGACGCGGGCGAGGCGCTGCGGCTGCCGCCCCGCCCGGCCCGGGACAGGTGACAGGGAGGTCCTGGCTTGCTCGCCAACGTCTTGCGCCCCGGCGCCATCGGTACGCTCACTCTCCCGCACCGCGTCATCATGGGCGCCATGCACCTCAACCTGGAGGTGACGGGCGATCGCGGCGCGGCACTGGCCGCCTTCTACGCGGAGCGCGCCCGCGCCGGGGCGGCCCTGATCGTCACCGGCGGTATCGCCGTCAGCCCCGCCGGCGCGGGCGGCCCCGGCTACGCGGTACTCGGGGACAGCACGGACGAGGCGGCGCTCTCGGCGGCGGTCCGGGCCGTGCACGGCCATGGCGCTCTGATCGCCCTCCAGCTCTTCCACGCCGGCCGGTACGCGCTGCCGGGCCGCTCGGATGGCCCCCCGCTCGCCCCGTCCCCCGTCCACAGCCGCTTCTCCCGCAGCACTCCGCGAGAGCTGACCGGCGACGAAATCGACGCGACGGTACGGGACTTCGCCTCCGGCGCCCGAACGGCTCGGGAACTGGGGTTCGACGCCGTGGAGGTGATGGGTTCCGAAGGCTATCTGGTCAACCAGTTCACCGCGCCGCTCACCAACCGGCGCGACGATGGCTGGGGCGGTGACAGCGAGCGCCGCCGCCGGTTTCCGGTGGCGGTGACGCGTGCGGTCCGCGCCGCCGTCGGCCCCGGCTTCCCGGTGCTCTTCCGGATGTCCGGAGCCGATCTGGTGGAAGGCGGCACACCGGCCGAGGACTTGGACCCGCTCGCGGTCGCGCTCGCCGGGGCCGGAGCCGATGCCCTCGCCGTCGGCGTGGGCTGGCACGAGTCCCCGGTCCCCACGGTGCAGGCCCAGGTGGCGCCGGGCGCCTGGGCGGGCGCCGCCGTGAACGTGAAGAGGGCCCTGCGGGAAGCCGGCCGGGGTGCGCTGCCGGTGATCGCGTCGCACCGGTTCAACCGGCTGGCACAGGCCGAGAAGGTACTCGCGGGCGGCGAAGTGGACTTCGTGGCGATGGCACGACCCTTCCTCGCCGACCCGGAAATCGTCGCCAAGTCGGCCTCGGGCCGCGCCGAGGCGGTGAACCTGTGCGTCGCCTGCAACCAGGCGTGCGTCGACCGCTCGTTCGGCACCCAGCGCGTCTCCTGCCTCGTCAACCCCCGGGCGGGGCACGAGCGGGAGTTCCCCACCGGCCCGGCGGCGGGCACCGGGCGGACAGGGAAGCGCCCCGCACGCTACGCGGTACTCGGCGCGGGCATCGCGGGGCTGGAGGCCGCGCGCGCCCTCGCGGCGCTCGGTGGGCACGTCGAGGTGTACGAGGCGACCGCCGAGCCGGGCGGCCAGTTCCGGATGGCCGCCCAGGCCCCCGGCAAGGCCGACTTCGCGGCGACCATCCGGCACCATGTGCGCGAACTGCGGGAGAGGGGCGCCGTACTGCACCTCGGCCATCGGGTCGTGCCCGCGGACATCCCGGCGCTGAGCGGACTCGACGGGGTCGTCCTGGCCACCGGGGTGCTGCCGGCCCGGCCGGTCCTGCGGGGAGCGGCGCTGCCCCATGTGCTCGGCTATCACGAGGCGTTCGCCGACCCCTGGGCGCTCGGGCCGCGTGTCGCGGTCCTCGGTGGGGGAGGCATCGCGGTGGACCTGGCCCACCTGCTCGTCACCGGCCGGGACCCCCGGCCCGCACCCGTATCCGCCCCGGCCCCGGAGCGGCAGGCACGGCCGCGGCGTGCGGCGGCGCGCGAGGTGACGCTGCTACGGCGGGGCCGCAGGATCGGAGAGGGCATCGGACCCAGCACCCGCTGGGTCGTGATGGGGGAGCTGCGCGCCGCCGGAGTACGGATGCTCACGGGCGTGACCTACCGGGAGATCACCCCCGGCGGCGTCGTGCTCGCCGACTCCGGGGGAGAGCGGCTGGTCCCGGCGGACCATGTGGTGCTGGCCGTCGGCCAGCGGCCCGTCGCGGACCTCCTCGGCCCGCTGCGCGCGGCCGGAGTGCCCTGCGCCGTCGCGGGCGGCGCCGCCGGCACCCAGGGGCTCGATGCCGTACGTGCCACGGCGGAAGGGCTGCGGGCCGCACACCGCCTCGCGCGCGCGACGGCGGGCTGAGCGCTCACCCGAGGCCGGGTCCGGCGGCGGCCACCGGGCCGTCTTCTCGCGTCACGACGGCCACGGAAGCGGAGGCGGACCGACGGCGTCCGACCGGCTGACGATCTTTCGCAGTTCGCGGGCACTCCGTGGCGACAGGGCCTGCATCACGGTGTCGAGGAGGGCTCGGGCTTCGAGCGGGTTGCCGCAGCAGTACCCGTGCACGTTGCCCCCTTCGTCGTCGTGCCACAGCGCACGCTCGGGCTGGTGGACGTAGTCCTTCCACAGGCGCGCGGCCGTGCTGACGTCGCCCGGCCGCAGATAGTTGCGCGTGCGCTCAAGACGGATGATCTCGGACAGCGCACCCGAAGACAGGCCGTCGATGACTGGCCCTGCCTGTGCGGCCCGCCGGCTGCCGGGAGCGCCGGCACGGAGGTGTCCTGGCCGTCTACGCGGCATGGACCTTTCGGTTCGTCGTCATGCGGCCCATGGTGCCACGGTCTCGGACGGAGTCCGACGGTCCCGACCGCGGCCGGATCGATGGCGGCAAGCCCGTCCAACACCCCTGGACCCTCAAGGGCGTCGGCGAGCCTCGAAGGTCCTGGTGGGTGATGAACCGGCTCAGACGCGAGCGCCGAGCACCACGAAGACCGAGGAGAACCGGTCTTCGAGTTCCTGCCGGTGCCGGACTCGCAACTTCCGGTAGATCCGCGTCAGATGCTGCTCGACCGTGCTGGGGGTGATGAACAACCGCGCGGAGATCTCCCGGTTGGTGTGGCCCTGAATGGCCAGGACGGCGACGCGCCGTTCGGCCGAACTGAGCTTGCCCAGCTCGGCGTCGTATTCGAGCGGTACCTCCTCCCGGGCGGCGGTGGCCGTGGTGTCCACCGTGATGAGCTGCTGGAGACGGCCTGCCGCACACTGCTGTGCCATCCGCTGGGCCCGCTTGATCGTCGTACGGGCGAGGCCCAGGCGCGAGGTCTCCCGGTAGGCGGCGGCCAGATCGGTCAGGGTGTAGGCGAGCTGGAGGCGGCTGCCGCACCGCTCCAGACGGTCCGCCGACGCTTTGAGGAGGGAGATGCGCCGGTCCGCCGCACCGGCCTTGGCGAGCAGGCGCAGCGTCATGCCCTGTACGGCCGTTTCCTCCTTGGGGAGCAGGCCCAGCTGTTCCTCCAGGAGGGGACGGGCGCTCCCGGCGTCACCGACGTGGAGATACGCCTCGGCGAGGTCGCAGCGCCAGGGCACCACCGTGGGCAGGTCGGCGTCGAGGTATGCGGACATGTCCCGGCAGTTCTCGAAGTCGGCCACAGCCGCGTGCAGCCGGCCCACCGCCAGGTGGTGCCGTCCGCGAGCGCGCGCGTACAGCAAGCCGCTCACTCCCCGGAAGACCGCGGGCGGTACGGGACGGTCCAGCACCTCGGCGGCCTCTTCGTACCGCCCCGTCTCCGTCAGCGTCTCGACCAGGACGGCCGCGACGGACCCCACCCCCGAGCCCCACTCCTGCCAGGGCTTGTGCGCCAGCGCCTCTCTCAGGCAGCGGCGCGCTCCGGCGAGGTCGCCGAGGGCCATCGCGATCCTCGCCTGAACCGCGGCCAGCAGCGACCGCCACAGCGGCGAGGGGAAGTCATCCAGCGCCGCGGAGAGCGAGACGCACCACTTCCGGGCCACCGGCAGGGAATTGACGGCGTCCAGCACCCAGCAGGCGAAAAGGAACGGCTCCACCTCCGAGGTCTTGACCCGGATGCCTTCGAGCAGTTGCTCCGCCGCGAAGATCGCTCCGGCCCGGTCCCCCCGGCCCAGCAGATCGGGGATCTTGTGCAGGACGGTCGGCAGCCACGAGTGGTTGCCGATCACCACGCACCGGTTCGCGTCGCCGGGCACCCGCGGCCCGCTCAGCTCGACGGGGGCGCGGTGGGGCGGAACACCGTGCCATACGCCATACAGCACCTCGGCCAGGGTCACCTCGGCCTCGTCCTCGGGAGCGTGCGGCTCCTGACGCAGCGCGGTCATCAGCTCCCAGGCCCGGCCGGGATGTCCGTGCAGCAGCATCGCCCGGACGAGAAAGGCGGCATCGGCGGGGCGCAGCGCACCCTGCCGGGCGGCACCGCTCAGCGAGGGCACCAGCGAGGACACCAGCGCCGGGTTCGTCAGCCATTCGCTGCGCAGCAGGAGCATCTCCGCCGCCGCGCGCTCCTCCGCCGTGCCGGCGGAAGCCTGTACGAGCCGGAGCAGTGCGCCCGCCGGCTCGGTGCGCCCCTCCTCCAGCGCCCGGCTGACCACTTCCATCACCAGCGACAGATCCCAGGGCGGACCGATCCTGCCCGCGGCCTCCAGCTTCCGTGCCACATGCCGCACCGGCACGCCGTCGTCGAACAGGACGCGGGCCGCCGCGAGATGGACGTCGGCGCACTCGGTGAAGTCCGGATCCTCCAGCAGCGCCTGGGCTATGTGCTGCCGCAGCCGCGGCCCATGGGTCATGCCCAGTTCACGGAGCGCGTCGAGTACCCGGTCGGCCAGGCCGGTGTCCCCATCGAGCAGTCGGCTCAGGCGCTGCGCGGTGCACAGCGGACCGAGGACGGCGGCAGCGCGGGCGCCCCGGCTGAACCCGGGGGTGTCGCTGCCGTCGATGATGATGCGGACGGTGTCGTAGAAGTCGGCGTCCACGCTCAAGGCGCTCCCGCCCTGTTCGACCGAAGCCAGGTACTTCGCCACGAGCAGTCCGGAGAGAGGGATATTTCCGCCGCTGAGGTCGTGCACTCCGCCGGCGATCTGCTGCACGGTAATTTTCACCGCGGGATCGCGAACCGTCGCGACGCGTTCGGCGATCCAGTCCGCCAGCCTCTCGCGCGAGAGGAGATTCAACCGGACCAGCCGTGTGTGCGGCAGGCGGAGAATATCGGTACGGAAATCATCGCAGCGCGTGACGACTTGCCCCGTTCTTTCGCTCAGCACCATCCTGATGCGAGTTCCTTTGAGGCGCCGGGCGAGAAAGCGGAGGAAGCCCTGCGAGGGCGGATCGACGAAATTGATGTCATCGACCGAGATGAGCAGCGGGCGCCTCGCGGCGGCGGAGACGAGCCGGTGGAAAGCACGCTCCTGCACTTCGGCGTGCTCCCGCGCCCCGGCGCGCTCGGGCGAGCCCGCACGGGAGGACGGATCTCCTTCCGCGGGACGCATGAGTTCCGTGAGTTCTGCGGGGTCCGCTGCCGACGGTGGCCCGGCCCGGTGGACGGCCGTGTCGTGCGGCTCCTCCAGCTGCCTCAGGACCTGGCGCAGCACGCCGAAGGCGGACTGCTGCTCGCTCGGCCACCCCGTCGCCGCCAGCGTCAGTGCGCCGGATTCGGTGGCCGCCTCGCCGACCGCGTTGAGGAGAGTGGTCTTGCCTGACCGCTTCGGGCCCCGGACAAGGAGGAGAGCGCTGTCGGCGTGCCGGGTCTCGAAGCCCGGGATGAGCACGTGGGGCGGTAGTGCCTGCTCAGCGGACGGTGTCACCGTGACGGGGCTCCTCTCGCAAGGGCGGCACAGGTCGGCCGGTCGCGCGTTCGGCGCCGCCCGTCGTAGTGCCGGGGAATGTCATGCCGGACAGGAGTGCAAAACCGTGTGCCGTTCGGGCGGAGCCCTGGTTGTGTGCTCGCCCGAAACTGTTCACCCATGTTGTGTCCTGAATTTAGCCGGCCTGCGTTTCCTATTCTTGCTGTCGTGAAGCCTCGTGAAACCCCGTCAAGTCCTCGCGCAGGACCGCGTGGAGGTCTTCGGGCGTTTCCTTGAGTGCGCCGGGGCCCGTGGGGGAGTGAAAGCCCTGGCCGGGGGATAGCGGTAGGTCCATCCCAACGGGGTTAAGGCGTTGCCTTTCGACTGATCGCCGGGGAAGTGTTCGCACCGGGCGCTGACATTCGCCCCACCGGAATCCGGCCCGTCAGCACATTCGAGTGGAGAGCGGCGCCCTGGGACTCGGAGGGCGCGTGCCGGGCGCCTTTGGGCGCCCCCGGTCAGCCTCCGGCACGCGGGGCCGTTCCGCCCGCCGCCCGGAAGCGGTTGATGGCCGCCAGATGCCGCGCGCGCAGCTGTTCGTCGCGTACTCCCAGCCCTTCCTCCGGCGCCAGGCACAGCACCCCCACCTTGCCGGAGTGCCGGTTGCGGTGGACGTCCTGCGTCGCCTGACCCACGGCGGACAACGGGTACACGGTCGAGAGCGTCGGATGGACCATGCCCTTGGCGATGAGCCGGTTCGCTTCCCATGCCTCGCGGTAGTTGGCGAAATGGCTGCCCACGATGCGCTTGAGCGACATCCACAGATAGCGGTTGTCGTACTCGTGCCGGAACCCGGAGGTGGAGGCGCACGTGACCACGGTGCCGCCGCGCCGGGCCACGAACACACTGGCTCCGAAGGTCTCCCGGCCGGGATGCTCGACGACGATGTCCGGATCGTCGCCCCCGGTCAGCTCCCGGATGTGGGACCCGAACCGTTTCCACTCCTTCGGGTCGGGCGTCACCTGGTCCTTCCAGAACCGGTAGCCCTCCTTCTGCCGGTCGATGACCAACTCGGCGCCCAGGGAGCGCATCAGCTCGGCCTTGCGCTCCCCGGAGACGACGCACACCGGGACCGCACCCCCGTTGAGGGCGAGCTGCGTGGCATACGAGCCCAGCCCGCCGGCGGCGCCCCAGATCAGCGTGGTGTCGCCCTGCTTCATCCGGGCACCGTTGCGGGCGACGAGCTGCCGGTAGGCGGTGGAGTTGACCAGGCCGGAGGCCGCCGCCTCCTCCCAGGTCAGATGGCGGGCCATCGGCATGAGCTGATTGCCCTTGACGAGGGACAGCTCGGCCAGGCCGCCGAAGTTGGTCTCGAAGCCCCAGATGCGCTGCTCCGGGTCGAGCATGGTGTCGTCGTGCCCCTCGTGCGCGCCCAGTTCGACGGACAGACAGTGGGCCACCACCCGGTCGCCCGGCCTCCAGCGCCGCACGCCGGACCCCGTGCGCAGCACGACACCGGCCAGGTCGGAGCCGAGCACGTGGTACGGCTGGTCGTGCCGGGCCGCCGAGGGAGCGCCCGAACGTCCGTACCGCTCCAGGAAGGTGAAGGTGGGGATCGGCTCGAAGATGGCGCTCCATACGGTGTTGTAGTTGACGGCGCTGGCCATCACGGCGATCAGCGCCTCGTCCGGGCCCGGCTCCGGGGTGGGGACCTCGCGGACGTGGAGGGACCTCGACGGCGACTTCTGCGGGCCGGCCAGCCCCTCGAACATGCCCACGTCCTCCCGCCGGATCACCGCACCGCGGTAGGAGTCCGGGACGGGCAGTGCGGCGAATGCCGCGCTGTCCACCCCGTCCGAAAGGGCAGCGCTGACGATCTCCCGCATGACGGATCCTCCGAAGACGCGCGATGGCCGAGGCGGCCTAAGCCTTCTGGCCTCGCGGTGGGCGGCGCCGGCCTCGGCGAACGCCGTGCCGGTGGCCCCCGGTCCGAACACCGCGAGGGTGGAAAAGCGCCGCCGGCAGCGGACCGGCGCGCGGACCGGCGGACCGGACAAGCGGACAAGGGGTGAGTGGTCACCACGCTAGGGGCCCCGCTCCTCGGGGAAGAACCCCTATCGCCCCCTTCGGGACCGGGCGGTGCCTGCTACGGCCTGTCCGGCGGATCCGAGACGGTCGCCGGCAGGGGGTGGACCCGGCGTCGTTAGAATACGATTCTCGGCGTGCCCTGGACGTGAGCCCCGCTCGCGGTCCGGAACCGTATTCGTCCACGGCCCGGGACAGCACAGCACAACGCCCGGCAACGCCGGTCGTGTCGTGGGTACTTGAGCGAGGGGCGGGACACCGCCCGATGCCGGGGGAGAAGCCGAAAAGTGCGAGGGGGCAGTCGATGAACACGGCCGAGCGGTGGATCCGCCGCTACTCACCCGAGCTGCCCGGGGCGGCCCAGCTCGTCTTCTTCCCGCACGCGGGCGGATCGGCCAGCTACTACCGCCCGTTCTGTCTGGCTCTCGCCGACCGGTTCGAGGTGTCCGCACTCCAGTACCCGGGCCGGCAGGACCGGTTCGCCGAGCCGTGCGTGACCGACCTGGACAGCCTGGCCGATCACGTCTTCGCCCGGCTGCGGACGATGACCGGCCGTCCCCTCGCCTTCTTCGGCCACAGCATGGGCGCGCTCCTGGCGTATGAGACGGCGCGGCGCTTCGAGGAGGAACTCGGCATCTCACCGGTACGCCTCTTCGCCTCCGGCCGGAGCGCACCCTCCCGCCCGGGGGAGACGGCCGTGGACCTGACGGGCGACAGGCTGCTCACCGAGATCCGGGCACTGGGCGGCACCGACCCCCAGCTCCTGGACGACGAGGCCATGCTCGAACTGCTTCTCCAGCCGCTGCGCGCCGACTACCAGGCGCTCCAGACCTACCGTTTCTCTCCCGGGCCCCCGTTGCGCTGCCCTGTCACCGCCCTGTCCGGCGCGTCCGACCCGCGCACGCGCGAGGACGGGGTGGCCGCCTGGCGGGAGCACACGCAGGGGGAGTTCGACATGCGGGTCTTCCCCGGCGGCCATTTCTTCCTCAGCGAGCACGTCGAAGATGTCACCGCGCTCGTCACCGAACGGCTGTCCGGCGTGTCTCAGTCCGGCTGAGCGCTGATACCCGGCGCGGCTTCCGGCCCCGGCCCGGCGCCCGCCCGCGCCGCTCGGCGCGGGGCACGCGGCAGGAGCAGAGCGATGAGCGCCAATCCCGTGCCCGCACCGATGGCCGCTGCGGGGCCCGCGGCATCCAGCAGCGCGCCGGAGAGCATCATGCTGAGAGCGGACCCGCCGGTCGTCGCCGTCTGCAACCAGCCGAACGCCTCCGTCCGCCGGGCCGCGGGGGCCACCTCGGCAACCCGCGTGTTGTTGGCGGCCAGGTTCGGGCTGATCACCAGGCCCCCGGCGAACAGCACCGTGCCGATCACCGCGACCGGTGTCGCCTCGCGTACCGGAGGCAGTACGAGCGCGAGCGCGGCCATGCCCGCCGCCAGCCCCAGCAGCAGCACGGTCTGGCTGACCTTCCAGGACGTAGCACCGAGTACGAGGCCGCCGAGCAGCGAACCGACCGTCCAGATGGCGACGAGCACCCCGGAGAGCCCCACGCTCCCGGCGTCTCCGGCGTAGGCCACGAGGGAGAGGTTGATCGTGAAGACCGCCCCCATCACGCACATGGCGACCACCAGGACGGGCAGCAGCCCCGGTTCGGCCGGCAACGGACGCCTGCGCCCGCCCGCCAGGGAAGCCCCGCCCGCCGGCGGAGCCCCGGCCGCCCAGCCCGCCGCCGGCTGCCCTGTCTCTCCCGCCGGCTCCGCGTTCCGCTCGCTCTCCGCACTCCGTGACGGTCTCTCGGCCAGACCCGAGCGCCGGTAGGCCGCCGCGAACACCACCGAGCCGCCGAGGGCCAGCATCGCGCACACCCCGACCGACCAGGCCGGGTTGAGCGCGGCGGCCGTCAGCGAGGCCAGCAGCGGGCCCAGCGTCGCGACCGCGTCCTGCCCCACGGCCTCCAGCGTGTAGATGCTCGCCCGCTGTTCCTCGGCGACCAGCACCGGCAAGGCCGCCCGGCTCACCTGGGGGATCGGTGAGGTGCCACACCCGGCGAAGGCAGCCACCAGGAGGGCCAGCGGCCAGTGTCCGGGCGGCAGGAAGACCGTGAGGGCGATGAGCAGGGTGAGGCCGAGGGCGAAGGAGAGTCCGGTGACCATCACCAGCCGGGGCACCGAACCCCGGTCCGCGGCCCGCCCCCGGTAGGGCGCCGAGAGCGCCTGCGCCACGGCCTGCACTCCGATGAGCACGCCCACCTCGCCGAACGAGCCGGTCCAGTGGGACAGGAGCACTGTGGACGCGATCGGCAGTGCCATCACACTCAGCCGGCTGATGAGGGAGCAGACGAAGAGCGAAGGCAGGTGGGGTACTGCGAGGAGGGAGCGATAGGCGTTGAGCACGCGCCGCTGCTTTCTGTCGGCCGGAGCACTGCTTGGGCCGGCACCACGGTATGCACCATTGGGGCGTCCGGGGCGCGGATCGTCCTCCGGCGGGGTGACGGCCTCTCGGATTCCGCCCGCTCGCCGGCTTCGGGCCCGCCTCCGCGTCCGCGCCCGCCTCACCAGGCCACCGGAAGCTCCTTCACGCCGTAGGCCACGGAGTCGTCCTTGAAGCGGACCTCCTCGGGCGCGATCGCCGGGCGAAGGGTGGGGAACCGGGCGAACAGCAGGCCGAAGGAGACCCGCAACTCCACCCGGGCGAGCTGCTGGGCGATGCACTGGTGGATCCCGTGACCGAACGTCAGATGGTGTACGTCCTTCCGGGCCAGATCCAGCACATCGGGGTCGGGATACCGGTCGGAGTCCCGGTTCGCCGAGACCATCGATCCCTTGACGGTCTCCCCTGGCCTGATCAGGTGTCCGGCGAACTCGACTTCTTCCGTTGCCGTGCGGATGAACTCCAGGTGCACGATCGACAGATAGCGCAGCAACTCCTCGACGGCGTTGTCGATGAGCGACGGGTCCGCCCTGAGCTTGGCCAGCTCCCCGGGGTGGCGGAGCAGGGCGTAGGCGCCGATGCTCAGCATGTTCGACGTCGACTCGTGCCCCGCGATCAGCAGCAGGACGCTCACCCCGATGATCTCCTCCAGCGTCAGCCGGTCCTCGGCCGGTGAGTGGAGCAGGCCGCTGATGATGTCGTCGTGCGGATGCCGCTGCTTCTCGTGCACCAGGTCGGTGATGAAGGCGAAGAGCTGCTCCTTGGCGCGGTGCACCTCCGCCAGGGGCAGGTCCACGTTGAGCACGGTCTGTGCCCAGCGCTGGAAGTCGTGCCGGTGACGGGACGGCACCCCCAGCAGATCGCAGATGACGAGAGAGGGCACCGGCAGCGCGAACGTCTGCACGAGATCGACGCCGGGCCCCGCCTCCGCCATCGCGTCGAGCTGCTGATGGACGTATCCGGCGATCTTCGGCTCCAGCTCCCGCACCCTGCGGACGGTGAACTGACCGGCGAGCATCCGGCGGTAGCGGGTGTGTTCGGGCGGGTCCATGCTCACCATGGCGCCGGCCGGCAGCTTCGGCTTCTCGTGCGTGTGCCTGGTGCGCGCCGCGCGGTTCCGGTCCGAACTGAACCGGCTGTCCAGCAGAAAGTCCCGTACGTCTTTGAATTTGGTCAGCAGCCAGCCCTCCTGGCCATCGGCGAACCGTACGCGGCTGACCGGTTCCTCCTCCCGCAGTCGTTTGTACTCGTCCGGAGGATCGAAGGGGCAGCTTCGGTGGAGGGGCAGATTCCGCGCTTCCGGCTGCGATTCCGACACGTTTTCTTCCTTCTCCTCGGTGCTCGGTCCAGTTGGTGAGCGGAACTTGCCGCGAGTGATGCGGAATGAATTCTCGCGGGTTTCCGGTGCGTTCTCGGCGCTCATACTGACCAGCATGCGAATGGTGATTCTCGGGGCCTCGACTCCCCTGGGGAGTGCGCTGGTCGCCGCGTGCGCGGCCGGTGGCGGCCGGCCGGTCGCGCTGGTGCGCACAGCGGCGCCCGCGGACCGGCTGCGCGCGCTGGGCGGTGAACCGGTGATCGTCGATCCCGCTCAGGGGCCGCGTGCGGTACGGGCCGCGCTCGCCGGGGCCCTGCGGCAGGCCGACGCCCTCGTGCTCGCGGCCGGAACAGGCGGCGGCGCGGGCTCCCCGCCCCGCCCGGGACCGGACGGGAGACCCGCCGCGCTGTTCGCCGGGGCCGGCGAGCGGGCCGGGGTGCGCCGCTACCTCATGGTCAGCAACTGGCACGGCGCCGAGGGGCAGCCCTGGTCCGAGCGCGAGAGGGCCGCCTACCTCGCGGCCAAGACCGCCGCCGAGGACGATGTGCGCGGCCGTGACCTGGACTGGACGATCGTGCGGACCGGAAGACTCACCGACGCGCCGCAGCGGGGCCGCGTGCGGCTTCGCGCGGCCGTCGCGAACGTGGCACCCGGGGGCGAGATCGGCCGGGCGGACGTGGCCGCCGCGGTCCTCGCCCTGCTCGACCGCTCCGCCGGCTTCGGACGGACGCTGGAACTGACGTCCGGGAGCGAGCCGTTGCGCCCGGCCGTGGACGCCGTGTGCGGTCCGGGGGGCGACTGATTCCCTTTCCCCGCCCAACCGGGGAAATGCGCCGGACCGCCGGGTCGGTGGTGCGCTGCGGTATGAATTCCCGTATTGCATCGATGTGTTGCCGCGGATACGTTCAGAGAATGCGCATCAAAGTGGACCGCGAGAAATGTACATCCAGCGGAAGCTGTGCGATGTACTTTCCCGGGCTGTTCGACCAGGACGACAAAGACGGTCGGGTTCGGCTCATCACGGAACATCCTTCCGGGGGCCAGGAGGCCGAGGCGAGAGAAGCGGCATCGCGCTGCCCGACGGGTGCTATCAGCGTGCTGGAGACATCCGGGTGAGCAGGCGGAACCTGGGACGAAGGGCGGAGGCACGGCGGCGGCGCCACCGGCACCGCCAGCTTCCCCGGGCGTCCCCGTCGCGGGGCAACCCCCTGACCGCCCCCTAGCGGCCCCAAGGGGCGGAACAGTGGGGCCCGGCGGCCGGTGACAGGGGGGTTGAGGGGGAGAGCGGCGGCCGGTCCCGCTCGCAGAATGGACGGTGGTGGGCACTGCCCGGTGACTTTCCCCTCCCGAGGAGCCGACGATCCATGACCGACAGCGAAGACAGGTTCCGTACGTACCTCAAGAAGATCACCGCCGATCTGCGCACCACCCGCCACCGGCTCCATGAGGTGCTGGAACAGGCGAGCGAGCCGATCGCCGTCGTCGGTATCGGCTGCCGGTTCGCCGGCCGTGTCGACTCCCCGGACGGGCTGTGGGATCTGGTGGGCGGCGAAAGCGACGCGATCGGGCCGCTGCCCTCCGACCGGGGTTGGGACGTGGACGCCCTGTACGACCCGGACCCCGCGCGGCCCGGCACCAGTTACGTGCGGTCCGGCTACTTCCTGCACGATGCCACCGCCTTCGACGCCGGCTTCTTCGGGATCTCCCCACGGGAGGCCACGGCCATGGACCCTCAGCAGCGGCTGCTGCTGGAGACCGCCTGGGAGGCGGCCGAACACGCCGGACTCGACCCGCACTCGCTGCGCGGCAGCAGGACCGGCGTCTACGTCGGCACGGCCGCGCAGAACTACGGGGTGGGCGGGGAACACGATCCGAGCGAGGCCGAGGGCTACCTCGCCACGGGCACCTCCACCAGCGTCGCCTCGGGCCGGATCGCCTACCTGTTCGGTCTCGAAGGGCCCGCGGTGACGGTGGACACCGCCTGCTCCTCGTCCCTGGTCTCCCTGCACCTGGCCGTCCAGGCACTGCGCCGCGGGGAGTGCGACCTCGCGCTGTGCGGCGGCGCCACCATCGTCCCGGTGCCCGGAGCGCTGGTGGAGTTCAGCCGTCAGCGGGGACTTTCCCCCACCGGGCGCTGCCGGGCCTTCGCCGCGGACGCCGACGGGTTCGGCATGGGCGAGGGCGTCGGAATGCTGCTGGTGCGCCGGCTCTCGGACGCCCGGCGCCGGGGACAGCGCGTGCTGGCAGTGGTGCGGGGTTCGGCGGTCAACCAGGACGGGGCCTCCAACGGCCTGACCGCGCCGAGCGGCGCGGCCCAGCAGCGGGTGATCCGCGCCGCGCTGGCCGACGCGGGACTGGCCCCGCAGCAGGTGGACATGGTGGAGGCACACGGCACCGGCACCCGGCTGGGGGACCCCATCGAGGCGCGGGCCCTGCTGGCGGCATACGGGACGGACCGCCCGGCGGACCGGCCGCTGTGGCTGGGCTCGGTGAAGTCGAACATCGGGCACGCCCAGGCGGCGGCGGGAGTGGCCGGGGTGATCAAGGCGGTGATGGCGATGCGCCGCGGGGTGCTGCCCCGCACGCTCCATGCCGATGTGCCGACACCCGAGGTGGACTGGTCGCCCGGCACCGTACGCCTGCTCGACGGGGCGCGGCCCTGGCCCGGGGAGGGCGGCCCCCGGCGGGCGGGCGTCTCGTCGTTCGGCATGAGCGGGACGAACGCGCACGTGATCCTGGAGGAGGCCGAGGAGGCCACGGCGGGGACCGGCCGCGGGGACGGACCGGACGCCGCCGGGCCGCGAAAGACCGAGCCCGCCGCCGAGGAACCCGCCAAGGACCCCACCGAGGACCTCGCCAAGGGCTCCGACGCGTACCCCACCGAGCACTCCGGCAAGGACCGCGCCCCGGCCTCCGGCCTCCCGGACCGCGCCCCGGTCCCGTGGCCGCTGTCGGGCCGGGGGCCGGGAGGACTGCGGGCACAGGCGGCGCGACTGGCCGCCGTGGTGGAGGGCCGGGGCGGGAGAGCGGACGCGCTGGGGGTGGCGAGGGCGCTGGCCGCCGGGCGCGCGCAGTTGAGCGAGCGGGCCCTGGTCCTCGGCGATGGGCTGCCGGAGCTGCTCGCCGGGCTGCGGGCGGTCGCGGGGGCGGACCCCGCCACGGGCACGGCACCCGGCGTCGTGCGGGGGAGCGGTGGCGCGGAGTCCGGACCGGTGGTGCTGGTCTTTCCCGGGCAAGGCCCCCAGTGGCTGGGGATGGGCGCCGAACTGCTCGGCTCCTGCGAGGTGTTCGCCGCCGAGTTCCGGCGGTGCGCGGAAGTCTTCCGCGACCAGGTGTCCTGGTCGGCGCGGTGGTCGCTGGACGATGTCGTCAGCGGCCGGGCCGGAGAGGAGTTCTGCGAGCGGATCGACGTACTGCAACCCGCGCTGTTCTCGGTCATGGTCTCGCTGGCGGCGGTGTGGCGGTCCTGGGGCGTCGAGCCGGCCGCGCTGGTGGGCCACTCGCTGGGGGAGATCGCCGCGGCGTACGTCGCGGGAGTCCTCACGCTGCCCGACGCGGCCAAGGTGGTCGCCGTACGGTCCCGGCTGCTGCGGCAGCTGTCGGGCACCGGCGGGATGGTCTCGGTCGCGACCAGCCGCGCGGAGGCCGAGCGGCTGCTCGCGGAACGCGGCGGGCTCTCGCTCGCGGTGGTCAACGGCCCCCGCTCGGTGGTCGTTTCCGGGCCCGTCGCCGATCTGGCGGAACTGCGTGCCCGCTGCCAGGAGGACGGTGTGCGCACCCGCGCGATCAAGGCGGACGTCGCCGGGCATTCACCGCACATGGAGGCGGTCCGCACACAGCTGGAGGCCGAACTGTCCGGCATCCGCCCCCTCGCGGGGACGACGCCGCTCTACTCCACCGTGGACTCCGCCCTGGTGGAGGGCACCGGACTGGATGGCCGCTACTGGTTCCGCAACCTCCGCCACACGGTGCGCCTCGCGGAGGTGATCACCGAACTGACCCGCACCGGCACCAGGTTCTTCGTCGAGGTCAGCGCCCACCCCGCGCTCATCGTCGGAATGCAGGAGACCATCGACGAACTGGACGAGCCGGCCGTGGTGCTGGGCTCACTGCGCCAGGGCGAGAGCGCGCTGCGGCAACTGACGCTGTCGGCGGGCGAGGGCTGGACGAAGGGACTGGAGATCGACTGGCCGGCGGTGCTCCGCGACCGGACGGGCGGGGAGGGGGGCGGCCCGGGATGGGTGGAACTGCCGACCTACGCGTTCCAGCGGCAGCGCTACTGGCTGCCTGCCGCGAACCGTCCCACCGGAGACGGCAGCCGGGCCGCCGCGTCGCCCGACGCCGAGTTCTGGACGGCGGTCCACGCGGCGGACGAGGACGCGCTCGCGGACGAACTGGGGGTGGCGCAAGGAGCGCGCGACGCGCTGCGCGAGGTGCTGCCCGCACTGGCCGACTGGCACGCGCGGCGGGAGCGGGCGGCGACGCTGGACGGCTGGCGCTACCGGGAGGCATGGAAGTCCTGGTCCCCGCCCCCGGGAGGCGGCCCCCCGGCCGGGCGCTGGCTCGTGGTGGTGCCCGAGGGGCACCTCCCTCCCTGGATGGAACGGACCATCACGGCGCTGGCGGCCACCGGCGCGCGGATCGACCGGCTGGCGATGGCTCCACGGACCACCGACCGGACGGCGCTCGCGGCCCGGCTCGCCCGGCTCGCGGCAGCGCCGTGCGAAGGCCCTGACGCGCCCGAGCCGGTGGAGTCGGAGCCGGTCGCCGGAGTGCTGGCGCTGGTCACCGCCGGACCGGAGGAGGAGGCACTGTCCGGCGGGGTCGCCGGCGGTCTGATGGCCGGACTGCTGCTGACCCAGGCGCTGGGGGACGCGGATATCGGCGCACCGCTGTGGCTGGCCACCTCCCGAGCCGTGAAGGTGACCGACGACGAGCCGCCGGCCTGCCCGGGGCAGGCCCAGGTGTGGGGGATGGGCCGGGTCGTGGGGCTGGAGCATCCCGGCCGCTGGGGCGGTCTGGTGGATCTGCCGCCGAACCCGGACGAGCGCGCCACCGCGTGGCTGATCGAGGTTCTGCGTGCCTCCGGCGACGAGGACCAACTCGCCGTCCGCCCTTCCGGTGTGTACGTCAGGCGCCTGGTACCCGCGGGGGCGGGGCCCCGGGCGCGGTCGGCCGGCGCCGGATTCCGGACCGGGGGCACGGCCCTGGTGACGGGAGGGACGGGCGCGCTCGGCGCCCATGTCGCGCGCTGGCTGGTCACGGCCGGTGCGGAACGGCTGGTGCTGGTGAGCCGCAGCGGCCCGGCGGCAGCGGGCGCCGGGGAGCTGGAGAGCGAGCTGCGGGAGGCCGGGGCCGCGGTAGTGGTGGCGGCGTGCGACGTGTCGGACCCGGGCGCTGTCCGCTCGCTGCTCAAGGACATCGAGTCCGAGGGGCCGCCGCTGCGCACGGTGGTGCACGCCGCCGGAGTGCCGCAGACCACCGCGCTGTCGGAGATGACGTCGCGGGAGTGCGCGGCGACGGTCGCGGGCAAGGTGGCGGGCGCCGTCGTGCTGGACGGGCTGCTCGCGGAACGGGAGTTGGACGCGTTCGTACTGTTCTCCTCCGCCTCCGCCACCTGGGGGAGCGGCATGAGCGCCGCGTACGCCGCCGGGAACGCCTCGTTGGACGCCCTCGCCGGGCAGCGCCGGGCGCGCGGTGCGGTGGCCACCTCGGTGGCCTGGGGCATGTGGGGCGGCACGGGGATGATCGGGGAACACGGCGAGGAGCAGCTGCGCCGTCGCGGCCTGTGCCCGATGGAACCCGGGGCCGCCGTACGGTCGTTGGAGACGGCTCTCCTGCTGGACGAGACGTGCGTGGTCGTCGCCGATGTGGACTGGGAGCGGTTCCTTCCCGGTTACACCGCCGCCCGTGCCCGGCCCCTGGTGCACGACCTGCCGCAGGTACGCCTCCTGATGTCCCAGGAGGCACGCACCGGAGCCGGGAACGGCCCGGACGCCGACCCCGGTACCGGAGCCGCCGCCGAGCACCGCCGCATCGCCGCGCTGCCGGCGGACGAGCGGGCGCAGGCCCTCCTGGACCTGGTGTGCGCCGAGGCCGCGGCCGTGCTGGGCCACGCCACGGCCGACGCCGTCGAACCGGACGCGGCCTTCCGGGAGATGGGCTTCGACTCGCTCGCCTCGGTCGGACTCCGCCGACGCCTCCAGGCCGCCCTCGACGTGCGCACACCCGTCTCACTGGCCTTCGACCACCCCACGCCGCGCAAGGCCGCCGCGTATCTGGGCACGCTGCTGGCCGGCGCCGATGCCGCGGCCGGCTCGACGGTCGAGGAGCATCTGCGGGCCCTTGAGGCGGGAGCGGAGGACCTGGCCTCCGACGAGCCGGCGCGGGCGATGGCCGTCATGCGGCTGACCGCTCTGCTCACCCGGTGGAAGGAGGCGGGGGACTTCGGCAGGCTTCCGGACGGAGGCCGGGAGGACCTCGAAGCGGCGACGGACGAGGAGATGTTCAGCCTCATCGGTGAGGAGTTCGGCATCTCCTGACCGGGACGCCCCGGCCGGCCTCCGCAGATCGGGGCGGCGGTCCCTCCAAGGGCCCCGGGTTCGTCCGTCCTTCCGTCCTTCCTCCCGCCCCAGCCCGCCCCTCCGTCTGCCCGTCGCCGCGCGAGCGGCGCGGCTCAGGCGGAGCCGAACTCCTGGTCGATGAGGCGGAACATCTCCTCGTCGTCGGCCAGCTCGATGTCGGAGCTGTCGCCGTCCACCGGCCGCGTGGACATGCGGTGCCGGTCGGCCCAGTGCCGCGTCAGCGACCGCAGACGCGAGGTGACGCGGTCGCGCTCGGCGAAGTCCTCCGGCAGCGCCGTCAGCCGGGCCTCCAGCCGGTCGAACTCCTCGTCCAGGCCGCCTCCCGGGGCATCGGAGCCGGCCGGTGCCAGGCCGGTGTCGAGCCGCTCCGCCAGGGTGCGCGGGGTGGGGAAGTCGAAGACCAGCGTGACGGGCAGCAGCAACCCCGTAGACCGGTTGAGTCGGTTGCGCAGTTCCACGGCGGTCAAGGAGTCGAACCCCAGCTCCCGGAACGCCTGGTCGGGCTCGATCGGGGCATCCTCCCCGTAGCCCAGCACCGTGGCGGCCTCCCGGCGGACGAAGTCCAGCAGCGTCTCGCGGCGCTGGGCCGCGGCGAGCCCCGCCAGCTTCCGGGTCAGGGACCCGCCGGTGGCGCCGGCCTCCGGCGCCCCGGCGGCGGTGGGCAGCGAACCCACCCCGGTCAGCCGGTGGAACAGCGGCGGCAGCGCGCCGGTCTCGGCCCGCGCGCGCAGCGCGGGAAGGCTCAGCCGGACCGGCGCGAGCAGGGCGTGGTGGTCGGCGGCGAGTGCCGCGTCGAACAGTTCCAGGCCCTGCCCCGAGGGGATGGGCAGCACTCCGTCCCGGGCCAGCCGCCGCAGCCCGGCCTCGCCGAGGTGTTCCGTCATGCCGCTGGCGACCTCCCAGAAGCCCCAGGCCAGGGAGAGCCCCGGCAGGCCCTGGGCGCGGCGGAGCTGGGCCAGCCCGTCGAGGAAGGCGTTGGCCGCCGCGTAGTTGCCCTGCCCGGGCGCGCCCATCAGCCCCGCCGCCGAGGAGAAGGTGACGAAGGCCGCCAGGTCCGTGCTCGCCGTCTCCTGGTGCAGTGCCCAGGCAGCGTCCGCCTTGGGGCCGGTGACCCGGCGCAGCCGCTGGGGTGTGAGCGCGCCGACGAGCCCGTCGTCGAGGACACCGGCCGCGTGGATGACCGCGGTGAGCGGGTGCGCGGCCGGGATGCCCGCCAGGACCTCCCGCAGGGCCTGCCGGTCGGCCACGTCACAGGCCGCGACGGCGACCTCGGCGCCCAGTCCGGCCAACTCCCGCCGGAGCGCGGGCAGACCGGGCGCTTCGGGCCCGCTCCGGCTCACCAGCAGCAGGTGCCGTGCGCCGTGTGCGGTGACCAGGTGCCGGGCGGCCAGACCGCCGAGCGTGCCGGTGCCTCCGGTGATCAGTACGGTGCCCTCGGGCGCGGGGGCGGCCGGCACGGTGAGGACGACTTTGCCGGTGTGGCGGGCCTGGGAGAGGCAGCGAAACGCCTCGGGGGCGTGCCGGATGTCCCACACCGTGACCGGCGGCAGCGTCAGCGCACCGGTGGCGAACAGGTCCAGCAGGATGCCGAGCAGCTGCCCGATGCGGTCCGGGCCGGCTTCCATCAGGTCGAAGGCCCGGTAGGTGACAGGCGGTCCACCGAGCGTGGCCGGGTCGCGTACATCGGTCTTGCCCATCTCCACGAACCGGGCGCCCGCCGCGCACAGGCCGAGGGAGGCGTCCACGAATTCGCCGGTGAGCGAGTTCAGTACGACGTCCATCCCGCCGCCGGACACCTGGCGAAACCGTGCGGCGAACTCGGTGGTCCGCGAGGAGGCGATGTGGTCGTCATCCAGCCCCGCCCCGCGCAGCGCCTCCCACTTGCCGGGGCTCGCCGTCGCGAACACCTCCGCGCCGAGGTGGCGGGCCAGTTGCACGGCGGCCGTGCCCACACCCCCGGCAGCGGCGTGGACGAGTACAGAATCCCCCGGCCGGGTGCGGCCCAGGTCGGCCAGCCCGTAGTAGGCCGTCAAGAACGCCACCGGGACGGCGGCGGCCTGCGCGAAGGTCCACTCCGCCGGGACCGGGGCCAGGGTGCGCTGGTCGGCGGTGACGCGGGTGCCGAAGGCGTGGGGCACGACGCCGAAGACGCGGTCCCCGGGGCGGAACCGGGCCACATCCGCGGCACACTCCACGACCACCCCGGCCGCCTCGCTGCCGAGGATCCCGCCCCCGGGATACATGCCCAGGGCGAGCAGCACATCCCGGAAGTTGAGGCCCGCGGCCCGCACGGCCACCCGCACCTCGCCGGGGGTGAGCGGTGCCGCTGAATCAGGGGCCTCGGTGAGCGTCAGGCCGTCCAAGGTGCAGTCCCCGCCTGCCGTGAGGCGCCAGGCGGGCGCTTCCGGAGGGGGCGCGAGCACACCGCGCGGGTCGGGCCGGACCAGCCGGGGGACGTGGACGAGACCGTCGCGCAGCGCGCACTGGTCCTCCCCGGCCGCCAGTGCCGCCCCCAGCGCTCCCGCACCGGGCCGGTCGTCCACGTCCACGAGCAGGAAACGGCCCGGGTTCTCCGACTGCGCCGAGCGCACCAGCCCCCACACGGCCGCCTGTACGGGATCGACCGGCCGCGGGTCGGCACCGGCCAGGACCGCGCCGTGGGTGAGCACCACCAGGCGGGAGGAGGAGGACCGTTCGTCCCGGAGCCACGCCTGGAGCAGGGCCAGCGCGGTCTCCAGCGTGTCCCGGTCGGGATCCCAGCACGCCACCACGTGCGCCGGCCGCGGAGTGCCGGTCTCCAGCGCGGCGAGAGCGGCGTCCAGGTCCGCGTACACGGGTGCGTCCCCGGCCCAGGCCCCGGCCGGTCCGCCGGCGAGGAAGACGGCCGACGGCGGCGGTGTGGCGGACCCGGCTCCGGTGGGGCAGGGCTGCCAGGCGAGGCGGTAGAGCCCCTCGGGCACGGCGGCAGCACCGGAGGGGGGCAGCTCGGCGGAACGGGGCCGCACGGTCAGGGAATCGACCGACAGCACGGGCTCTCCCGCCGGATCCGACAGGTGCAGCGCGAAGGAGGTCCCGCCCTTCCGGGACAGCCGCACGCGCAGCGTGGACGCGCCGATCGCGTGCAAGGCGACCCCCTCCCAGTGGAAGGGCAGCAGCACACCGGAATCCGGTGTCTGCTCCGGAAGGAGGGCGATCGTGTGCAAGGCCGCGTCGAACAGCGCGGGATGCAGGGCGAAGGCGCCGGCGCCCGCCGCTCCGGGGGCAGCTGCCCCGGCCCGTGCCGCTTCGGGCAGCGCGACCTCGGCGTAGATGTCCTCCCCGGCCGCCCACGCCGCGCGCACCCCCTGGAACAGCGGCCCGTAGGCGAGCCCCGCCGCGGCGAATCCGGTGTAGAGGCTGTCCGTGGCCAGCGGGACGGCGCCCGCCGGCGGCCAGTGCGCGGGGCCCGGCGCAGGGGTGCCGGTGACGGGCGAGAGGACGCCTGTGGCATGCCGCGTCCAGGCCGGGCCCGGGGCGGCGCCCTCCGGCCGCGACCACACCCGCACCTCGCGGCACCCGCTCTCGTCCGCGTCACCGGCCTCGGCACACAACTGGCGCGCGCCGTCCGTCAGATCCAGCGGGGCCTCCAGGGTGAGCTGCCCGATACGCGGACAGCCCGTCAGCGCGCCCACGTGCAGGGCCAGTTCGACCAGCGCCGTGCCGGGCAGCAGTACCGAGGTGCCGACGATGTGCTCGGCGAGCCAGGTGCGGCCGGTGCGGGAGAGCCGCCCGGTGCACCGCACACCATCGCCCCCGGCCGACGGCAGCACGGCACCCAGCAGCGGGTGTGCGGCCCGGTCGAGCCCGGCGGACGTCACATCGCCGGGTCCGGCTACGGCGTCGGGCCAGTAACGGCGGTGCTGGAACGGGTAGGTGGGCAGTGCTGCCCGGCGCCCCGCGCCGCCGGGCAGCGTGCCGGCCCAGTCGACGCGCACGCCGCGGACCCACGCCTCGGCGAGCGAGCGCAAGAACGTGTCCCAGCCGCCCCGGCCGCGCCGGAGGGTGCCGACGACGGCGAAGGGCCTGCCCGGCCCGTCCTGCCGCAGCGTCTCCTCGATGCCCGGGAGCAGTACGGGGTGCGGGCCGACCTCGATGAAGGTGTCGTGCCCGGATTCCGCCAGCTTCTCGACGGCGGGCCCGAACAGCACCGTGCGGCGCAGATTGCGATACCAGTAGCCCGCATCGAGCCGGGTGCCGTCCGCCCAGTCGCCCTCCACGGTCGAGAACATCGGTGTGCCGGCCGGGCGTGGCCGGATCCGGGCCAGCTTCGCGGCCAGCTCCGCCTCGACGGCCTCCACCTGTGCCGAGTGGGAGCCGTAGTCCACCGCGATCCAGCGCACCTGTGTCCCGGCGGCCTCCCGCTGGGCGGCGAAGCGCCGCAGCGCGGAGATCTCCCCCGAAACGACCGTGATCTCCCGCGCGTTGACGGATGCCGTCGCCAACTCCCCGTACCCCTCGGACAGCCACCGTGCCACCTGGTCGGCGGAGGCCGGGACCGACAGCATGCCGCCCGTTCCCGACAGCACCCGCAGCGCCCTGGAGCGGGTGACCACCACCCGCGCCGCGTCCGGCAGCGACAGCGCCCCCGCCACACACGCGGCGGCGATCTCCCCCTGGGAGTGGCCCATGACGGCATCCGGTACCACGCCGCAGGAGCGCCACAGCCCGGCCAGTGCCACCCCCACGGCGAACAGCGCGGGCTGCACCACATCCACCCGGTCGAGCGAAGGCGCGCCGGGCCCGCCCGCGAGCACGTCCAGTAGCGCCCAGCCCGTCATCGGGTCGAGCACGTCGGCGCATTCGCGCAGCCGGGCCGCGAACAGCGGTGAGTCGGCCAGGAGTTGCCGCGCCATGCCCTCCCACTGCGCGCCCTGGCCGGGGAAGACGAGGACGACGCGCTCACCCGCGTCGGCCGGGCCGGATACCGGCCGCATGCCGCGCGCGGGCCCGTCCCCGGGTCCGGTCAGCTCGGCCAGCCCCGCGCGCAGCGACTCCCGGCTCTCGCCCACGACCACGGCACGGTGCCCGAAGACCGTTCTGCCACCGGCCAGCGCGGCGGCGATGTCGCGCTCCGAGGCGCCCCCGGCCCCGGCGTCTGCCGTCTCCCTCTCGTCTCCCGTGCCGTCGGTCCACGACAGCAGCCGGGCGGCCTGATCCCGCAGCGCCCGCGGCGACCTGGCCGACAGCACCCACGGCAGCGGCGGCGCGCCGGCCGGTTCCGGGGACGCGGGGCCGGCCGCCACGTCGGGCGTCTCCGGCAGGTCGCGGGGCGCCTCCTCCACGATCACGTGGGCGTTGGTGCCGCTGACACCGAAGGAGGACACCCCGGCCCGCCTCGGCCCCCCGTCCTTGCGGCCGGGCCACTCGCGCGCCTCCGTCAGCAGGGACACCGCCCCGGCGGACCAGTCCACATGTGGCGTGGGCGCGTCGATGTGCAGCGTCCTGGGCAGCACGCCGTGGCGCAGGGCAAGCACCATCTTGATGACGCCCGCCACTCCGGCCGCCGCCTGCGCGTGGCCGATGTTGGACTTGAGGGAGCCCAGCCACAGCGGCCGGCCACCGGGCCGGCCCTGCCCGTACGTGGCCAGGAGCGCCTGTGCCTCGACGGGATCGCCCAGGGCCGTGCCGGTGCCGTGGGCCTCGACCGCGTCCACCTGCGTCTGTGAGAGCCGGGCGGCTGCCAGTGCCTGCCGGATGACGTCCTGCTGGGCCGGTCCGCTGGGCGCGGTCAGTCCGTTGGAGGCGCCGTCCTGGTTGACGGCCGAGCCGCGTACCAGCGCCAGCACCTCATGGCCGTTGCGCCGGGCGTCGGTGAGCCGTTCGAGCAACAGCAGCCCGACCCCCTCCGCCCAGCTGGTGCCGTCGGCCGCGGCGGCGAACGACTTGGCCCGGCCGTCGGGCGCCAGCCCCCGCTGGGCGCTGAACTCGACGAAGACCTCGGGGCCGGCGAGCACGGTCACCCCGCCCGCGAGGGCGAGTTCGCACTCGCCGCGCCGCAGGGCGTGGCACGCCTGGTGCAGGGCCACCAGCGACGACGAGCATGCCGTGTCCACCGTGACGGCGGGCCCCTCGGTGCCCAGTACGTAGGCCAGCCGCCCCGCCAGGACGGCCAGCGCGTTGCCGGTGGCCAGATACCCGGCCGCCTCGGCCGAGGGCCGCACCAGCGCGGCGTAGTCCTGCATGCCCGCGCCGACGAAAACCCCGGTGCGGCTGCCGCGGAGCGAGAGCGGGTCGGCTCCCAGCCGCTCGACGGTCTCCCAGGCGACCTCCAGCAGCAGCCGCTGCTGCGGGTCCATGGCCAGCGCCTCCCGGGGTGAGATGCCGAAGAACTCCGCGTCGAACCCGGCGACGTCCGCGAGGAAGCCGCCCGCACCGACGTAGCTGGTACCGGGCCGTGCCGACTCAGGATCGAAGAGGGCGGCCGTGTCCCAGCCCCGGTCGCCGGGGAACGGGGAGATGGCGTCGCCCCCGCCCGCCACCAGCCGCCACAGCTCCTCGGGCGAGGACACGCCGCCGGGCAGGCGGCAGCCCATCGCGACGACCGCGACAGGCTCGTCGAAGACCGCTTCGGCCTCCTCCAGCCGCTTGCGCGTGTCGTGCAACTCCGCTGTGACACGCCTGAGATAGCCCAGCAGTTCCTCTTCAGCGACCACGGTCAGCGCCTTCCGGTGTGCGGTTCAGACCTTGCCGAGCCAGTCGTGCACGGCCTCGGCCGTCCGGGCGGCGTGCTCGGCGACGATGGTGCAGTGGTCGCCGGGCACGCCGACCCTGGTGTGCGACAGCGGCCAGCGGGACCGCCACTCCTCCGCGGCGGGCGGGGGAGCCGCCGGGTCGCCGGGGATGCGCTCCTGCGGGGCGACGAACAGGGTGGGGGCGCTGGTCGCGGCGGGTGTCCAGGGGCGGAAGAGAGCCCGGTAGGTGCCCAGCGCCGTCAGCGTCGTGAAGTTCATCGTGGTGAACCGCGCACGCCGCTCGTTGACCTCGTAGTTCATCGCCTGACGCAGGCTCAGGGGCATGCTGTCCGGCAGATAGGTATCCAGCAGCACCACACCGCTCGGCCGCTCCCCCCACTCCTCCAGCCGGGTGGTGACCGCCTGTGCGAGCCAGCCGCTGGAGGAGTAGCCCAGCAGCGCGAACGGCCCCCCGCCGGTACAGCGCAGCGCCTGCGCCGCCATGGCGTCGATGAGGGTCTCCAACGAACCGGCGAGGGCCGAGCCCGGCTGGAAGCCCGGGACGTGCACGAGGAACAGGTCCCGGCGGTCGCGGAAGAACATCGCGAGCCGGGCGAACTGCAACGACTGCTCGACGGGCGCGAACGGCGGAAAGGCCACCACCGCCGGCCCCTCCTCGCCGGCTGCCAGCCGGACCCGCCCCGCGTCCGCCTCCGCCGGATCATGGAATCGGCGGCGCACCCCGGACGCCCCGGTCAGCAGCGCCTCCACCTCCGTCATCCGGCCGCGCAGCGCGACAGCCCGGTAGACGGCCGCGAACGTCTCGTCGTCGGCGGCCCGTCCCCCCTCGGGGGCCTCCCGCGCGAATCCGGCCTCATCCAGTGCACGGCCAAGGAACGCGCACACCTCGGGCACGGTCGGATGGTCGAAGACGAGCGTCGCCGGCAGCGCGAGCCCCGTCGTGCGGCCCAGCCGGTTGCGGATGCCGACCGCCGAGACGGAATCCAGCCCCAGCTCGACCAGCGGGCGGTCATCACCGATCGCGGACGGTCCGGCGTGGCCCAACTCCTCGGCCGCCGCTTCCCGTACGAGCGCGCGCAGCGCCGACTCCCGCTGCGGGCCGGTCAGTTCGGCGGCGGTGCGGCCCGAGCCCCCGGCGCCGCCGCCGGTCCCGGCGGCTGGAGCCGCCGGCCGGCCCTGCCGCACGGCCTTCACCTGCGGCAGATCCTCCACCAGCGGGCGCGGTCCGGCGGCCGTGTAGCCGACCAGGAAGGACTCCCAGTCGATGTCGGCGACAGCCAGCGCGCTCTCGCCTTGGGCGAGCACGTCATCGAGCACGCGCATGCCGTCCTGGGCGGCCATGGGAAGCAGCCCACGGCGCCGCAGCTCGCGTTCACCGCCCGGATCGAGCATGCCGGATCCGGCCCACACGCCCCACGCCACCGCCGTGGCCGCCAGCCCCCGTGCCCTGCGCTGTTCGGCGAGGGCGTCGAGCCAGGCGTTGGCGGCGGCGTAGGCGCCCTGGTGGCCGCTGCCCCAGAAGCCGGAGATGGAGGAGAAGAGGACGAAGGCGTCGAGCGGCGTGTCGGAGAACAGCTGGTCCAGCACGCGGGCGCCCACGACCTTGCCGGAGGTGACGGTGCGGAACTCCTCCACCGTCATCTCCTCCAGCGTGGTGTTCTGGCCCACCCCCGCGGTGTGGAAGACGGCGCGCACGGGTTCGCCCGCCTCCGCGAGTCCGGCCACCAGCTGGGACATGCCCGGCCCGTCCGCGACATCGGCGGCCACGATCCGCACCACGGCGCCCATGGCCTCCAGTTCGGCGGCCAGCTCCCGGGCACCGGGCGCCGCGCGGCCACGGCGGGAGACGAGCACGAGGGAGCGGCCGCCGCGCCGCGCCAGCCGCCGCGCGAGCAGCGCCCCCAGCGATCCGGTCCCCCCGGTGATGAGGACACTCCCGCCCGGTTCCTCCCACCCGTGCCCGGCCGGTCCGGCGGGAGCCCGTTCGGCCACCGGAGCACTGTCGGCCGGAGGCTGTTCGGCCGCCGGAGCCTGTGTGGTGGCCGGGGCCTGTGCGGCTGCCGGGGCCTGTGCGGCCGGGGCGGGGCCGACCCGGCGCAGCCAGACGCCGCTCGCGCGCAGGGCGATCTGGTCCTCGTGCCCCTCGCCGCTCAGCGCCCCGGCGAGCCAGCCGCCGACCCGTTCGTCGATCCGCGCGGGCAGATCGACCAGCCCGCCCCACCGGTCCGGGTGTTCCAGACCTGCCACCCGGCCCAGCCCCCATACGGCTGCCGCTTCGAGGTCCGCCGGCGCCTCCCCGGGGCCGACCCCGACCGCACCCTGAGTGACACACCACAGGCGGGCGCCGACCCGTGCATCGCCCAACGACTGGACGAGAACGAGCAGTTCCTGGGGCTGGTCGAGCAGGCTCACCACGCCGGACAGCGCCGGCAGCCCGGCGACGACGGCACCGAGCGCCGCCCCGGCCTGCTCGCGGTCGGTACCGGTCCGGACCGTCACCACGTCGGACAGCGACCTGGCCAGAGCCCGCAGCCGCCCGTCGCCGCGCCCGTCGTCTTCCTGGGGCAGGACGATCAGCCAGGTGCCGGGCACCTGGGCCGCGCTGCGGGGCTGCGCCGCCGGACGCCACACGACCCGGTAGCGCCACGCGTCCAGCCTGAGCCGCTCGCTCGCCTCCCGGTGCCAGCGGGCCAGGGCCGGGAGCACCGGGACCAGTTCGGCCGGGGCGCCGAGCGGGCCGGTCAGCTCCCGTGCGTCGCCCTCTTCGACGGCCGCCCAGAACCGCTCCTGGGCACGTGACGGCGCCGTGGCCGCCGGCCGGCCGGCGGCCGGGAGCCAGTAGGTGGCGCGCTGGAACGCGTAGGTGGGCAGCGGGACATGCCCGCCCTCGCCCAGCAGCACGCTCCACTCCACGTGCGCGCCGTGCGCGTGTACGCCGCCCAGGGCCGCCAACACGGTGCGGGTCTCCGGCCGGTCGCGCCGCGTCGAGGCGAAGACCGGCCGCCCGTCACCGGCCAGCGCGGTCAGCGCCGCGTCGGGACCGAGTTCGACCAGCACGTCGGCGTCGGACATCTTCCGCAGCGCGTCGGCGAAGCGCACCGGGCGCCGGGCGTGCGCCACCCAGTAGTCGGGGGAGGAGAAGGGGTGCGCCGTCGCGGCCGAGGGGCTGACCGGAATCGTCGGCGGGCGGAAGTCCAGTGCGGCGACCGCCTCGGCGAACCGGCCGAGCATCGGCTCCATGAGCGGCGAGTGGAACGCGTGCCCGACCCGCAACCGCCGTGTGCGGCGGCCACGTTCGCGCCAGTAGTCGCCGACGCGCAGTACGGCGGCCTCGGCGCCGGAGACCACCACGGCCTCCGGCCCGTTCACCGCGGCGATCACCGCCTCCGTCTCGCCCTGCAACATCGTGGCCGCCTCCGTTTCACCGGCGGCGACCGCGACCATCGCCCCGCCCGGCGGCAGCTCCTGCATCAGCCGGCCCCGCGCGACCGCGAGCCGCGCCCCGTCCCGGGTGGAGAGCACCCCGGCGACCACGGCCGCCGCGATCTCCCCGACCGAGTGCCCCGCCACGGCGGCGAACCGCAGCCCCCACGAGGCCCACAGCCGCGCCAGGGCCAGCTCGAAGGCGAACAGCGCCGGCTGCGCGAACTCCGTACGGTCCACCAGCTCCTCCTGCCCCCACATCACGTCCGTGAGGGAGCGCCCGAGCAGCGGATCGGTCTCGGCACAGACCTCCGCCAGCGCCTCGGCGAACACGGGGAAGGCGGCGGCCAGTTCGTGCCCCATCCCGGGCCGCTGCGCCCCCTGCCCGGAGAACAGCGCCCCGACCCGGCCCCGCCCCGAGGCCACGGGCGCCACCCGCGCGAGGGCCTCGGCCGGCGGCACACCGTCCTGCGTCAGGACCACCGCCCGGTGGGCGAACCGGGTCCGGGTCGCGACCAGCGACCGCGCCACCTCGGCCGGCGCCAGCTCCGGGTGCGCCGACAGATGGGCGCGCAGCGCCGACGCCTGCCCCCGCACCGCTTCCGGTGAGGTTCCCGACAGCACCAGCGGGACGGGGAGGGCCCCGGCCGGCGCCCGCTCGGCAGGCCGCGCACCGGACTCGGCGGCCTCCGGCTCGTCCTCCTCCAGGACGATGTGCGCGTTGGTGCCCCCGATCCCGAACGCCGAGACCGCTGCCCGGCGCGGATGCCCGTCACGTGGCCAGTGCCGGGCCTCGGTCAGCAGTTCCACCGCGCCCGAGGACCAGTCGATCTCGGGGGAGGGGGTGTCCGCGTGGAGGGTCCGCGGCATCGTGCGGTGTCGCATCGCCTCCACCATCTTGATCACCCCCGCGGTGCCGGAGGCGGACTGGGTGTGCCCGAGGTTGGACTTCAGGGCGCCCAGCCACAGCGGCCGGTCCGTGGGACGACCCTGCCCGTAGGTGGCGAGCAGGGCCTGCGCCTCGATCGGGTCGCCGAGCCGGGTCCCCGTGCCGTGTGCCTCCACCACGTCGATGTCCTCGGGGGTGAGCCCGCAGTGGGTCAGGGCCTGCGTGATCACCCGTTGCTGCGACGGGCCGTTGGGCGCGCTCAGGCCGTTGGAGGCACCGTCCTGGTTGACGGCCGAGCCCCGGACCAGCGCCAGCACCGGATGCCCGTGCCGCCGCGCCGCCGACAGCCGCTCCACCACGAGGAAGGTCACCCCCTCCGACCAGCCCGTACCGTCCGCGTCCGCCGAGAAGGGCTTGCACCGGCCATCCCGTGCCAGCCCGCCCTGGCGGCTGAACTCCACGAAGGTGCTCGGCGTGGGCATCACCGTCGCCCCGCCCACCAGCGCGAGGTCGCTCTCGCCCCGGTGCAGCGACTGGCAGGCCAGATGCAGGGCCACCAGCGAGGAGGAGCACGCGGTGTCGATGGTGACGGCCGGGCCCTCCAGCCCCAGGGTGTAGGCGATCCGGCCGGAGAGCACCGAGGTGGACACTCCGGTGATCCCGTAGCCCGCCACACCGACCCCGCCGGAGGACACGTCGAATCCGTAGCCCTGAGTGGCGGCGCCGATGTAGACACCCGTGCGGCTGCCGCGCAGGTCGGCCGGGAGGATACCGGCGTCCTCCAGCGCCTCCCAGGAGGTCTCCAGCAGCAGGCGCTGCTGCGGGTCCATGCCCAGGGCCTCGCGCGGTGAGATGCCGAAGAACTCCGCGTCGAACGCGCCCGCGCCGTACAGGAACCCGCCCTCGCAGGTGTAGGTGGTACCCGGCCGCGCCCCGCTCGGGTCGTAGATCCGCTCCGTGTCCCAGCCACGGTCTGTGGGGAAGGCGGAGATCGCGTCCGTGCCGTCCCGGACCAGCTGCCACAGCTGCCGCGGGCTGCTCACGCCGCCCGGCAGCCGGCAGCTCATGCCGAGGATCGCGACCGGCTCCGTGTCGCGGGCCTCGTGATCGGCCAGCCGCTGCCTGGCCTGGCGCAGCTCGCCGGCCAGTTGCTTGACGAAATACCGCAACCTGTCCTCGGCGGAGGGGGAGTGTGCTGTGGACACGGGGAGCCTTTCGCGGGGAGATGCGCCGACAGGCGGGATGAGAGGGGCAGGTGGGACCGGAGGAGGTGCGGCAGGTCGGGTCAGGCCGGGTGCGGGTCGCGGCTGCCCGGCCCCGGCTCATGGCTTTGGCCGGTCCGGGCCGGGGCCGAGGGTGATGCCGAGCTGCCCGTTGATGAAGCCGACGACCTCCTCGGCAGACGCCTGGGTGAGGGCGGCGGACCCGCCGTCGGCCGGTCCGTCGTCGGCGGGTCCGGCGGACCAGTTCTTCAGCAGCTCCCGCAGCCGGGCCTCGACCGCGCCACGGGCGGCGCCGTCGAGGCAGGAGGCGGTGGCGAGCACGCTCTCCAGCCGGTCGATCCCGGCGAGCGCGGTCTCCGGGCCCACCGTGGCCTCCTCCATCAGTTCGGCCAGCAGGAACGTGGCGAGGGCTTCGGGGGTGGGGTGGTCGAACACCAGGGTGCTCGGCAGCTTCAGGCCGGTGACGGCGTCGAGCCGGTTGCGCAGTTCGACAGCCAGGAGAGAGTCGAAGCCGAGGCTCCCGAACGCCCGGTCCGGAGCCGGCCGCCACTGGGGGCCGTGCCCGAGGGTGGCCGCGACATGTTCCCGCACTACGCCCAGGAGACGGGCGTGCCGCTCGGCCCCGGGCAGCCCCGGCAGCTCGTGGGCGAGCGTCGGCGCCGGGCCCCGGGGTCCGGTTGCCGAGTCGGTCAGTTCGGCGAGCTGGGGGCTCGGGCGGAGGGCCGTGGTCCGTGCGCCGAAGGTGTCCCAGTCCACGTCGGCGACCAGCACCGTGGGAGCCCCGTCGCCGACCGCGTCCCAGAGCGCGTCCAGGGCCGGCTCGGGTGCCATGGGCCGCAGCCCGCTCTCGCGCAGCCGGCCGGTGGCGAGGCCGTGCGCCATGCCGTCCTCGGCCCACGGCCCCCACGCCACGGACGTCGCCGGGTGCCCCAGCGCGTGCCGGTACTCGGCCAGCGCGTCCAACTGGGCATTGGCGGCAGCGTAGTTGGCCTGCCCGGGGGTGCCGAGGACACCCGCGACGGAGGAGAACAGGACGAATGCGTCCAGCTCGTGCCCGCACGTCAGCTCGTGCAGATGCCGTGCCGCCACCGACTTCGCCGCGAGCACGGTGGCCAGGCGCTCGGGCGTCTGGGCGTCCAGGATCCCGTCGTCGAGCACGCCCGCCGCGTGCACGACGGCGCGCAGCGGCTGCGCCTCCGGCACCTCGGCCAGCACCCCGGCGAGCGCCGCGCGGTCCGAGACGTCACAAGAGCGGATCGTCGCCGTGGCGCCGAGCGCTGCCAGCTCCTCCCGCAGCCGCCTGGCACCCGGCGTCTCCGGACCCCGGCGGCTCACCAGTAGCAGGTGCCGCACCCCCCGGGCCGCGAGCGACCGGGCCACGTGCGCACCCAGCCCCCCGGTCCCGCCGGTGACCAGCGCCGTTCCCGACAGCCGGGGCTCCGCCGCGATCGTCGCGTGCCGAGGCACGACCCGCCGGGCCAGCAGGCCGCCCTCCCGGAGCGCGAGTTGGTCCTCGGCGCCGGTGAGGGCCGCGCCGAGCAGCGGGTCCTGACCGGCGGGTGCGGCGGGCGGCAGGTCGATCAGCCCGCCCCACCGGTCGGGGTGTTCCAGCGCCGCCACACGGCCCAGCCCCCATACGGCGGCGCCCGCGAGATCCGGGGTCTCCTCCTCCGACACGGCGACGGCGCCCCGGGTCAGGCACCACAGCGGGGCCGTGGTCCCGGTGTCGCCGAGTGCCTGGAGCAGCGCGAGGGTGGCCGCCAGAGCCACGGAGCCGTCGGCGTCCGGGTCGGCGGGTGCGAGTGCCAGGGTGGAGACGACACCGGCCCTCGGTGGCAGGGCGGCCAGCAGCCGGGCCAGTTCGGCCCGGTCGGCCGGTCCGGTGACCGGCAGGCGCGTGACCTCGGCGCCCTGCCGGCCGAGAGCGTCCCCGATGCCGTCCTCGTCGTCGCCGACGACGAGCCACGTCCCGGCCAGGACGCCTCCCTCGGCACCTGCGAACTCCCCGGCACTTGCGGCCCCTTCGCCTCCGTCGGCTCCCTCGGCTCCCGCGGGGGCTTCGGCGTCCGGTACTGGTCGCTCCGCTCCCGGTACCGGACGCCACACGACCCCGTACCGCCACCCGCCCGAGCCCGCG
Source organism: Streptomyces axinellae (assembly GCF_039532135.1). Lineage (NCBI taxonomy): Bacteria > Bacillati > Actinomycetota > Actinomycetes > Kitasatosporales > Streptomycetaceae > Streptomyces > Streptomyces axinellae. Next base: position 223,059 of record NZ_BAAARJ010000010.1, read on the forward strand.
CGCCGTGTGGCCCCCTCGCGCCGGCGGCGCAGCGCGGGCAGGAGGTCGGGCAGCGTGACATCGGGGGCTACGCCGAGTTCGGCGGCCAGTGCGTCCGGGCCGGAGGCGGAATCGTCGACCAGGGACCAGAACCGGCGGTCCTCGGCCGTGCCGGGGTGATCTTCCGGCTCCAGCCAGTACCGCTGCCGCTGAAAGGGGTAGGTCGGCAGGTCCAGCTGGGGCCCTTGGCCCGGCAGCAGCGCCGTCCAGTCCGGTTCGATGCCGTGGCAGTGCAGCCGGGCGAGCGCCGTGACAGCGGAGCGCGCCTCGGGGCGGCCCCGGGGGAGGAGCGCGACATGCAGCGCCGCGGCGTCGGCCCCGCTGTCGGCGGCCATGCTGGTGAGGGCGCCGCCGGGACCCAGTTCGAGGAAGGCGCTCACCCCGTCGGCGCGGAGCGCGCACAGGCCGTCGTGGAAGCGGACGGTGCGGCGTGCGTGCGCCACCCAGTAGCGGGGGTCGGCCAGCTCCCGTTCGGTGGCGAGCGTGCCGGTCACATCCGAGACGAGGGGAATGGCCGGCTCGCCCCACTCCACGGCGGAGGTGACCTTGAGGAAGTCGTCGAGCATCCCGTCCATGCGGGGTGAGTGGAAGGCGTGGCTGACGTCGAGTCGCTTGATCCGCCTGCCCAAGCCCTGCCAGTGCGCGCACAGTTCGGCCACCTCGTCCTGGTCTCCGGCGACGACGACCGAGCCGGGCCCGTTGACCGCCGCGAGAGCGGCCCGGCCCTGATGACGGCTCAGCAGCGGGAGGACCTCCTCCTCGGCGGCCTGGATCGCGGCCATGGCTCCGCCGGGCGGGAGCGCCTGCATCAGGCGGCCACGGGCGGCGACGACGGCGCAGGCATCGGGCAGCGACAGCACCCCGCACAGGTGGGCGGCGGCCAGCGCGCCCACGGAGTGGCCCAGCAGTCTGTCGGGCCGCACCCCCCACGCCTCCAGCAGCGCGAACAGCGCGACCTCGACGGCGAACAGTGCGGGCTGCGCGAACTCGGTCCGCTCCAGCAGCGCCGCCCCGGCCGTGCCCGCGCGCGCGAAGACCACCTCGCGCAGCGGCTGGGGCAGCCGCGGGTCCATGTGCGCACAGACCGCTTCGAAGGCCGCCGCGTACGCGGGGAACTCCGCGTACAGCTCCCGCCCCATTCCCGGTCGTTGACTGCCCTGGCCCGGAAGCAGGAACGCGAGCCGGCCGGGGTCGGCAGCCTGCCCGTACACCAGATCGGGGCTCGGCCGGCCGGTAGCCAGCGCACCGAGCGCGGCGCGGAGCGGCGCTGTGCCGTCCGCCAGCAGCACCGCGCGGTGTGCGAACCGGCTCCGGGTGCGGACCAGTGCCCGCGCGATGTCGGCGGGCCCGGCGGCGGGTTGCCCGGCGGTCCAGGCGAGCAGGTTGCCGGCCTGGGCCGCCAGCGCCGGGGCCGAGTGCGCCGACAGCAGCCAGGGCAGCAGCGGCGGATCACCCGGCACGCCCGCCTCGCCTGCCGCCCCGGCCGCCGCGGTCCCGCCCGCACCCGCACCCGCACCCGCACCCCCGGCCGCGCCCACGGCGGCCTCGTCCGCGGGCCGCGCGTCCGTGGCGCGCCGCGCGCCCGTGCCGGGTCGTGCACCCACGGCGGGTCGCGCGCCCGCGTCGCGTCCCGTACCCGTCCCGGGCGCCTCTTCCACGATCAGGTGGGCGTTGGTGCCGCTGATCCCGAAGGCGGAGACCGCGGCCCGTCCGGGCCGCTTCCCACCCGGCCACTCCCGGGCCGCCGTCAGGGGCAGGACCGTGCCCGCCGACCAGTCCACCTCCCGCGTCGGGACCTCGGCGTGCAAGGTGGGCGGAAGGGTACGGTGCCGCAACGCCAGCACGGCCTTGATGACCCCGGCGACACCTGCGGCGGCCTGCGTGTGCCCGATGTTGGACTTGACCGAGCCCACCCACAGCGGCGCATCCGCGCCCCGCGCCGCCCCGTACACCGCCATCAGCGCCCGGGCCTCGATCGGGTCGCCCAGCCTCGTGCCCGTACCGTGCGCCTCCACGAGATCCACCTCGCCAGCGGCCACCCCGGCGGCGGCCAGCGCATCGCGGATGACGCGTTCTTGCGAGGGGCCGTTCGGCGCGGTGATGCCGTTGGACGCCCCGTCGGAGTTGACGGCCGATCCCCGGATGAGGGCGAGCACCCGGCGCCCGTGGCGGTGCGCGTCGCTCAACCGCTCCAGGAACAGCATCGCCGCGCCCTCCGCCAACCCGAACCCGTCGGCATCCGCGCCGAACGCCTTGCACCGGCCGTCCGGGGCCAGTACGCCCTGCCTGCTGAACTCGCTGAACGCGCGGGGGGTCGTCAACACCGTGGCGCCGCCCGCCAGTGCGGCCGAGCACTCACCGGCCCGCAGTGCGCGCACCGCCAGGTGCAGGGCGACCAGCGACGAGGAGCAGGCCGTGTCGATCGTCTCCGAGGGCCCGGTCAGCCCCAGCACGTAGGAGATCCGGCCGGAGACCATGGCGCCGGTGGTGCCGGTGACGACATGCCCCTCGGCGGCCTCCGGGGCTGCCGCCAGCACATGGGCGTAGTCCTGGATGTTCGAGCCCGCGAACACCCCGGTCCGGCTGTCCCGGAGGGAGTGGGGGGCGATCTGCGCGTTCTCCACCGCCTCCCACGAGGTCTCCAGCAGCAGCCGCTGCTGTGGGTCCATCGCCTGGGCCTCGCGGGGCGAGATGCCGAAGAACTCCGCGTCGAAGCGGGCCGCGTCGTAGAGGAACCCGCCCGCCCTGGTGCGGCTGCGCGCGGGGGTGTCCCCGTCGGCCGCGAAGAGCCCGGCCACGTCCCAGCCGCGGTCGGCCGGCAGCCCCGAGACGGTGTCGCGGGTCTCGCTGACCACCCGCCACAGATCACCGGCACTGGTCACCCCGCCCGGGTAGCGACAGCCGATGCCCACCACGGCGACCGGCTCGGTCCACTGCCCCTCCAGCTCCCCGACGCGGCGCCGCGCGGCCCGCAACTCGCCGCTCATCGTGCGCAGATGCCGTACGAGACGCTCCTCGTTGCCCGGCCTCGTGTACGTCACCGCTCGGCCCTCCCGCGCGTGTCGCCGCCCCTGCCGGGGATGTGGCCGGTCTCCGCGTACCGGCTCGTTCCGCTCATGACTCCCCGTACCGGCCGTCGAGGAGGTCCAGCAGTTCCTCGGTGCTGCCGGCCGACTCCAGGGCCGGGGCTGGCTCCTGCCCGCCGGTCCCCTCGGTCCCGCCGCCGCGCAGCGTGCGCAGCAGCGCCTCCACGCGGGCCGCCAACCGCCGCCGTACCGGGTCGTCGTCGGCCCACAGCGCCCGCACCTGCGTCTCGATCCCGTCCAGTCGCGTCAGGACACCGTCAGGGGAGCTGTCTTGACGCTCCGTCAGCTGTTCGAGGAGGTGCGCGGCGAGCCGCGCCGGGCAGGTGTGGTCGAACAGCAGCGTCGAGGGCAGCGTGAGACCGGTGGCGCGGTTGATCCGGTTGCGGAAGTCCACCGACAGCAGGGAGTCGAAGCCGGCCTGGCGGAAGTCCTGTTCGGCGGGCAGCCGCTCCTCACTCCCGCGCCCGAGCACCACCGCGCCGGTCCGCCGCACCAGGTCGAGCACGGTGCGCTCCTGGTCCCCGGGGGCCATGCCCGCCAGCCGTGCGCGCAACGCGGGACCCGGAGCGGTATCCGGCGCGCTCCCCGCCCCCCGCCCGTGCCCGTCCCCTGCGGCGTCCTTGGCGGCGTCCTCGGCCAGGTCGGCGAGCAGAGAACTGGGGCGTACCGAGGTGAACACCGGCACGAAACGCGACCAGTCCACATCGGCGACCACATGGCAGGCCCGGTCGGTGGCCAGGGCCTGGTACAGGCCCTCGAACGCCGTGTCCCGGTCGAGGAACGGCAGCCCGCGGCGGATCACCAGGTCGGCATCCGTGCGGTCCTTGGTGATCTGCTCGTCCCAGATCCCCCAGGCCACCGACGTGACGGGCAGACCATCGGCCCGGCAGCGCTGCGCGTACGCGTCGAGGCAGGCGTTGGCCGCCGCGTAAGCCCCGTGGTCCGCGCTGCCCCACACCCCGGCGATCGAGGAGAACAGGACCAGCTCGCGCAGGTGTTCCGGGTCGAGCAGTCCGGCCAGGTTGACCGCGCCGGCGACCTTGGCGTCCACCACTTCGGCGAAGTGCCCGAGGGCCGTGGACTCCAACGAGGCGATGTCCAGATGCGCGGCGGCGTGCACCGCCGTGGCCACCGGGCGGCCCGCGTCCGCCAGCTCCCGCAGCACGCCGCGCAGCCGCTCCCGGTCCCGCACATCGCAGGCGTACGCCTCCGCCGGACACCCCCGCTCCCGCAATTCGGCCAACAGCTCCGGCATTCCGGGCGAGGAGGCGCCGCGCCTGCTCAGCAGAGCCAGGTGCGGCGCGCCGCGCTCGGCCATCGACCGCGCCAGGTGCGGGCCCAGCGAACCACTGGCACCGGTGATCAGCACCGTGCCGCCCGGCTGCCACGCGCCGCCGCCCGCCGGGGCGGCGGCCGGGGAGCAACGCACCAGCCGTCGCACGCGCGTTCCGGTGTCGCGGACCGCCCACTGGTCCTCGCCGTGGCCGCCGCCGGCGAGGATGCCGAGCAGCGCCCGCACGGCCGGTCCGTCCGGCTCCTCGGGAAGGTCGATCAGCCCGCCCCACCGTGCGGAATGCTCCAGCCCCACGACCCGGCCCAGCCCCCATACCTGGTGCTGCCCCGGATGCCGGGGCGGGTGGCCCGCATCCGTCGCACCGCAGGTCACCGCCCACAACGGGGCCTCCATGCCGAGGTCGCCGAGCGCCTGTACGGCGGCGACCGTCAGCGCGAGTCCCGCCGTCAGCCCCCGCAGCGACGGGTGTGGCCGCTCGTCCAGCGCCAGCAGCGACAGCACCCCGGCGAACTCTTCGCGCCGCTCACCGGTCACCTCCTGGATCCGGGCGGCCACCACGGCCCGATCGGCGTCCTGTGCCGCCAAGACGACCGGCGCCAACTCCGCGCCCCGCTCCGCCAGCAGGGCCCGCACCCGCTCCGGCTCCGTGCCCGCGCCCGCCAGCAGGAGCCACCGGCCCCCGGGTACGGCGTCCGCGCCGAGCCGGTGCGGGCGCCAGATCACGTCATAGCGCCAGGAGTCCAGCTCCGCCTGCCGCCTGCCGCGGCGGCGCCAGGCCGCCAGCGCGGGCAGCACCTGGCCCAGCCCCTCGGCCGGACCGATCTCGCCCGCCAGCTCTTCCGCGTCCTCGCGCTCCACCGCCGCCCAGAACCGGACGTCCGCGCCGGACGGGCCGGTCCTACCGTTCGCGCCGCCCGGTGCTGCCGGGGTGTCGAGCCAGAACCGCTCGTGCTGGAAGGCGTAGGTGGGCAGCGGCACTTGACGCCCGCCCTCCAGTACCCGGCGCCAGTCCACCGGCAGCCCCTCGGCGTACCCCTCGGCCAAGGAGCGCAGCATCCGCTCCCGGCCCCCGTCCCCCCGCCGCAGCGACCCGGTCACCGTGCCCTCGGCGCCGAGCGCCTCCAGGGTCTCCCGCACGCCGACGCCCAGCACAGGGTGGGGGCTGCACTCCGCGAAGAACGCGAACCCGTCGGCCGCCAGCGCCCCGACGGAGGTCTCCAGCCGCACCGTCTCGCGCAGGTTGCGGTACCAGTACTCGGCGTCCAGCTCGCCGCCGGACAGCCGGGTGCCCGTCACCGTCGAGTACAGCGGCACCGAGCCCTCCCGTGGCGCGAGCCCCGCCAGCTGGGCCAGCAGCGGTTCGCGGACCGCCTCGACGGCGGCGGAGTGCGAGGCGTAGTCCACCTCGATCCGGCGGACGTGGACGCCGTCCGCCCGCGCGGCGCCGATCAACTCCTCCAGCGCCTCGTCCGGGCCGGAGACCACGACCGAACCGGGCCCGTTCACCGAGGCGATGGACAGCCGCCCCGCCAGGCGGCCCCGCACCTCGGCCTCGGGCAGCCCCACGTGCACCATCCCGCCCGAGCCGGCGAGCCGGGCCAGCAGCCGGGAGCGCGTGGCGACCACCCGCGCCCCGTCCGGCAGGGACAGCGCACCGGACACGCAGGCGGCGGCGATCTCCCCCTGCGAGTGCCCGACCACCCCGTCCACCGGGACGCCCCAGTCCTGCCACACCCTGGCCAGCGAGACCATCACCGCGAACAAGGCGGGCTGGACCACATCGACCGGCGCCTGCACGGCAGCGTCCGCGCCGCACAGCACCTCCGGCAGCGACCATGCGACGAAGGGCGCCAGCGCCTCCTCGCACTCCTTGACGGAGGCCGCGAACACCGCGCTCCCGGCCAGCAGTTCGCGGCCCATCCCCAGCCACTGCGAGCCCTGCCCCGGGAACATCAAGGCCACCCGGCCCGCTCGCACCGTGCCGGTGCGCACCGTGTCCGGGGTGACCGCGGCGGGGCCTTCGCCCAGCGCCGCGAGCCCGCCGAGCAGCTCCTCCCGGCCGCCGGCGACGACCACGGCGCGGTGCGCGGCGGCCGAACGAGCCGTGGCCAGCGACCACGCCACATCTCGCAGGGCCGGTTCCGGGCGGGCCACCAGATGCGCGTGCAGCGCCCGCGCCTGCCCCGGCAGCGCGCCCGGCGTACGGGAGGCGAGGACGAACGGCACGGGCACCACCGGATCCCGCGGCGGCTGCGCCGGCTCCGGCGGCAACGGGTCGCCCTCCTCCAGAACCACATGGGCGTTGGTGCCGCTGATACCGAACGAGGAGACCCCCGCCAGGCGCGGACGGTCGGTGCGCGGCCAGGGGCCGGCCCGGGTCAGCAGGGCGAGCGATCCCGCCGGCCAGTCGACTTCGGGCGTGGGGGCGTCGGCGTGCAGGGTGGGCGGCAGCGTCTCGTACCGGAGCGCCTGGACGGTCTTGATGACGCCGCCGACACCCGCCGCGGCCTGGGTGTGGCCGATGTTGGACTTGAGGGAGCCGAGACGAAGGGGGCTGTGGGGCGGGCGCTGATGGCCGTAGACCGCCTGGAGCGCCTGGGCTTCGATGGGGTCGCCCAGGCGGGTGCCGGTGCCGTGCGCCTCGACGGCGTCGATGTCGGCGGGGGCGACGCCTGCCCGGCGGAGAGCGGCTTGGATGACACGCTGCTGTGCGGGGCCGTTGGGCGCGGTCAGCCCGTTGGAGGCACCGTCCTGGTTGACGGCCGAGCCGCGCACCAGCGCCAGTACGTGATGGCCCAGCCGCCGCGCGTCCGACAACCGCTCCAGCACAACCACCCCCACACCCTCCGACCAGCCCGTGCCGTCCGCTTCGGCGGAGAACGGCTTGCAGCGGCCGTCCTTGGCGAGCCCGCCCTGGCGGCTGAACTCGACGAAGATGTTGGGCGTCGCCATCACGGTGGCCCCGCCCGCCAGCGCCGCGTCGCACTCCCCGTTGCGCAGCGCCTGACCGGCGAGGTGCAGCGCCACCAGCGAGGAGGAGCAGGCGGTGTCCACCGTGACCGCCGGTCCCTCCAGCCCGAGCAGATAGGAGATGCGCCCGGACATGACGCTGTTGCTGTTGGCGAGGCCGAGGATGCCCTCCAGCCCGTCGGGGGTGCCGTTGAGTCGGGAGTAGTAGTCGTTGTACATCACCCCCGCGAACACTCCGGTGCGTGTCGCGCGCAGGCTTTCCGGCACGATCCCCGCCGACTCGACGGCCTCCCATGCCGCCTCCAGCAAGAGCCGCTGCTGGGGGTCCATCGCCAGCGCCTCACGAGGGGGGATCCCGAAGAAATCCGCGTCGAACCCCGCCGGGTCGTCCAGGAATCCGCCCTCCCGCGCATAGGTCCTGCCGGTCCGCTCCGGGTCCGGGTCATAGAGGCCGGACAGGTCCCAGCCGCGGTCCGCGGGGAACCCGGTGATCGCGTCGCGGCCCTCGGCGACCAGCCGCCACAGGTCCTCCGGTGTCGCGACGCCGCCCGGATACCGGCAGGCCATACCCACGATCGCGAGGGGCTCATCCACCGCCTCCACCGGCCCGGCGGCAGGGCGCCGCCCCTGGCCGGGGACTGCGGCGAGCAGGCCCTCCAGATGCGTGGCGAGCGCGGCGGACGTCGGATGGTCGAAGGCCAGCGTCGCGGGCAGGCGGATGCCGGTCGCCGCGGCGAGCCGGTCGCGCAGCCGCACCGACATCAGGGAGTCGAAGCCGAGTTCGCGCAGCGGGCGCTCCCAGCCGATACGGGCGGGATCCGGCTGTCCGATGGCGGCGGCGACCTCGGCCCGCACCAGCTCTCGCACGGCCCGCTCGCGGCCCGCCGCGGGGAGGCCGGCCAACTGTCCGGCCGCGGCCGTGACGTCCGCCCCAGCCTGGGCCGTACTCCGCGCCGCGGCCCGGACTTTGCCCGCCAGCCGCTCGAAGAGGGGCGCCGGCCTGGCCGCCGTGAACACCGGCAGGAACCGCGACCATGCCGCGTCCACCAGTACACAGTCCCCGCCCAGCGCAACGGAACGGGCCAGCGCCGCCACGGCGTCCGCGACCGGCAGCGGCACCAGCCCCTGACGGCGAAGCTGCCGCTCCCGTCCGGCATCCACCATGCCGCCGCCGGCCCAAGGGCCCCACGCGAGCGAGGCCGCCGCAAGCCCACGGGCCCGCCGCCGGGCGGCCAGCGCGTCCAGCGCGGCGTTGGCCGCGCCGTATCCGGCCTGGCCGGCCGCGCCCCAGGTGCCGGACACGGAGGAGAAGAGCACGAAGGCGTCCAGCCCGGCATCGGCCAGCACCTCATCCAGCACCTGGGCGCCCCCGGCCTTCGCGGCCATGACCGCGCGCATCTCCTCCCGCCCGGTCTCCAGCAGCGGCGTCTGCGCGGGCAGCCCCGCCGCGTGGAAGACCGCGCGCACGGGCGCCCCGCCCGCCGCCGCCTCGCGCACCAGCGCGGCCATCGCCTCGCGGTCCGTGACATCCGCCGCGACGGCCCGGGCCTCGGTGCCGGTGGCGGCCAGTTCGGCCAGCAGATCCGCCGCGCCGGGAGCCCCGGGACCCCGCCGGGAGACCAGCACGAGCGAGCAGCCGCCGAGCCCGGCCACCCAGCGGGCCACCTGTGCGCCCAGCGCCCCCGTGCCCCCGGTGACCAGGACCGTCCCCGAAGGCCGCCAGTCCGCAAGCCCTCCCGCCGGTCCTGCGGCGACGAGACGCCGGGCGGACACCCCCTCGGGCCCGATACGCACCTGGTCCTCGCCGCTGCTTGCGGACAGCACCCCCGCCAACCTGTCCGCGACCGGTCCGGTGCGGACCTTGGGCACGTCGGCCAACCCGCCCCACTGGCCGGGAAGTTCCAGCGCGGCGGCCCGGCCCGCTCCCCATACGGCAGCCGCTTCCGGGTCGTCCTCGGCGTGGTGGGTGACGCACCAGACCCTGGCGGTCACCCCCGCGTCGGCCAGCGCCTGCAACGCCGTGAGCAGATCCTCCGGGCGACGGACGAAGCACAGGACACCCGCGAACGGTCGGGCGGGCAGCAGCGCGGCGAGTTCGGCACGGCCCCGCTCCGCGTCGAACGTGACGGTGACGGCGTGCTCGACCGGCGCCGCCGCCCAGGAGGGATCGGCGGATGCCGTCATCAGGACCAGCCAGGTGCCCGCGGCCCGTTCGGCGGGCGGGGCGCCGGGCACCTGCTGCCAGGTCACCTCGTACCGCAGCCGGTCCACCTGAGCGGGCAGGCGGACGGCCGGCGGGCCCGTGTCCACCTCCCGTAGTACCAGGCTCTCGACGGTGAGCACCGGCTCCCCGGAAGCGGCGGCGGCATCCAGCCGCACCGCCTCGGAGCCGGTCCGGAGCCGGACACGCAGCTCGCGAGCGCCCGGCGCGTGCACGGTGGTACGGCCGAAAGCGAAGGGCAGCCGGACCTCTCCCGAGCCGTCGGCGGCGACCGCCAGGGGGTGCAGGGCGGCGTCCAGCAGCGCGGGGTGGAGCACGTGGCGCGTATCCCGGCAGTCCTCGGGCAAGGCGACATCGGCGTACAGCTCTGCCTCCGAGCGCCACACGGCGCGCAGCCCGCGGAATGCGGGCCCGTACGCGTAGCCGCGCGCGGCCAGCGACTCGTACAGCTCCTCTGCCGGGATCTGTTCGGCCCCTTCGGGTGGCCATGCGCCGCCGGCCCACCCGGCGTCCGCGCCCGGCGTACCGGCCCCGCCCGGCGCCGCCGCCAGCGTGCCCGTGGCGTGCACCACCCAGCCGGAGCCCCCGCCCTCGCCCCCTTCTCTGACCCCGTTCCCGGTGTACTCGGCTTCCCCGGCTTCCCCGGCTTCCCCGGCTTCCCCGGCTTCCCCGGCTACCTCGGCTACCTCGGCTTCCCCGGCTTCGTTCCGGCCCCCGTGCCGGGCGCGGATCACCAACTCCCGGTCGCCGTCGTCCTCCCCCGGCGCGGCGACCCACACCTGCACCTCGCAGCCCGTGGCGGGCAGCGGCAGCGGGGTCCGGACCACCAACTCGGTGACCTGCTCGCACTCCGCATGCCGTGCGGCCGTGCAGGCGAGTTCCAAGAACCCCGTACCGGCGAGGAGGACGGTGCCCGAGACGGCGTGGTCGGCGAGCCACGGCTCCGTCGAGGGCGACACCCTGCCGCTGAGCACCAGGCCACCCGCGGCGGGCAGTTCCATGGCACTGGACAGGAAGGGGTGGCCGACAGCATCGCCCCCGGTCCCCTCCGGCGGCGCCGAGGGGAGCCAGTAGCGCTGCCGCTGGAAGGCGTAGGAGGGCAGGGCGACAGGCGCGGCGGGCGGAAAGAGCGCGGGCCAGTCCACGCCGATGCCATGGGTGTGGACCTCGGCGAGGGCGTGGAGGAAGGCGCGGGTCTCCTCCTGGTCGCGCTGCGCCGCTGCCACGGTGGTGTGCCCGGTGGCGATGAGGGGGGTGAGGGCGGCGTCCGGCCCGATCTCTAGCAGGAGGTGGGTTTCGGGGAGCTGGGTGAGGGCGCGGTGGAAGCGGACGGTGCCGCGCGCGTGGTCGCGCCAGTAGGCGGCGGCGGTGACGGGGTGGGCACTGTCGGCGGTGGGAACGAGCGGGATGCCGGGTGTGCGGAAGCTGAGCTGTTCGAGGACGGCGGTGAACTCGTCGAGTACGGGTTCCATGAGCGGGGAGTGGAAGGCGTGGCTGACGCGCAGCCGGGTGGTACGCCGTCCGTCACGCTGCCAGCGGGCGTCCAGCGGCCCGATCTCCTCCCGCGGACCGGAGACGACGACGGCCCGGGGGCCGTTGACGGCGGCGAGGGCGACACCGGGGGTGAGGGTGGGAGCCACCTCCTCCTCTCCGGCGGCGATGGCGAGCATGGTTCCGCCTGGGGGGAGGTGTTGCATGAGGCGGGCGCGGGTGGTGATGAGGCGGGCGGCGTCGGCGGGCGTGAGGATCCCGGCGGTGGTGGCGGCGGTGATCTCGCCGATGGAGTGGCCGACGAGCGCGGCCGGGGCGAGGCCGAACGCGCGGCAGAGCTGCGTGAGGGCGTATTGGTGGGCGAAGAGGGCGGGCTGGGCGTAGTGGGTCTGGTTGAGCAGGGTGGGGTCGGGGTCCCACATGATGTCGCGCAGTGGGCGGGGAAGGTGCGGGTCGAGGTGGGCGCACACTTCGTCGAGAGCTGTCGCGAACTCCGGGAAGTGCTGGGCGAGTTGCTGCCCCATCCCGGGACGCTGGGCACCCTGCCCCGAGTAGAGGGCGGTGAGGTGTCCGAAGCCGGCCTGGGCGGTGTCTTGGGTGGGAGCCAGGTTGTTGAGGTTGTCCAGGATGTGGGTGGGGTTGCCGGTGATGGCGGCTCGGTGGGGGAAGTGGGTGCGGTGGCAGGCCAGGGTGCGGGCGGTGTGGTGGAGGGGGAGGTCGGGGTGGTGGGTGAGGTGGTGGTGGAGTGCGGCTGCCTGGTCGTGGAGTGCTTGGGGTGTCTTGGCGGACAGGAGGAGGGGGAGGGCCGTCTGTGCCCAGGGTGGGGCGTCGCCGGGTGGGGGAGAGGTGTCGGCGGGGTCGGGTACGTGCTCTTCGATGATCACGTGTGCGTTGGTTCCGCTCATCCCGAAGGAGGAGATTCCGGCTCGGCGGGGGTGGTTGGTGGGTTTCCAGGGTTGTGGGTGGGTGAGGAGGTGGAGGGTGCCTGGTGTCCAGTCGATGTGGGTGCTGGGGTGGTCGGTGTGGAGGGTTGGGGGGAGTGTGCGGTGGTGGATGGCCTGGATGGTTTTGATGATGCCTGCGATGCCTGCGGCGGCTTGGGTGTGGCCGATGTTGGATTTGAGGGAGCCGAGGTGGAGGGGGTGTTGGGGGGTGTGGGCTTGGCCGTAGGTGGCTTGGAGTGCTTGGGCTTCGATGGGGTCGCCGAGTCGGGTGCCGGTGCCGTGTGCTTCGAGGAGGTCGATTTCGTCGGGGGGGAGGTGTGCGTGGTGGAGTGCTGCTTGGATGACGCGTTGTTGGGCGGGGCTGCTGGGTGCGGTGAGGCCGTTGGAGGCGCCGTCCTGGTTGACGGCGGAGCCGCGTACGAGGGCGAGGATGTGGTGGCCGAGGCGCCGTGCGTCCGACAACCGCTCCACCACCAACACCCCCACCCCCTCCGACCACCCCGTGCCCTTCCCGTCGTCCGAGAACGAACGGCACCGGCCGTCGGGGGAGAGCACCCGCTGGCGGCTGTACTCGATGAAGAACGTCGGCGTGGCCATGACCGCCACCCCGCCCGCCAGCGCCAGGTCGCACTCCCCGTTGCGCAGCGCCTGGCAGGCCAGATGCAGCGCCACCAGCGAGGACGAACACGCGGTGTCCACCGTCACGGCCGGCCCCTCCAGGCCGAAGAGGTAGGAGACCCGGCCCACGGCCATGCTGCCCGCGCTGCCCGTGTGGATGTAGCCCTCGAACCCCTCGGGGGCCTTGGCGAACCGGCCGCCGTAGTCGTGGTGCATCACACCGGTGAACACACCGGTACGGCTGCCGCGCAGGGTGCCGGGCACGAGGCCCGCGTCCTCCATCGCCTCCCAGGTCGTCTCCAGCAGCAGCCGCTGCTGCGGGTCCATCGCCAGCGCCTCACGGGGGCTGAGCCCGAAGAACTCCGCGTCGAAGAGGTCGATACCGGTGAGGAATCCCCCCTCGCGGGTGCAGGACTTGCCCACGGCCTCCGGATCCGGGTCGTAGAGGTTGGCCACGTCCCAGCCCCGGTCCGTGGGGAACCGGGTGATCGCATCCCGGCCCTCGGCGACCAGCCGCCACAGATCCTCGGCGCGGCGCACCCCGCCCGGGTAGCGGCAGCCGATGCCGACGACCGCGACGGGCTCGGCATCGCGCGTCTGGGCCTCCCGCAGCCGGGAGCGGGTCTTGTGCAGGTCGGTGGTGACCTTGCGGAGATACTCGACGAGCCGGCTTTCCTCTGTCATGTGTCGCACCTGCCCGAGGAGGAGGGGTCGGGTGTCCCGAACTCGGAGTCGATGAACCGCATCAGTTCATCCGCGCCCGCCGACTCCAAGACGTCGGTGGCCGGGACGGGAACGGCGTCCAGCTCCGCGAGCCGTCCCCGCAGCGACTCCAGCCGGGTGGCGAGTGCCATGCGCTGGCCCCGCCCCGTGGACGGGGACAGCGCATCGCGCTCGATCCGGTCGAACGCCGCCAGCAGCGAGCCGTCCACGGGCCCGCTCTCCCCGGCGTCGAGGCGCGAGCGGAGATAGGCGGCCAGCGCGTTGGGCGTCGGATGGTCGAAGACCAGCGTGGCGGGCAGCTTGCCGCCGATGAGACCGGCGAACCTGTTGCGCAGTTCCACGGACATCAGCGAGTCGAAGCCGACATCCTTCAGGGCCCGGCCCGCGTCCACCCGCTGCGGGTCGGACTCCCCGATGAGCGACGCCACATGGGTGAGGACCTCCTCCAGCACTGCTGCCTCACGTTCGTCCGGGGACAAGGCGGCGAGCCGCTCGTGGAGGGATCCCGCGCCCGTCACCGGATCCCTTGCGGGCGGCGGGTCGGCGAACCCGGCCAGCAGCGGACTGGGCCGCGCGGCGGTGAAAGCGGGCAAGAAGCGCGACCAGGTCACGTTCACGAGCACCGTGTCGGTACCCGCGGTGACGCTCTGCCCGAGGGCGTGCAGCGCGCCCGGCACCGACAGCGGAGCGAGCCCCCGCCTGCGCAACTCGCGCTCGTCGCGCTCGGTCAGCATGCCCCTGCCCGACCATGGTCCCCAGGCGAGGGCCGTCGCCGGCCGCCCCCGCTCGCGGCGGCGCCGGGCGAGCGCGTCGAGGCAGGCGTTGCCCGCGGCGTAACCGGCATGGCCCGCCGCGCCCCAGATCCCGGAGATCGAGGAGAACAGGACGAAGTCGTCGAGGTCGGGAAGCAGTTCATCGAGCAGCAGGGCCCCCTCCACCTTGGCCGCCGTCTGCGCCGAGAGCTGCGCGGGGCTCGCCTCGCGCAGCGGCACCTCGCTCACCACCCCGGCGGCGTGCACCACCGTGCGCACCGGCGCGCCCTCCGCCTCCAGCCCGGACAGCAGCGCCGACAGCGCCCGGCGGTCCGTGACATCAACAGCGCTCGCCACGGCCGGGACCCCGGCCGACGTCAGCTCCGCCAGCAGATCCGCCGCGCCCGGGGCCGCCGCGCCCCGCCGGGACAGCAGTACGAGACGCCCCGCGCCGCCCCGGGCGGCCAGCCACCGGGCCACGTGCCCGCCCAGCGCTCCGGTGCCGCCGGTGATCAGCACGGTTCCCTTCGGTTCCCAGGCGGTGGCCGGTGCCGGCGCCGGTGCGGGGACCAGTCGCCGGGCCCACAACGCACCGTCCCGCACGGCCAGTTGGTCCTCGGAACCGTGCCCGGTGAGGACTCGGGCGAGCAGCCGTCCGGCCGTCTCGTCGATCTCCGCCGGAAGATCCACCAGACCGCCCCACTCCTCGGGCAGCTCCAGGCCGGCCACCCGTCCCAGCCCCCACACCCCGGCCGCGTGCACCTCGGTCTCCGGATCGTCGGCCGCCCCGACCCCGACCGCACCACGGGTGACGCACCAGAGCGGGGCCCGCACACCGGCAACCTCGTGGAGCGCGCCGAGCAGCTCCTCCGCGCGGGCCGCGTACACCAGGATCCCGTCCGGGGCGGCCGAGCGGTCCCAGGAGGCGAGGCTGAGCGTGCGCCGGCACACCGGGCCGAGGCCGGGCGGCGGCTCGCCCAGCACCAGCCAGCATCCGGGCACCTGCCAACTCCCCGGCCCCTGCCCGCTACCGGGCGCCCCCGGACTTCCGGCAGCCGCCTCGCCCGCCGTTCCAGGACCGGGCAGCCGCTCCCAGACGACGGCGAACCGACCCGCTTCCCCGGCCGCACCCGCCGCCGCCAACTGCGCCCGCTCCACGGCCCGCAGCGTCAGCGACTCCAGGCTGAGGACCGGCGCCCCAAAGGAGTCGGTGATTCTCACCGTGGCCGTGCCCCCGCCCGACCGGGCCGCCCGCACCCGCACCCGCAGCCGCTGGGCGTCGGCGGCGAACAGCGCCACCCCGTTGAACGAGAACGGCAGCCGCACCTCGTCGCCGTCGTAGAGGCGGCCGGTCAGCGGCAGTGTGTGCAATGCGGCGTCCAGCAGCGCCGGATGGATACCGAAACCCCTCGGCTGCCCCTCGGGCAGCACGACCTCGGCGAACAGGTCCTCACCCCGCTCCCACAGGGCGCGCGTCCCCCGGAAGGCCGGGCCGTACTCGTAGCCGCGTGCGGCGAGGTCCGCGTAGAAGTTCTCCCCGGGCACCGGTTCGGCGCCCTCCGGCGGCCAGTTGGGGCCGGCCCAGTCAGCGGTGAACGCGCCCGTCCCGGCGGTACGCGCCGCCAGCGTCCCCGTCGCGTGCAGCGTCCAGTCCTCACCCTTCCCGCGGGTGCGGACGCGCAGCTCGCGCTCGGCGCCCTCGTCCGGCGGCGAGACCCACACCTGGAGGTCGCGCGCCTTGCGCCCGGGGAAGACCATGGGCGCGCGGAGCACCAGTTCGTCCACCGACGCCGCGCCCACCGCGCGGGCGGCTTCGAGCGCCAGCTCGACGAATCCCGTGCCGGGCAGCAGTACGGTGCCCATCACCACATGGTCCGGCAGCCACGCGTCACCGGCCGGATCCAGCCGCCCCGAGAGCAGGACGCCGCCCGTATCCGGCAGTTCGGTACGCAGCGCCAGCACCGGGTGCGACCGCGCGTCCGCCCCGGGCGAGGGACCGGTCCCGGCCGGTGCGCTGCTCCAGTAGCGCTGCCGCTGGAAGGGATAGGTGGGCAGATCGGCGGGCGGGACGGGCAGGCCGGAGGGACCGGGTGGGAAGAGCGCCGGCCAGTTGACGGCGGCGCCGTGGGCGTGCGCCCGGGCGAGGGCGTCCAGCACGCCGTGGGTCTCGCCGTGGTCGCGGCGGGCGCTGGGCAGCACGAGATGGCCCGTCTCCACCATGGGGGTGAGCGTGGCACCGGGGCCGATCTCCAGCAGGACCTCGGTCTCCGGCAGCGCGGCGACCGCTTCGTGGAAGAGCACCGCCTTGCGTACGTGGTCCACCCAGTAGTCCGGGCTGGTGACCGGGTGGGGACTGTCGGCCGAGGCGCTGACCGGAATGACGGGCTGGGCGAACCGCAGGCTCTCCACCGTGGCCCTGAACTCTTCCAGCATGGGTTCCATGAGCGGGGAGTGGAAGGCGTGGCTGACGCGCAGCCGGGCCGTACGCCGCCCGCGCTCGCGCCACAGGCTGCCGATCCGCTCCACACTCTCCTCGGTCCCGGAGACCACGACTCCGCTCGGGCCGTTCACCGCGGCGATCCCCGCCTCGCCGGGACCTGCCGACTCGGTCAGCGACGCGGCGACCTCCTCCTTCCCGGCGGCGATGGCGAGCATGGTTCCGCCTGGGGGGAGGTGTTGCATGAGGCGGGCGCGGGTGGTGATGAGGCGGGCGGCGTCGGCGGGCGTGAGGATCCCGGCGGTGGTGGCGGCGGTGATCTCGCCGATGGAGTGGCCGACGAGGGTGGTGAACGTGAGGCCGAGGGACTGGTAGAGGCGGGTGAGGGCGTATTGGTGGGCGAAGAGGGCGGGCTGGGCGTAGTGGGTCTGGTTGAGCAGGGTGGGGTCGGGGTCCCACATGATGTCGCGCAGTGGGCGGGGAAGGTGCGGGTCGAGGTGGGCGCACACTTCGTCGAGAGCTGTCGCGAACTCCGGGAAGTGCTGGGCGAGTTGCTGCCCCATCCCGGGACGCTGGGCACCCTGTCCCGAGTAGAGGGCGGTGAGGTGTCCGAAGCCGGCCTGGGCGGTGTCTTGGGTGGGAGCCAGGTTGTTGAGGTTGTCCAGGATGTGGGTGGGGTTGCCGGTGATGGCGGCTCGGTGGGGGAAGTGGGTGCGGTGGCAGGCCAGGGTGCGGGCGGTGTGGTGGAGGGGGAGGTCGGGGTGGTGGGTGAGGTGGTGGTGGAGTGCGGCTGCCTGGTCGTGGAGTGCTTGGGGTGTCTTGGCGGACAGGAGGAGGGGGAGGGCCGTCTGTGCCCAGGGTGGGGCGTCGCCGGGTGGGGGAGAGGTGTCGGCGGGGTCGGGTACGTGCTCTTCGATGATCACGTGTGCGTTGGTTCCGCTCATCCCGAAGGAGGAGATTCCGGCTCGGCGGGGGTGGTTGGTGGGTTTCCAGGGTTGTGGGTGGGTGAGGAGGTGGAGGGTGCCTGGTGTCCAGTCGATGTGGGTGCTGGGGTGGTCGGTGTGGAGGGTTGGGGGGAGTGTGCGGTGGTGGATGGCCTGGATGGTTTTGATGATGCCTGCGATGCCTGCGGCGGCTTGGGTGTGGCCGATGTTGGATTTGAGGGAGCCGAGGTGGAGGGGGTGTTGGGGGGTGTGGGCTTGGCCGTAGGTGGCTTGGAGTGCTTGGGCTTCGATGGGGTCGCCGAGTCGGGTGCCGGTGCCGTGTGCTTCGAGGAGGTCGATTTCGTCGGGGGGGAGGTGTGCGTGGTGGAGTGCTGCTTGGATGACGCGTTGTTGGGCGGGGCTGCTGGGTGCGGTGAGGCCGTTGGAGGCGCCGTCCTGGTTGACGGCGGAGCCGCGTACGAGGGCGAGGATGTGGTGGCCGAGGCGCCGCGCGTCCGACAACCGCTCCACCACCAACACCCCCACCCCCTCCGCCATGCCGAAGCCGTCCGCGTCGGCGGAGAACGACTTGCAGCGGCCGTCGGGTGCCAGCGCCCGCAACCTGCTGAATTCGATGAACAATCCGGGCTCGGCCATCACGGTGACCCCGCCCGCCAGGGCCAGGTCGCACTCCCCGTTGCGCAGCGCCTGGCAGGCCAGATGCAGGGCCACCAGCGAGGACGAACACGCGGTGTCCACCGTCACGGCCGGCCCCTCCAGGCCCAGCACATAGGACAGCCGGCCCGAGGCCATGCTGGATGCCGTACCCGTCACCACATAGCCCTCAAGGTCGGGCTGGGCCTGGTGTGCCGGCCGGCCGTAGGGCAGATTCATGACTCCGGTGAACACGCCGGTACGGCTGCCGCGCAACGAGGTGCCCACGAGCCCGCCGCGCTCGATCGCCTCCCACGCCGTCTCCAGCAGCAGCCGCTGCTGCGGGTCCATCGCCAGCGCCTCCCGCCGCGCGATGCCGAAGAAGGCCGCGTCGAACTCGTCCACGCCGTCCAGCAACCCGGCTTCACGCTGGTAGAAGGTGCCCGGCCGGGCGGCGTCCGGATCGTAGAGGGCCGCGAGGTCCCAGCCGCGGTCGGCGGGAAGCGGAGCGATTCCCTCCCGTCCTTCGGCCACCATCTCCCACAGGTCCTGCGGCGAGCGCACCCCGCCGGGCAACCGGCAGGCCATGCCGACGACGGCGACCGGCTCACTCCACGGGACCGGCGCACTCGGGCCGGAAGCGGCTGCGGGCCCGCCCCGCCACGCCGCGACCGCCGCGGACGAGGAGGCAGCCGTGGCGGCCGTCGCCGCCGCTGATCCCGGCGCGGCGGGCGCCCCGGCGTCGCCGTCGAACAGCAGGCGCAGCAATTCCTCCGCCAGCGCGCGCGGGCTGGGATGGTCGAACAGCGCTGTCGCGGGCAGCCGCAGCCCGGTGCTGTCCACCAGACGGTGCCGGACGCGCAGCGCTTCGACCGAGTCCACGCCGAGCGACCTGAAGTCCGCTTCCACCTCGTGGGGGGAGAGCGCCTCGTGGGGGGAGCGTGCTGCCTCGTGAGGGGAGAGGGCCGCCTCCTCGGGACAAGGGGCGCCGCCCGCCCCCTCCCCGGCCGCACCCCGCCGGGACAGCGCGGCGGTGACCAGTCGGACGACCGCGGACAACCGGCCCGCCTCCTCCAGCCCGGCCAGCCGCTCCCGCAGCGGGTCGGCCCGCTCGTCCGCCGAGTCGCGGCCGAAGCGGTAGGGCGGCAGCGGGACACGCTCGGCGCCGGGGAGGGCCGTGGCCCAATCGGGCGCCGCGCCGTGCAGCTGGGCCTCGGCCAGCGCGCCCAGGAACCGGCCGTGGCCCGCCTCCTGGCGGCGCATCGTGTCCAGCACGACCACGCTCCGGTCGGCCCGCGCCGCCGTCTCCTCGATCGGCATGGCCAGCACGGGGTGCGGGCTGATCTCCACGAACAGCCGGTGCCCCTGTGCGAGCAGTGCTTCCGTGACCTGCTGGAAGTGCGCCGTCCTGCGCAGGCCGAGGAACCAGTGCTCGGGGCCGAGGCCCGCCGTGTCCAGCGGCGCGGCCGTGGTCGAGCCAAAGACCGGTACGGCGGAGGCGCGCGGCCGGACCGACGCTGTCTGGCTCACCATCCGCTCGCGGATGCCGTCCATGTGCCGCGAATGTCCGGCGATCCCGATCGGCAGCCGCCGCGCCCACACCCCCCGTTCGGCCAGCCTTTCCAGCAGCGTGGCCGCCGCCTCGCACGGGCCGGAGACCACCGTCGAACGCGGCCCGTTGACGACGGCGCTCTCCAGCTCCAGGCCCCACCCGGTGATCAGGCCGCCCAGTTCCCCGGCCCCCAGCGCCACCGCGACCATGTCGCCCTCGCCTTCGAGGAGGGCCAGCGCCTTGCTGACCACGGCGACCAGCCGGGCGCCCTCCGGCAGGGACAGGCCACCGGCGGCGGTCACCGCCGCGATCTCGCCGAAGCTGTGCCCCACCATCGCGGACGGGGTGACGCCGTGCGCCTGCCACAGCTTCGCCAGCGAGACCATGACGGCGAACAGGGCGGGCTGGATGACATCGACCCGGTCCATGGGCACAGCACCCGAGAGGATGTCGTCGAGTTCGACGTCCAGGTGGGGACGGAGCGCGCGCCCGCACTCCGCCAGGTGCTCCCTGAAGACCGGTGCCGTCCCGGCCAGTTCCCGCGCCATGCCACGCCACTGGGCCCCCTGACCGGGAAAGACGAACACGGCGCCCGACTCGCGCCCGGACTCGGAGCACACTGTCACCTCGCCCGCTGTGCCGGCCGCCACCGCGCGCAGCGCCGCGATGGCCGAGTCCCTGCCGGTGGCCGTGACCACGGTGCGGTACGGCCACAGGGTGCGGGCGGAGGCCAGGGTGAAGGCGACATCGGGCAACCGGATGCCCGGGTGGTCCAGCAGATGACCCGCCAGATCCCCGGCGAAGGCCCGCAGACCGGCCTGGCTGCGGCCCGATACGAGCAGCGGCACCGGGACCTCGCGGCCTCCGGCGTCACCGGACGGGGCAGCGGGTCCAGCGGGCCCGGCACCGGAACCGGAGCGTGGCACGGGTCGCGCACGGGGGGCCGGTGCGTCGCGCGGGACGCGTGGGGTGAGGGCGGCGAGCCATGCCGTACGTTCCCCGGGGGAGAGGCGCAGGGGACCGTAGCCGCCGGAGCCGGATGCCGCCCGGGACAGCGCCACCGCGGTGGCGCTGGGCCCGTCGTACACGACCGCCAGGCTCACCCGTTCCTCGCCCAGAGCGCCGACGGCGGCCTCGAACAGGTCCCCGTCCGCCACCGGGCGGATCCACAGCCCGGGGAGCCCCGCCCACTCCGGCGGACCTTCCGGCTGCGTGCCGAGGAACACGGCCACCGGATGCGCGGGGGAGGGGACGGCACCGGCGTCCTCGATCGCCCGCCAGGCGGTTTCCCAGACCGAACAAAGTTCCTCGCGGTGCGCGATACCGGTAACGAGGACGTCACGAGTTTCTTCCACCACGAAAGAACTCTCCTGAAGGGGTGAAATCGGATCGTGCGGGATCTGGCCCCGAACGGGAGCACAGACAGATAACCAAGTTCGCGCGGCCCGTCACCACCCCTAGGTCCCCCTAGGGAATCCCCTGTTCGCCGTAGAGGCGATGTGCGATTCCTGCTCCTCTTCGTGGGGTGCGACTTTCCGCAATAGCATGAGCCGTGGGCGGGTATCGGCTGCCGTGCTGCCTTGTAGGTGTTGTCGCGGCCGATGTGGCGGAAGTCGGAAGCGTGGCCCGACGGAAAAGGAACGTGGCTCGACGGAAAATGGGGAGAACTATGCCGATCTTTGACCCACTGCCGCAGGCCCCGGCCACCGACGAGTTGCCGCTGCATTTGTGGGAGGCCGAGGGTTTCACGGTGGCGCCCTGGCCCGAGGGCACCTGGCAGACCGGCTACAACTCGCACACCTGGCTGCTGGAGCGGTCCGGCGCGCGCGTCGTGCTGAAGGCCGTACCGAAGGCGCAGGCGGTCAAGTTCGCCTCCGGTCTGCGCGCGGCGGAGCTGGCCGAGCAGGCGGGCATCCCGGCCGGCGCCCCCCGGCGGACCCGGGCGGGTGACCTCGTCGCCGAGCACGGGCCCTGGTGCTGGGGGCTGCTGGAGTACGTCGCGGGCCGGCCCCCCGAACCCGGCAATCCGCAGGATCTGGCGCGGGCCGGGCACACCCTCGGCCGGATCCACGCCGCACTGCGCGACATCCCGCCGCTGCCGCAGACCCTCGTGTGGCCACATCTGGACTGGCTGCTCGCCGAACAGCCGTTCCTTGAGGGGCGCGAATGGATTCAGCAGGCGATCCGCGAAGGACTGGAAACAGCGGCCTCGGAAAATCTTTCTTCCGGT
Organism: Streptomyces axinellae; assembly: GCF_039532135.1. Classification (NCBI taxonomy): domain Bacteria; kingdom Bacillati; phylum Actinomycetota; class Actinomycetes; order Kitasatosporales; family Streptomycetaceae; genus Streptomyces; species Streptomyces axinellae. The sequence goes on from NZ_BAAARJ010000010.1 coordinate 244,993, forward strand.
GTGATCCACTGCGACCCACGGCTCACCGAATTCCGTTTCGAGGAAGACCGTGCGGGTCTTCTCGACTGGGGTGAAGTGATGCACGGACCGCACGTCTTCGACCTCGCGGGCACATTGAGTTTCCTCGACGAAGAAACGGACCCCGCGACTTTCCTGGCCGGCTACCTGGAAACCTCGCCCGCCCCGGCCTGTGACTTCACCAGTCTCCCCGTCATGCTCAAGGTGCGGGCCGCCACGGAAGGCTGGATCTACGCCAGCCGCGAGTACCACGGAGTCGATCTCGGACAGAGCCTGGAGTACAGCAACGCCAAACTGATCGAACGGGCCCGGGACAACGTCCGCGCGGCCGGGGAACTGCCCCCGGACGCCTATCTGCCGTAGCGGCGCGAGCGAGCGGGACACGAGGGACACGGGGTACGCGACGCTCAGGAAAGGCAGGCACGCGGAACGCCCTCCGCGACGCGGTGGGCCGCGCGGTAGTGGCTGGGCGCGATCCCGCGGATGCGGGTGAACGCGCGGGAGAGCGCGAAGGGCGAGGTGTAGCCGACACGGCGGGCTATGGCGGGCAACGGCTCGTCGCCCTCGCGCAGATACGCCGCGGCGAGGTCGATGCGCCACCGTGTGAGGTAGGTCAGCGGCGGCTTTCCCATGGCGCGTGCGAACCGCCTGGAGAGCGTGGCGCGGGAGGTGCCCGATTCGCGGGCGAGATCTTCGAGCGTCCACGGATGGGCGGGGCAGCGGTGCACCACGGCCAGGGCCCGCGGTACTTCGCCGTCCCGGAGAGACGGGGGCACCCCGCAGCCGCCGCCCCCGCTGCCCGCTCCGCGCGCCGCCGCCGTCGTCATCTTCGGCGCTGAGCCAGGCTCGCAATACCTGAATGAACAGGACGTCCACCAGCCTGCTCACCACGACATCCGCACCGGGAGAGCCCCGGTGGGTCTCGGCCGCCAGGAGCCCCACCGTCGCATCAAGTCCCGTGCTCGCGCCCGGCTCTCGGCCGGGCCCGGCGGACACGCGCAGCACGGGCGGCAGCAGGCGCGCCAGCGGACGGGCGGCCCCCGTCTCGTGCCGGTAGCCGCCGCACAGCACCGTGGTCGCGGGGCCGCCCCCCGACAGCCCCGCACTCTCCGGTGCCGGTGCCGGTGCCGGTGCCGGTGCTGCGGTGCCGGGGCCGCACCGACACCGGGAGCGTACGGCTCGCCCGGCCGCGCCCCAGGTGCCGTCTGCATACGGCCCCGCCGGGTGGCGGCCAGGCCATGGCCTCGGCCCTCCGGCAGCAGCACGAGGTCCCCGGCCGTGAGGCGGAGCGGTTCGGCGCCGGGTCGGCGCAGCCAGCACGACCCGGCGGTGACCGCGTGGAAGACGGTCGCGGAGACCGGCCGTGCGCGTATTCCCCAGGGCCCGGACGCCTGGAAGGTGGCCGCTCCCGCGGTACCGCCCCGGGGGCTCGCGGCCAGCTCACTGATGAGGTCCATGATGAGATCCTCGGCCATGGGGATGACAAGCACGGCCATGGCTCCGGCCGGTCCCGCATCCCTACCGTGCTTCCCGTGAACCACTCCAGCGGCAATCCTCCGCACCAGACCACCGGCACTCCCGTGGACAACACCCCGGGCTGCCCCGCGAACGGCCCAACTGGCCCATCACTTACCGGCGTTACCCACCGGCACCTCCGCGTCGGCGGCCTGCGTATGCACCTGGCCGAGGCAGGATCGGGCCCACTGGTCGTGCTGCTCCACGGCTTCCCCGAGTCGTGGTACTCCTGGCGTCATCAGCTGACCGCACTGGCCGCCGCGGGATTCCATGCCGTAGCCCCCGACCAGCGCGGCTACGGCAGCACCGATCGCCCCCACGGCGTCGAGGAATACACCCTGCTGCACACCGTCGGGGACGCCGTGAGTCTCCTGGACGCACTCGAAGAGCGCACCGCCGTGCTCGTGGGCCATGACTGGGGCGGCGCCGTGGCGCTGGAACACCGCGCTGCTCAGGCCCGACAGACTCCGCGCTGTGGTCGCAGTGGGTACCCCGCACGGGCCGCGCCCCGTCACCCCGCCGGTCGCCGCTCTGCGCGCCGCCGCCGGGGACAACCACTACACCGTCTACTTCCAGCAGCCCGGAACAGCCGACGAAGAACTGGCCCGCGACCCGTACGCCACCATCCGGCGAGCCCTGTGGGGCGCCTCGGGCGACGCCAATCCCTGGCGCCACCTCCTCCCCGAGGACGGCGGACTGCTGGACACCTGGCCCGAACCCGCACAGCTGCCTGACTGGTTCACCGAAGCCGACGTCCACACCTACGCGGAGAGCTTCGGCCCCCAGGGCTTCACCGGCGCGCTCAACTGGTTCCGCAACATGGACCGCAACTGGACCCTCACCCGCGCCTGGCCCCAGCAGGTGATACCCACGCCCGCGCTGTACATGACAGGAGACCGTGACCTCGCCCCCAGCCTGCCCGGCGGCGCGGAACTCCTGTCCGGCCGCTCCCCCTACGTCCCCCGCCTGCGCGCGACCGTGCTGCTCCCCGGCTGCGGACACTGGACACAGCAGGACCGTCCGGCCGAAGTCAACGCGGCACTGCTGGACTTCCTCCACGCCCTGTGACCGGGCCCCGACACACTCCGGACGGCACGCTCCCGGCGGGCGAGGGGGCACCCCGCGCGATGATCGCCGGCTGCCGTATGTTCGGTGGCCGCGGCGCGCTCGTGCCGTGACTGGGCCACCTGTCGGAAGGAGGAGGGATGGCAAGGCAAGCGCCCATCACCTCTGAAGACGTTCCCGCGCACCAGCGGGCCGTCGGGTACGAATGGACAACGGTCTCCAGCGCTCTGGTCAACGGCGCACGCGTCGCCGAAGCCGTGGGTTCATGGGCCGGTGACGCGCGAGACGGCGGACGCTGGCTCGGCGGGTGGACCTCGGAGAACGGCGAACTCGGACGCATCTGGGTCCTGCGGTCGTTCCCCGACGAGGAAGCTCTCCTCGCCGCCCGGCACGCCATGCGGCTCGGCGGGCACCCCCTCTCCGCGACCGGCGAGGTCACCGGCATCGACGTCGCGAGCTTCGCCGGGCTTCCGATGATGCCGAAGGTGGAGGTGGGCGCGCTCGGGCCGGTCTACGAGATCCGTGACTACACCCTGGTCCCCGGCGGCCTGCCCGGAACGATCGAGGGCTGGCGCCGGGCACTCCCCGCCCGCGACCCCGTCGATCCGGTCACGGTGGTGATGTACGCACTCGACGGCCCCGAACGCATCGTGCACGTATGGCCGTTCCACGGCCTCGACGAACGCGTCCGCATCCGCCGGGAACTCTACGCCGAAGGGACCTGGCCGCCGCCCGGCGCCCCGGAACTCATCGAAAGAGCGACCTCCGCGATCGCATGGCCCATCCCGGGCTCGCCCCTGTCCTGACCCCGGGCCCGCCCCTGCCCTTGACGCCACGCGGGCCGCCGAGCGCCCCCTGGGCGAGCCGGGGCATCCCGGACGAGCCGCGTATACGGCGGCCGGGATTCCGGCCGCCCCGAGCGTCAGCCTGTCAGCCGTCGGCCAGGGCACGGTCCAGAAGAGGAAGCAGCCGGTCCCAGTGGCGCTGCAGCCCCGAGGGACTGAAGGCGTCGGTGTCGGACATGGTGAAGCCGTGGATGGTCTCCGGGTAGACCTCGGTGGTGTACGCGACACCCGCGGCATCCAGGGCCTGGTTGAGTTCGCCGATGGCCTCGGGGGTCAGATCGCCTTCGGCGAGACCGAGATGGACTCGGGCGGTGAGGCTGGAGACGAGCCGGTGCGGGCTGTCGGCCGCGTCGGTGACCAGGAAGCCGGGGTGGAAGCCGGCGACGGCGGCCACCTGACCGGGGTGGGCCGCGGCCGTGCGCATCGCCAAGGCGGCCCCCATGCAGTAGCCGATCGTGGCAACCGGCCCGGCGCTGACCTCCGGCTGAGAAGTGAGGAACCCGAGATAGGCGTCGGCGTCGCGCAGGACACGCTCTGTCGTGTGCGCCTCGATCAACGGCATCAGCTCGGCGAAGACCGTGGCCCGGACCTCTTCTCCGATGTGCTCGGGAAGGTCGATCACCGGCGCCGGACCGTGCCGGTAGTAGAGGTTGGGGACGAGTACGTAGTAGCCGTGCCCGGCCAGCTCGCCGGCCATCTCCTCCAGCACGGGCCGCACACCGAAGGCGTCCGGGTACAGCAGCACTCCGGGGTGCCGCTCGCCGCCGTCGGGGAAGGCGGCGAACGCGTCCGCCTGCCCGTCCGCGGTGGGAATCTGCAGTGCCTTGGTGGGCATGGCGGATCTTCCTTCCTTGGATTGAGGCCGGTGCACGGCCTCAGTCGGAGTCGAGGGCGGTCGGCGGCCGACCGGCATCGACCTATCACCGGGCAGACCGGCATGAACGTAGCAGTGCCGATCAGCCCGGCCGACGGCGGGAGGCGGCCCAGACGCGTCCCCTGGCCCCCGGACAACGAACGGCCCGCCGCTGCGGACGAGACCTCCCTCTCATGCGGAAGTCCGGCCCGCTCCGGGTCAGTTGGGGGAGCGCCGAGAGTGCGGAGCGGCAGCCTCCACAGGAGGCCGGCCGGACCCTTGTGCGGTCCTGGCTCAGGTTGCGCCCACATGCTTCCGGCCCCCACGACACGTTGTCGTGGGGGCCGGAAATTTGGTAGCGGGGACAGGATTTGAACCTGCGACCTCTGGGTTATGAGCCCAGCGAGCTACCGAGCTGCTCCACCCCGCGCTGTGAGACCCACTCTACGGCACGGAAGGGGGTGGTCTCGACCGGCGAAGCCCGGACCAGCGACCGGAATCACGGGAGCGGGATCACGGGGCGGGATCGGGGGATCGGGATCGGGATCGGAGGCGGCCACGAACGCGTCCCCAGTCCGCGGATCCCGCGCAGGACCCTCGAAGGAACCGGGCGCCCGGGAACCGTGTACCGACTGCTCCTCTCCACACGAGCGAACCGGGGGTATCGCCCGGAGCCAGGACCTGGCCCGCCCACCGTCCGGGGCACGCGCGCTGCCGTATACGCTCGGCCGGTGACCTTGGGGAGCCTTGCCGGAGAGACCAGGACGGCGCGCTGGCCGAAGCTGCGTCGCCTCCTGCGCCGCCCCGTGGTGGGCGACTGTCTGACCACAGCGATCGCCGTGTGGCTGTCGGTGGTCGAAACCCTCGACAATCCCCGCCTGGGACCGCTGACACCGTGGCTCAACCTCACGGTCGGGATCCTCGTCGCCTTGACGTTGCTGGCCCGAAGGCGCGCGCCCGAAATGGTGCTCGCGGTATGTCTCGCCGCACACTCCGTGCAGCTTTCCGTCTTCACACTCTTCTTCGCCCTGTACGCGGAAGGCGCCTACCGGGGCCCGCGGCAGCGCGGCGTGGCCTCAGCCGCGGCGCTGGTCAGTCTCCTGGTCCTCGTCTCGGCGCACACCTCCCTCTGGCACGAACCGCGGCAGCTGGTGAGCCAGCAGAGCTTCGCCTACCTGCTCACGGTGCTGGTCCCGTTGCTGTTCGGCCTGTACACGGGGGAGCGCCGGGCCGCGCTGCGAGCCTGGGTGGACCGGGCCGAGCGGGCCGAGCGCGAACAGACCCTGATCGCCGACGCGGCCGTGGCGGAAGAACGGCGGCGGATCGCCGGCGAGATGCACGATGTGGTCTCCCACCAGGTGAGTTTGATGGTCGTCCACGCGAACGCGCTGCATTATGTCGCCGAGGACCCGTCCGCCGCCAAGGAGGCGTCGGACACCATCGCCACCGCCGGACGGCAGGCCCTGACCGAACTGCGGGAGATGATCGGCGTGCTGCGCCGGCCGCAGCCCGAGGACGAGCACCGCCCGCCCGCCGCGAGTACCGCGCCCGCACCCCCGCAAGCCGCTGCGGGGAGCGCGCCGGGTCCGGCCCCGGCGCCCTTCCCGCAGGAGCCGGACGCCGCGGCACCGGAAGCACTCGGTGCGCCTGTCTCCGGGCCGGGCACCGGAGCCCGGACCGGGGCGGAGACCGGAACCGGCAGTCGCCCGGCACTGGCCCGGGTACCGGCGCTGATCACCTCTTCACGCGGCGCCGGACTGCCGGTGGAGCTGCGTACCACCGGGCAGCCGCGGCCGTTGCCGGAGACGACCGAGCGCGCCGCGTACCGGATCGTCCAAGAGGCCCTGACCAACGTGCACAAACACGCACCGGGCGCCGAGACGGAGGTCAGGATCGACTACCGCGACGACACCGTGCGGGTCAGCGTGCGCAACGACGCTCCGCCCGATGACCGTTCCGGGGAGAGCACGGCCTCGGACGGCACACCGCTGCTGCCCAGCGGCGGCCACGGACTGATCGGGCTGCGGGAACGTGCCCGGCTCGCGGGCGGCGGCATCGAGACGGGGCCCCGGCCGGGCGGCGGTTTCCTGGTGGCGGCCCAACTCCCCGCGAAGGCCGCCGCGAACGCACCATGACGGGCGGGAAGACCAAGGGCGCCCCGAGCACCTGACAGCGGGCGGCCGGGCCGGTGCGATACCGGCCCGGCCATCGACAGCCCCGGCCCGCCCAGCGGGGGATCGCCCCCGTCCCTGTCCCGCACCGCCCCCGGTTGAGGCGCGTGGCAGACCGGTGTGGCGGTGTCAGCCTGAGACGTCGCGGCGGATCCGGGCGGTGATCCGGTGCCAGACCGTGCGGCGCCTTGCGGATGTTCGGGGCGGGGGCTGGGCGGGCTCCTCGGGCGGCGCGGGTGCCTCGGGTTGGGCGGGTTCCGCCGGTTTCCGGCATCCGGCGGCTTCGGCGTGCCGGCGGGGGCGGGGCGGGGCGGGATTTGCGGCGCGGTTCACTTCGGCGCGTGCCAAGGCGGCAATCGCCCGGAAAGGGTCGATGGGCATGGTTCTCCTGCGGCAGATGTGCTGAGGCGGAGCGATCGCAGTCCGGAGCCCCGGTTGGCCGGGGAACCCGGGCGGCGGGCGCCGATCAGCAGCGCAGGATCTGTCGCCGGGTCGCCGGCGGGCGCTGGCCCACCTTCGCGGGCGGCCATCCCGCGGCAGCGGCCGGGCGTGGCGGCAGTTCGCTGACCGGCGGGAAATCGACCGCGGGCAGCGGGGCGTGGCACAGCCTGTGGCCGGCCGAGGCCGCAGGACACACATGAGAGGGGCCGTGGCCAGGGTGGTGGTGGCCGCGCGGCGCGGTGACAACGGCCCTCTCATGGCAGGGGGCCGCGGCAGTGGCCGTGACGCCGGCCCCGCCTTCCGGGCATCCGAGTTCCTCGGCAGCCGGGTAGGGGCCACCGAGGAAGAGCACCGTGAGCAGCAGCACGAATACGGCCGTGAGACCCGCGGCCGACCGGTGCGCGTGGAGGGCGGGGCGGCCACGCATCGCGGGGCGGTGAGGGGCGACGGGCAGCTTTCGAGAGGGCACCGATGCTCGCCTCCCGCCGTCCCGATGGCACCTTCTGCTGCCATGGTGGAGGTGGCGGGGACCGAGCGGCCTGGCAGTCACCCGTACGAGGTCCGCGTTTCACCCACACGACCCAACGCCGCCGGCCGCGACGACCGGCAGTCGGCGAAGTCAACTCCCGGCCTCGGCCCCCGACATCAACTCTCCCGAGTCAGCCCTGCGGACTCTCCGGAGCCGGCCCTGCGGCGCGGAGCGGTGGCCGGCACTTCACCACGCGGACCGCCGCTCGCCCCGGCCGGGATTCCTTGCCGCCGCCCCCTCCTCATGCTTCCTCGGCGAGCACGATGACGTGATCGTCCTCGTGCAGGCTGAGCGGAGCGGACTTGGGCGGATTGAGGTGTACGCCGTAGGACGGGGAGTCGTCGCGCTGCGCGTTCAGCCGGTACCCCAGGGCCGTCTCACCGTGCCGTCGGGCCGCCTCTATGAGGGTGGTGAAGTTGGCGTCGGCGCCGGGGTTCAGGTAGCGCGTCGCCGGTTTCAGGTAGATCTCGGAGCCGGCGGGGTCGAACAAGTCGATCAGCACGTCGTGGAGATGCCGGTTCTCCGTGAGCTGCGTCAGCAACAAGCTGATCAGCTTGGAGCTGACGATGAAGTCGTCCGCCTTGGTGACCTGGGCGACCTCGCGGTTGCTGTCCTCGTTCATCTCCGTGACGATCGAGTACGGGTCGCCGAGCCGGTCTTCTATGTCGCGCAGGTGAAGCAGCGTCACCAACGTGTGGTTGTCGGCCTGCTCGGGATCGGCGCGCTCGTCGGAGAGAACCAGGACGTGCTGGTAGCCGCCGGGATCCAGGGCCTCCAGGGAGCGTCTGCTGGTCGGGCGGCAGTGCTTGTGCGCCACGGTGAGATTGCGGCGCCGCTCTTGTGTGGCCGCCTCGGGACAGTGCGATGCCGCGATGTCCAGCTCCGAGCCGGGCTCGGTGAAGCTGTCGAGCAGGTCGATGATTTTCGGGACGCGGCCGTTCCACCCGATCAGCAAAGTCCGCTCCGGGGCCCGCGCCCGGTCGTGGGCGCAGGCCAGCGCCTCCTCGACGATCTGTGCCGGGCGCCGGTCGGCGAGCCTGATGAACAGGTCGTCCTCGGCGAGCACGATGACGCCGTCCCCGTCACCGATGACCGTGTCGGACGGCGGGTTCACCAGGACCTCCCCGCTCGCGCGGCGCAGCCCCGCGGGCACGCCGAGTTCGTACCGGTGCAGGGCCTCGCCATAGGTCACTCCGGTGAGCGAGGGCTCGGCGCAGATGTAGAACTCGTTGCCGTAGAAGCTGAGCACTTCGTTGCAGACCGTGGACAGCCCCGCCTGCCGGTGGGACTGCACGATGAAGCGGACAGCGATGTCATCGGCGTCGATCACCAGGCCGTGCTCGCCCGCGGCCAGACGGGCCGCCGCGAGATTGTCCGAATCCTGCACAGCGGCTACCACATGCGGCCGAGTGCCCCGCCAGGAACGGTTGTTCAAGACCAGCAGCGTCTTGATGACCATCGTGTCCGCCTCATCGGGATTCGCCGGCGGCAGCACCATGATGGCCTTGCTGGTGTCAGGACTGACCAACTCCAGGTCGGCGCGCTTGAGCGGGTTCCCCGACCGGCAGATCACCCGCGTCCGCCCGGTCGCGGGGACCCGCGCCCGGATCTGGTCCTCCATGTCGATCTTGTCGTGGTCGGCGAGCACCACCACACAGGAGCGACGCTCGCTCTGGTTGGCCTCGACCAGTTCCTCGATCACCGTGAAGATCTGTTCCGACCACCCCAGGACGATCGTGTGGCCCCGCTCGAAGAGCTTCGACTTGCCCTTGCGCAGCCGTTCGATCCGGGCGTTGAGTCCGGCGGTCAGCACACCGATGAGCGCGCTGACGATGAAGATGCCACCGATCGTCACCGTCAGCATGAGGGCCAGGAAGACAGGGCGCCCGGTGTCGCCGCCCATGGTGCCTGGATCGAGGGTGCGCAGCAGGCTCATCCACGCCACGCCGAGCCACCCGCCATGCGCTTCGGTGTCCTCGTCGGTGAACAGCACCACCAGCGAGGCGACCGCCACGATCAGTGCGGCCGAGGCGAGCGCCAGCCAGCCGATCAGAGCGGGCGTCCCACGGTCCATCGTGCCGTCGAACCAGTACCGCAGCCGTTCCCGTAACCGCACGCGAAGTCCTCCACTCCCTTGGCACACCCTGCACCACCAGGGATGTTTTCATGCAAGGGATCTTCACGCAGGGGCCGGCCCAGCGGCGCGACGACGAGCCACGGGCCAAGTCGGCAAGACCACCGCTGCGCGCCACGGGCACGCCTGCCGGCCGGCTGCCGAGATGCCGCGCGCGTTCACGTTGACGCGGCCGGCTCCGGCCCCGCGGGCTGGGGGTAGCGTGGGCCGGCATGCCGTTTCCCGATGAGCGTCAGCAGGCCGAAGTGATCGACTACCAGCCGCAGTGGCCAACGGAGTTCGCACGGTTGGCCGGACAACTGAGCGAGGCCCTGGACGGCCGGTCGGCTGCCATCGATCACGTGGGATCGACCTCGGTGGCGGGTCTGCCGGCCAAGGACTGCATCGATGTGCAGATCCGGGTGGAGAGCCTCGATGAGGTCAAAGATGTAACGCTGCTTGCCGCGCTCGGCTTCCGATGCCGGCCCGAGCCATGGAACCGCTCGGAAGTCTCGGCCGGAGTCCACTGCCGGAAACTTGTCTTCGCCCCACCGGCCGGCGCCCGCCCCTGCAATGTCCACCTCCGCGAGAGCGACGGCCAAAACGCCCGCTACGCCTTGCTGTTCCGTGACTTCCTGCGTGCCGACGAGCTCTCTCGCCGGGCGTGGGGGACGTTCAAGCGGCGACTGGCGACGAGCGTGCCGGACTTGATGGCCTACGGACAGATCAAGGCTCCCGCGACCGACATCTTGATGGCCGCCGCCGAGAGTTGGGCGGCCGACTCCGGCTGGAGCGCCGTGTGATCCCCGCCGGTTCTGCCGAAAGCAGCCCTACGGCGCCGACGGGTTCTCAAGCAGGGGGTCGCGGCCGGCGCGGGGGAACGGAGTCCGGCACAACCGCGCCGGCCAACCGCGCTGGCGCACCCGGCCGCATGAGGGCCCGAGGCCGCATGCGAGAGCGCGGGGCCGTATGAAAGCGCGGCAGCGGGGACGCAGGTGCCGCGTCCCCGCCCGCCGGCGAGGACGAACGAGGACGCGGGGCGTGCGGGCGGTCTACGGCTCGGTGCCGAAGACCAGGGAACCGTTCACATAGACGGTGATCCGCGGCATGTCGGCGTACGACGTACCCGTGCCGTGGCTCCAGTCGTCGCTCTCGTCGAAGTTCGACCAGTCCGTCTTGTTCAGCCGCAGTTGGATGTCGCCGCTGTCCGCACCGGCGGCCAGGCTGCCGGAGGAGAAGGAGACCTGCGCGTAGTGGTCGGCGCCCGTTCTGGCGGACGACAGCGCCGTCACCGAGGACTTCACCGTCGAGCAGCCCAGCTGCGCGTAGTCGCACGAGGTGGAGAACGCAGTGGCGCCGGCCTCCTTGGTGAACCAGTACCGCACGGTGACCTTGCTCAGATCGGCCGCGGACGTGCCACCGTTCACCAGCCGCAGGCCCGGCTTGATCTGCGAGTCCTTGGGGGCGGAGTCGTTGTTCTTGTACTGCGCCTTCAGGCCCGACGGGCCGCCGGGGCCCGACGCCTGTGTCGTGGCCGGCGCGGCGGAGGACGCCGCGGAGACGTTGCCCGCGGCATCCCGCGCCCGCACCGTGTAGCGGTAGGAAGTGGAGGCCGCCAGGCCGGTGTCGGTGTAGGACGTGGTGCTGGTGCCGCCAGCCTTCACACCGTTCCGGTACACGTCGTACCCGGCCACGCCGGTGTCGTCGGTGGAGGCCGACCACGTCAGGGACACGCTGTCCGCGGTGGTGCCCGAGACCGTCAGACCTGTGGGAACGCTCGGCGCGCGGGTGTCGCCGGGCTCGCCGGGGTTCTCCCCGCCGTCACCGGCCGGCGGGTAGGAGTTGGCCAGGAGCTGGCGGAACTGGGCCGAGAACCAGTGACCCGCCAGCGGGGCATCCGCGAGAGCGCCGCTCATGTTGTGTCCGTTGCGGCCGTTGCCGGTGTACGTCGGATCGCACATCCGGTCGAAACCCTTGCCCTCGTCGTTGTCGATGGCCTTGCTCGAACCGTCGGATTCACCCGGCGGCTTGGCCCACACGTACGCGTCGATGCCGGATGCCGGAGCGGCGCTCGGCCGCTCGCCGAGCCCGGCGCCGGACTGGTTGCACCAGTTGCCCGCGTGGATACGACGGTCTACGCGCCCGCCCTCGACATACGCGTCAACGGACGTCGTGGGTCCGGGACCGGAGGGCCGCTGGGCACCGCCCCAGCCGTTGCGGGAGGTGTCGACGAGCATGCCGATACCGGAGTCGAAGCCCTGCGCGACCAGCACCGAACGCAAGCCCTGCGCGTAGGTCTTCTCGTCCACGTACTGGTTCCAGTCCACCCACTTGGACTGGCGCACGGTCGTGCCGTTCACGGTGTCCGTCACCTTGAAGTGGGGTTCTTCGAGCGCCGAGTAGTTGGCGGTGTTCACGATGAAGCCGTGGACATCGTCCACGGTCGCACCGTTGGCGGTGGCGGCCTTCTTGAACTCCTGGGCGGCGGGGACAAGGTTGCTGTCCCAGCCGAGCCAGCCGTGATGGGCGGCATCGACGTAGTTGTAGACATTGGGGATGTCGCCGAGCGAGGCGAGGGCGTAGCCGACGCCCTTCTCGTAGTTCCCGTTCGCCTTCATCGTCGCGCACGCCTCCGTGGACCCCTCGGTGCCACCGGCGTTCGTGACGAGGTTGGGCAGCGAGTCCGGCTCGATGACGGTGACGATGCGCAGGCTCGCGTACTTCGAGTCGCCGAGGATGTCGGCGATGGGGTCGATGTACTCGCTCTGGTAGCGGCCGATCTCGGTGGGTCCGAGCTCGCCGTTGGAAGCGAGAGCCGAACAGTCGCGTCCGGGCAGGTCGTAGATGACCAGCTGGACGAGGTCCGCGCCCTGCGCGAGCGCGGTGTCGAGGTGACCGCGCAGGCCGCGCGCCTCGGACGTGCCCTCGATGGCGGCGATGCGGTCCAACCACACGAACGTGGGCTGGTCGGCGACGGCGTCCCCGCCCGGCTCCGCCGAAGCCTTGGCCGACCAGTCGGGGTTCACATACGGAGTGGCGCCCGCATACGGGTTCTCGACGCGCGCGGCGGCCTGGGCCGGTGCGGCGAGGGCTCCGAGAGCCAGGCCGGAGCTCAGGAGAGCGACGGCGAGACCGAGCGCGGAGGCGCGGCGTCCACGCCGACGCCGCGGACCGGTGGGCGGACGTACGGTCCGGGCCCCGTGCCGGTCTCTTCTGCGTAACGACAAGACGTGCATGAACATGCTTGCTCCTCACATGACGATGCCGCGGTGCGATGGGTGGAAATGCGTCCAGTGCTGTGGTGCGGCGGAACACGCCCCGCCCCGTACCGGAAGCGCGTACGGGACGCAGCGGAATCACGAAGTGTGCTATGGGAGCGCTCCCAAAATCGTCGGAGAGCCGCCTGGTGTCAAGACATGAAGGGGCACCTCACTGAAAGACGCCTTCGCCCCAACGCCCGTGCGTCGCCCCTGAGTCGAGTGCCGGCACGAGGTTCGCGCACGCCACGGGCGGGTCGGAGCCGGGGGTGCCGTGCTCCTGGCCCAGGGGCGGGTTCAGGTCGACTGGGAGGCCGGGCCCCCGGCGGCAGCACGCTGACGAGACCGCGGATCTGCGACCGGGGCCGTCGTCGCGAGCTGTCCGCCCGGGGCGGGCGCACGGGTGGGCGGGCTCGCCCCGATGGGCCGAGGAGGCCGAGGGCTTGGACCGGCCGCACCTCGGCGTTGCCGAACCAGTGGGGTGTGCGGGTATCGAACTCGGCGGCATTCCCGGGGCCCATGATCAGGTCGCTGTCGCCCCGGCCTCGGTACCGGCATCCACGGTGCCGTCAAGGCCGCCCTCGAATCCCTTCCCCGCGTCTGGGCCGCCGAGTACGCCCCCGCCGGTGTCCGCGTCAAAGCCGTCGTCGCGGTCCCACCCGTGCCGACGGCACCGCCGCCTTTCGGGACGCCTTCGAGGCCGCCGGAAACTCGGTGGCTCTCAAGAGGCTCGCCGACGCCGGAGTGCCTCGATCCGGAGAACGGCCAGGCAGGCGGGGCCCGTTCCCAGGCCGACCGGAGGGCCGGAGCGCCACCCACGCGCAAGTACGCGCTCCACACCGTCATTCACGGGCGCCGTCATTCACGGGTGTCTTGAGCGTCGTGGTCGCCGTTTTCGCGCTGGTGACCGCGGCGGGCGTCGCGGTCGAAGATGCCCAGAACTTCGCAGGGGCCGCCCGCGGCGCCGATCGCGTGCGGGAGCATGGTGGGGAACTCGGCGGCCTGATTGGTCTCGATGCGGAAGCGGCGGTTGCCGAGCATGAGCGTCGCGGTGCCGGAGAGGACGACCAGCCATTCGCGCCCGGGATGGGCGCGCATGCGCGCCGGATTCTCGGGTGGTGGTTCGGTCATGCGCTGGCGCATCACGGTCGTACCGGGCTCGTTCTTCATGGGCCAGCGCATCAGGCCGCGGACGCTGTCGATCATCGGGCTGGTGATGATGTCGTCGGCGGCGGTTTCCACGAGCTGGTCCAGCGAGGTGTCCAGAGCACGGGCCAGGGTGACCAGCTGATCCAGCGCGAGACGCCGCTGGCCGTTCTCGATACGGCTCAGTGAGGACTGGCTGAGGTTGGCGCGGGTGGCCAACTCCTCCAGGGACCAGCCCTGGGCGACCCGCAGGGCACGGATGCGTTTGCGTACGAGACTGTCGAGCTCTCCGTCTTCTTGCGCCATGGGCAATATCCTATGCCTTTTATGCATACGGAGTGGCGTCCGCAAGCCCGGCCTGTGCGCCTTCGAGGTGACCTGTGCCCGACTGGGAGCGCGTCCGGAGGACTGTCTGTTGGTCGATGACGTCGCGGTCACCGCCGAGGCCGCCCAGGAGGCGGGCACGCAGGCGCACATATTCGAGAAGAACACAGACACTGTCACCCGCATCGCGGAGCATCTGGGCGGGGCGGGGCCGTTCTCGTGGTGACGGGGATCGCCGGCGGCGGGGGAGCAGGGGGTCAGCAGGCTTGGCCCGTCGCGCCCGGGGCCGAGCGTCCTGGGTGAGAAACCGCGGGCCGCTGTGCCCGCCTTCCGGTGAAGAGTCGCCCTGCGAAGTGGTGGTGTCAGCACCACCTCCGATCCGGGGTCTGGCGCGACTGCTACACGGGCGTCCGGGGAGGAGAGTTGCTCCCGTCACCACGAGTCCGGCCGAGAGAGCCGGGCCTCGATAAGGGGAACGGGGAAGCATGATGGCAAGTCACACGCGGCGGAGACTTCTCAAGGGCACCGCGGTCGCGGCTGCGGGCAGTGTGGTCGGGAGCGGCCTTGGGGCCGGCTTCTTCACCGCTGCGGCGCAGGCGAGTCCGGCAGCCGGGAAGAGCGGAGCGAGCGGAGACACCCCGTTCGTGGAAGGCGCTTTCGCGCCGGCCACCGAGGAGTTGACCGCCTTCGACCTCAAGGTGACCGGCCGCATTCCGCGCGATCTGGACGGCCGTTACCTGCGCAACGGTCCGAACGCACTGGGCCTTGAGGACGTCCGCGCTCACCACTGGATGCTCGGCGACGGAATGGTGCACGGGGTGTGTCTCCGCGGCGGGCGTGCTGAGTGGTACCGCAACCGTTGGGTGCGGTCCTCGCAGGTGACGGAGAAGCTGGGGGAGACCTATCCCGGCCGGGTACCGCCGGACGACTTCGCGTGCAACACACATGTGATCCCGTACAAGGGCCGCATCCTGGCCATGCAAGAAGGCGGGCCGCTGCCGTACGAGCTGGACGGCGAGCTCAACACCGTGCGCCCGTACGACTTCCGCTCCACCCTCAAGGGCGCGTTCACCGCGCACACCAAGTACGACGCGGCGGCCGACGAACTGCACGCGATCGCCTACTACCCGACCTGGGACCATGTGCGGCACGTCATGATCGACCAGAGGGGCCGGGTGGCGCGGACGACACGGGTTCCCGTCGCGGACGCGCCGATGATGCACGACTTCGCGCTCACCGAGAAGTACGTGGTGATCGTGGATGTGCCCATCACTTTCGACGCTCCCGCCGCGGAGGCGGGCGCGCTCGTGCCGTACGTGTGGAACGACAGGCACCCCATGCGCATCGGGCTGCTGCCGCGTACCGGCGGCACCACGCGCTGGTTCGAGATCGACCCGGTGTACTACTCGCACACCCTCAACGCCTATGACGAGGGTGACACGGTAGTGCTGGAGTACATCGGGTTCCCCGCGCCGTTCTACGCCGCCGGCCGAGGCATGGGCGGCCCCTGCGCGACCGGCTCCCCCACGCTCGACCGCTGGACGATCGACCTGCGCGCGGACCGGGTTCACAGCACCCGGCTGGATGACCGTCCGCAGGAGTTCCCCCGCATCAACGAATCCCTGGTCTCACGCCGGCACCGCTATGCCTACACTGCGAGTGCAGCCGAGATGTGGCGCGCGTACGAGACCGCCGACGGGGTGCCGCCGGATGAGAGGTTCACCAACTACCTGGTGAAGCACGACATGCTGCGGGGCAGCAGGCAGCTTCACCGCTTCCCCACGGGCGCGGCGGTCAGCGAGCCGGTGTTCGTGCCCCGGCGCGGGGCGCGGGCCGAGGACGACGGTTACGCCCTGTCGTACGTGAACGATCCCGACCGCGGCGCAACCGACCTGGTGATCCTCTCGGCCCAGGACTTCGGCGGCCCCCCGCTGGCCCGGATCCACCTGCCGGGCCGGGTACCGCTGGGATTCCATGGCAGCTGGATCGCGGATGCTTAGTGCGGCATGCCTGTCGGCGACGGCCTGTCAACACGGGTCGGCGGCAGGAGTGAGGCCGAGGCGCCGCATGAGGAAGCTCAGCCAGTAGGTGTTGTGGAGCACGGCTTCGCAGTCGCCGGATGCCATGCCGTGTCCCACTCCGTCCCAGATGCGCAGAAGGGCGGGTGTACCAGGGCCGGAGGCGGCCCGGGTGCGGGCGACGGACTTGCGGACCCGGCCGGGGGACACGCGGAGTCCACGGCTCCTGCGTACACGTGGAACCACGGGTAGCGGGTGTCGTCATCGACCAGCGGTACGGCGACCTCGTCGCCAGGCCACCCGGAAGCCCGCGAACTGCTGCGCCGGCACCTGCACTCCCGGTTCACCGGGGACTTCGCGGCACGCCTGTCCTCGCGTCGGCCGACCAGGACGACGTGCGTGCGGACTTCCGCAGAGGGGTCACGGCCCTGCCGCACACAGAGGGACCGGCAACAGACGGCTGACCCCGTTCAGCGGGACGGTGGCCGATGCGGGGCTGCGGTCGTCACCCTTTGAGGAGTCGCTCGCTCAGCTCCCACAGCCGCCGTGCCGCGTCCGGGTCGATGGCGTGCGGCACAACGTTGGCCGAGGCGATCGCGGCTGCGTCGAAGACGGCGGGCCCGGCGCTGTCGTCCAGCGGTGAGATGTCGTTGTTTCGCAGGTAGACGCCGCCGATACCAGCGAGCAGGGGGCTGGTCGCCGTGAACACGATGGTGCCGGCGCCCTGCTGCGGCGTCTTCTTGTCGCGGTCGGGATCGATGATCGGCCGCCCCGATGCGTCGGTGAGCCCCATGGCCGAGTGGACGCTGCCGCGGATGTCTTCACCGGCCCCTCGCCGGTCCAGCTCGACTGCGAACAGGATGTTGGCGGTTTTGGACTGCCCGTAGGCGAGCATGGGGTCGTAGCCGGTGGTGAAGTGGGGGTCCTCCCAGCGGATGCCGCTCAAGCGGTGGCCGCCGGAGCTGACGTTGACGACGCGGGCGCCTTGTGCGGCGCGCAGTGCGGGCAGCAGCTCCAGGGTCGGCTGGAAGTGGCCGAGGTGGTTGGTCGCGAACTGCGACTCGTAGCCGCGCGTATCCCGTACCAGAGGGCCGCCCATGATGCCGGCGTTGTTGATCAGGATGTGCAGGGGGCGACCGGAGTCGAGGTAGCGGGCGGTGAAGGCGTCGATCGACGCGGGGTCGAGGAGGTCGAGTTGGCCGACTTCCACGCGTGCGGTTCCGGTCAGCGCGCGGGCGGCCCGGTCGCGGTGGCGCGAGCCCACGGTGACGGACGCGCCGGCGGCGCTGAGCGTGCGGGTGGTCTGCAGGCCGAGTCCGACGTGACCGCCGGTGATGACGACGTTGATGCCGGACAGGTCGATGCCTTCAAGAACGTCCGCGGCCGTCGAGGCCGCGGTGAAGCCGGAACCGAGAGGATGCTGTTTTGGATTCATGCCATCACTGTGGCGGCGCTTGCCCGGACTATGAATAATTGAAGGTCCGGTTTTCTTTCGCGAGAGTATGGACACGATGGCTGATCAACTGTCCGAAGTATTCGACCTCGTGGAGCTCCAGGGGCAGATGACCGGCGGGTTCGAGGTGCGGGGGCGCTGGGTGTCGCACGGTCTCGTCGATGACCCGCTCAAGCTTGTCGCGGTGGCGCGCGGCCAGGTCTGGCTGTCCACCGAGGGCCTCGAAGCTCCACTCAAACTGGAGTCCGGCGATGTCGCGGTCCTGAACAACAGGACGTGGCTGCGCGTTGAGGGTGGTACCGGCGACGGACCACCCCGCGAGATCTTCCCCGACCCGGGCTACCGCACCGTCCGCGACGACACCGGCGGCGGGGTCAGCGGCGACGACAGCCGCGACGGCGACGTCCCGGACATCGTCGTCGGCTGTCGCGTCGATCTCAACCCGACCGGCCGGGCGCTGCTGTTGCAGGCGCTTCCGCCGGTGGGCCATGTCCGGGCATCGACCGCGACCGCCACCGACCTGCGCCGCATCCTCGATGCCCTGGTCGAGGAGGCGGCCGAAAGCCGGATCGGCTCGGCGTTCGCCGTCCGGCAGTTCGGCCAGCTTCTGATCCTCGAAGTGGTGCGCGCCTACCTCGACCAGGCACAGCCACCACCCGGGTGGCTGCGGGTGGTGCGGGACGAGCGGTTGCGCTCGGCGCTCAGTCTCATGCACGCCGATCCGGGGAAGCCGTGGCGACTGGAGGAGCTGGCACGCGCCGCGGCGATGTCGCGGGCCACGTTCGCCGAACGCTTCCGCGCCATGGCGGGCGTACCGCCGTTGACCTATCTCCACCGCTGGCGGATGCTGCTGGCCCAGCGGGCCCTGCGCGATCGGGATGTCCGCATCGGCTCGCTGGCAGCGGAACTGGGCTACGCATCTGACAGTGCCTTCAGCACCGCGTTCAAACGGGAGCTGGGGGAGGCGCCGCTGCGCTACCGCGACCGGGCGCGCGGCGAATCGGCCGCCCGCACCGGCCCGGCAGCCAGTCGGCTGTCTGGTCCATGATCTCGTCGGTCACCGTGCCTGTTCGCACGCCGCCGTGGCCGGCCCCGACGGGTGACCGCGCCGGCTCGCGGCCCCGGTCCGGTCCTGTGGTGGATTCAGCGCCGGTGGTTGTTGCTGGTGTGGTCGCCGCCGAGCCAGCGGGCGAGATCGGCGTGCGCCGTCGCGCGCCGCTCGGCGTCGGTCTTCTCGATGTCGGGATGGTCGACGGTGAACTCCAGCATCAGGCCGTTGGGGTCGGTGATGTACAGCGGGACACAGAACCCTGGTCGATGACGTAGGCGTCCTTGTCGGAGTAACCGGCCGCGGAGATGCGCTTCCGCATGGCCTCCTGGGTCGTGTGCTCGACCTTGAAGGCGATGTGGCCCCAGGGGGAACCACCCCGCCGCAATCCCGGGCCGGAATCCCGCGCGCAACCCCGGGCCGCGATCCCCCGGCCCGGTCCGCGCAGGCGGGTCAGGCGGCAGGCCCGAGCGGTGTGTCACCGCTCAGCAGCCGTCCCGCGCCGGGCACCACCGCCGGCACTCCCAGCTCGGTCAGGAGGCGGTGTGCCGTGGCGGTGGCCGCCGAGAGCACCGGCAGTCCGGAGGCTTCCTCCACGTGCTCGATCGCCGACAGCGAGGGCATCTGCACACAGGCCGACAACACGATCGCCTCCGCGCCCGTCAGGTCCAGCCGCCGCCAGTGCTCGCGCAGGTCGTCCGGGTTCAGCCGGGCCACCGCGAGATTGTCCGGAACCTCCAGGCTGAGCGAGTCCACCACCTCGGTGCCCGCCTCCTCCAGGTAGTCGACCACCATGCCCGTCAGCTCCTTCATGTACGGGGTGATCACCGCGACCCGGCGTGCGCCCAGCGCCTCGACGGCGCTCAGCAGCGCCCCGGCGCTGGAGACCACCGGGGCCGCGCAGCCGCCGGCGTCCAGACCGGCCCTGATCTCCTCCTCGGCGACGCGATGATGCCCGGGGCCCTGCGCCATGATGGCCACCAGGCACGCGGAGGCCACCACGTCGGGCTGGGCGTCGGCGAGTTCGAGGGCGGCCCGCTCGGTCTGCGCGTTCATCCCGCGCAGCTCCTCGGGAGTCACATGCCGCATCCGCATCCGGCTGCTGTGGAAGAGGAAACGGTCCCCGGGCAGGGTCTCCTCGCGGGCCCGCAGCATGCGCGGCAGTTCGGTCTCCATCGTCAGGTTCGAGCTGGGGACGATCATGCCGATGTGGTGGTCTGTCACGGGTTCTCCCTCTGTGGTGCGGGCGCGCTCGTGCGCCCTATACGTTGCCACCGCCCAGCCGCTCCCAGTCGTCGGCGAGGGCGGTCAGCTCCCGTAGGAGCCGGTCGCGGCCGGCCGGGTCGTACTGTTCGAGCAGCCGCTCGTCCAGTTCCCGCGCCCGGCCGTTGGTCTCACGGAGCATGCGTTCGCCCGATTCCGTGAGGTAGAGCAGCTTTCGGCGGCCGTCGGCCGGCGACGTGCGGCGCTCCAGCAGCCCGCGCTTCTCCAGCCGCCGGGCCATGTCCGCCATGGTGGAGGTGTCCAGCGCGACGGCGGAGGCCATCGAACTCTGGTCGCTGCCCGGGTTGGCGTGCACGGTGGTGAGCACCGCGAACTGCGGTCCGGTCAGCGTCGGATCGACGGTGCGGACCCACGCCGCCAGATACGCCTGGTAAAGGCGCCGCACCTGGTATCCGGGCGCGGCCGTGAGCACGGCGGGGGCGACGGGCGGGCCGCCCGTGCCCGGCGCCGTGGAAGGGGTCTTGTCAGCCATGAGCCCACTTAAGCACGACAGTTGAGAGGTCTCGCGGGCACGGGTGGGGTGTGCGGCCGGTCCCCGACGGCTCAGCCCAGGAGCCCACGCAGCGCCTCCCGCAGCAGCCCGAGCGCCGTCTCCGGGTTGTCCCAGAAGAGCATGTGTCCGGCGTCCGGAACCTCGGTGAGCGCGGCCCCGGGCAGGGCTCGGGCCGCCTCCGCCGCGCCCTCGGCGGTGACGACCGGGCTGTCGGCGCCGTACAGCAGTGCCGTCGGGACCGGGACCGAGGGCCACCAGTCGAAGAAGTCCTCCCGCTCGAAGCCCTCGTGGGTGCCCCGGATCGCGGCCTCCCCGCAGCTCGCCAGCCAGCGCGCGCGCAGTTCCCGCTCGCGGGCCGGCCAGCGCGGCCAGGAGCGGCCGACCTCCTCGGCGTCCGTGCCGCGCCGGGCCTGGGCGAGCTGACCCAAGAAGGCGTCGAGCGTCGTCGGATACGGTCCCCGGCCGGGCCCGCTCATCGGCGGGTCCACCAGCACGGCGCCCGAGAGCGCGGCCTTGCCGCGCACGGCGGTGACGGCGGCGATGCGGGCGCCCATCGAGTGCCCGAACAGCAGCGGCTCCCGCAGGCCGAGTCCGGTGACGACGGCCTCGGTGTCTTCGGCGTACGCGCCTAGGCCGTAGCCCTCACCGTCGTCGGAGAAGCCGCGGCCACGTACGTCCAGCACCAGGGGGCGGACGAGATCGGTCAGCTCGCGCGCCACGAAGTCCATGGTGATGGCGGGGCTGGTGATGCCGGGGAGCATCAGGAGGGGGACGCCGGAACCGCCGTAGTCCAAGGCGTGCAGCCGGACGGTGCCGTTGCTCGCCCAGCGGCTGGTCGCCGGTACATCGGCGAGGTCGGCTGCCGCCTGGGGGGTGAGGAAGCGCGCGGGTGCGGGCGCAGAGGACAAGAGTGCTCCTGGTGAGTGTGGTGCGCTGCGGGGTGGTCCGATATCAGCTGGGGGAGGGGAGTCGGCGCAGATACTCCAGTGCGTCCTCCTGGCCGATCACGTCGCCGTACTTGGCCTGGATGTCGAAGAGGGCCGCGTCGTGCGGCCCCTGGGCGCGGTCGCCCGCGCACGCGCGCGGCACCAGCACGGGGAACCCGGACTGCACCGCGTCCACCGCCGTGGCGCGCACGCACCCGCTGGTGGTCGCCCCGCACACCAGCGCCGTATCGACGCCCAGCCCGGTCAGTGAGGCGGCGAGCGAGGTGCCGAAGAACGCCGAGGCCCCCTTCTTGAGGACCAGCAGGTCCTCCGGTCGCCGGGGCAGCCGCGGATCCAGCTCCACCGCTTCGCTGCCCGCCACCAGTGCCCGCATGCCGGTGGCCTTCGCCAGCCAGGTCACCGATCCGCCGGCCGCCTCGGCGGGGCTGTAGGAGATCGCCGTCCAGACCACGGGCACCCCGGCCGGCCGCGCGGCGGCCACCAGCGCCGAGGTGGCCTCCACCACGCCGGTGAGGTCCGAGCCGGTGGGGAAGGTGTCCTGGGTGAAGCCGCGGGTGAGGTCCACGACGATCAGCGCGGGACGTGTGCCGCGCCGCACCGGCGCGCCGAACCCGGCCCGCTCGTAGGTGCTGTCCGTCTCGGTGCCGTACGCGCTCACCTGCCGCACCTGCCCGCCTGCTTCTCGCGGGCCGGCACCCGGCCCAGCAGCCAGCCCTCGAACAGCCCGAAGGCGAAGGCGCCGACGACCGGACCGTACTTCGACAGCGCCGGACCGACGATCATCGACAGCCCGTTCAGCTCGTCCTGACCCGCCGACTGCGCCGCGAGGGCGGGCAGGGGCCGCGTCCGCGGGGCCTGCGCGGCATCCGCCGGCGCGGGTACGGCTCCGGAGCCGGTTCCCGGCGCGTGGACACCGCCCTGCGCCGCCTCCTGTCCGGGGGCGGCTCCCGGTGTGGCTTGCCGCGCGCGGTCCTGGTCGAGCAGCGTGCCCAGGTTGCGGGCGAACTGCTGGAGGATCTTGTCCGAGACCGTGGCCACCGCGCCCTTGCCGAACTGCGCGATCTTGCCCCGGATCACCAGATCCGTCTCCAGCCGCAGCTCCGAGCCCTCGGCCGTCTCCGCGACCTCCAGCCGGACCGCCGCCTCCGCGTCACCGCTCCCGTGGGTATCGGCGCCGCGCGCCTGGACCCGCAGCGTACGGCGCTCCTCGTCCACCTCCACGAAGCGGACCGTGCCGGCGTAGGCCGCGGTGATCGGGCCGACCTTGACCTTCACCCTGCCCTGCCAGGCGTCGCCGTCGCGGCCCTCCAGCGCGGCGCCCGGCATGCAGGAGACGACCCGTTCGACGTCGTTGACGAGCGTGAAGACCTCCCCGGGGGGTGCCTTCACCGGGACGGTGTTGTTGAGCTGCATGAACCCTCCTCGCGGATCGCCGCCCGGCGCCGGGCGGCACAGTCGTCGATCGCCTCGACGATCGTCTGGTAGCCCGTGCACCGGCACAGGTTCGCGGCCACCATCTCGCGGATCTCCTCCTTGGTGACCTCCGGCCGCGCGGCCAGCACACCCTCGGCCAGCATCAGGAAGCCCGGGGTGCAAAAGCCGCACTGGAGTGCGTGGTGCGCGGTGAACGCCTGCTGCAGATCCCCGAGTTCACGTCCGTCCGGGCCCTCGCCGAGCGATTCGACCGTACGGATCTCGCAGCCCTCGGCCTGCGCGGCGAACATCAGACAGGCCCGCGCCGGCGCCCCGTCCACCAGCACCGTGCAGGCGCCGCAGATGCCGTGCTCGCAGCCCACATGGGTGCCGGTCAGGCCCAGGTCGTGCCGCAGCACATCGACCAGGGTGCGCCGCGACTCGGCCAGGACCTCGTGCCGCTCGCCGTTCACGGTGAGGCTCAACAGGTTCTGGTCCGGCGGCTGATGGGTGATCTCCGGCATCAGGCGTGCTCCAGTGCGCTCGCGACGGTCTCGGGGGTGATGGGGGTGTTGTCCAGCTCCACCCCGGTGGGGCGCAGCGCGTCGTTGACGGCGTTCAGTACCGCGGCGGGCGCGCCGATCGTGCCGCCCTCGCCCGCGCCCTTGGCGCCGGTCTCGGTGAAGGCGCAGGGTGTTTCCAGGTGCTGGATGCCGATGTCGGGGATCTCCAGCGCGGTCGGCACCTTGTAGTCCATGAAGCTGGTGGCCGAGGGCTCGCCCTGCGCGTCGTAGGTGACCTGCTCGAACAGCGCTCCGGCAATGCCCTGGGCGATACCGCCCCGGCACTGGCCCTCCACCACCTGCGGGTTGATGGCCACACCGCAGTCCTCCACGCACACATAGCGCAGGATCTCCACCTGCCCGGTGCCCTCGTGCACTTCGACGACGACGCCGTGGGTGGCGTTGGAGAAGGTGCCGTCGTTGAAGACGTCGAAGGACGCCGTCGCCGCCAGGCCGGGCTCCACCCCCTTGGGCAGCAGGTGCGCTTTGAGGTAGGCGATGTCGGCGATCTCCCGGTGGCTCATCCGCCCGCCGCCGTCCGCGCGGCGCACCCCGCCCCGGGCCAGCTCCACCTGGTCGGGCGCCAGGCCCCAGTGCGCCGCCGCGATCAGCCGCAGCTTCTCGCCGAGCTTGGCCGCCGCCAGCCGTACCGCGCTGCCGCCGACCGCGATCGAGCGGCTGGCGAAGGTGCCCCAGCCGTAGGTGATGCGCTCCGTGTCGCCCTGGTGGACGCGGACTCGCGCCAGTTCCAGCCCCAGCTCGTCGGCGGCGATCTGGGCCATCGTCGTCTCATGGCTCTGCCCGTGGCTCATGGTGCCGGTGGTGACGGTCAAAGCGCCGGTGGTGTCCATCCGGACCTCGGAGATGTCGAAGCCGGGAACAACCTCCATCTTCCGCTGTGCGAAGGCCGTGGAGCCGTATCCGGTGCGCTCGCTGAAGCAGGAGTAGCCGATCCCCAGATGGCGGCCCTCGGCGGCGAAAGCGGCGTCTCGCCGCTCGTACCAGCCCTCTTCGCGCAGCGTCCGCTCACACAGGTCCAGCGACTCCAGGTAGGAGCCCGGGTCGTAGGTGACGTTGTTGACGCCCGTGTAGGGGAAGTCGGTGATGAGGTTGCGTCGCCGGATCTCCACCGGATCCATGCCCAGCTCCCGCGCGGCCCGCTCGAAGAGGCGCTCCACCACCATCACGTACTGCGGCCGGCTCACCCCCCGGTAGGGCGCGCTGGGTGCTTTGTTGGTCGTCACCGCGCGGGCCCGCACCCGGTAGGAGGGGACCTTGTAGACACCGGGCATCTCCGCCGACGCCATCAGGGGCTCGATACCGGCGGTGAACGGATAGCACGAGTAGGCGCCCATGTCGCAGACGATGTCCGCGTCCAGGCCCAGGATCCTGCCCTCCGCGTCGAAGGCGGCCCGCACGTCGTAGTGCTGCTCCCGGGCCAGGAAGGAGGCGGTCAGGGCATCCTTGCGATCCTCCGTCCACTTCACCGGCCGGCCGAGCCGCAGCGCCGCCGCGGCCACGGCGATCTCCTCGCGCCCCACCACGCACTTGAGGCCGAAGCCGCCGCCCATGTCGGGCACCAGCACCCGCACCGCCCGCTCGTCCAGGCCCAGGCAGCGGGCCGCGACGGTACGCACCTGGTGCGGGACCTGGGTGGAGGTGCGCACCACCAACTGCTGCTCGCGGTCGTCCCAGGCGGCCACCGCGCCCCGGGTCTCCAGCGGAAGGGCGTTCTGCCGTCCTGTACGGGTCTCGACGTGCACCACGCATGCCGCCTCGTCGAACACCTCGTCGATACCTGCGGAGGCGAACATCGACACATCCAGCAGGGTGTTGGCCGCCGCCTCCTCGTGCACGAGCGGGGCGCCGGGGGCCAGGGCCTGGGCGTCATCGACGACGGCGGTACGCGCGTCGTAGGTGACCTTCGCCGCCTCCAGGCCGTCCTCGGCCGCGTACGGATCCCGGGCGATCACGACCGCCAGCGGCTCCCCAGCGAAACGCACCCTCTCGCCGGCCAGCACCGGCATGCCCGTCGGCACGAACTCCTCGGCCGGCCGCCCCAGCCGCGCCGTGATGTCGCCCAGCGCCAGGTCCTCGGCGTCGAACGCGGCGACCACCCCCGGCACCTCGCGCACCGCCGACAGGTCCAGCGAGGTGACGATGCCGGAGGCGATCGTGGCCCGCACGAACTGGGCGAAGAGCATTCCGGGGAGCCGCAGGTCGTCGGTGAAGGAGCCGCGGCCGGTCAGCAGCCGCGGGTCCTCGCGCCGCCGCGCCGAAGTCCCCACGAGGCGCGCGCCGTCGCCGGCGCGCGGGTGCCCGCTTTCGTTTCCGCCGTGGTTTCCGCCGTTCATTGTGAGACCGCCTCCTCGCAGGCCCGGGCCACCAGGGTGCGGGTGAGCCCTCGCCGGTATTCCGCGCTGCCGCTCGCGTCGCCGGGCGGGTCGATGGCGAGGGCCGCCGCAGCGGCCACCGCCTTGTACAGCGCCGGCCCCGCCCTGCCGCCCTGCGCCAGCACCGCCTCGGCCTCCGGGACCCGCACCGGCAGCGCCGCGACCCCGCCGAGCGCGACCCGGCCGCCGCACACGGTGCGGCCGTCGGCCGCCAGGTCCACATCGACGGCGGCGGCGACGGTCGCGAAGTCGCCGTGCCGCTGTGCGAACTCGGTGAGCGCCGCGTACGGCGCGGGGGAGGGGAAGACGACCTCGGTGAGCACCTCGTCCTCCTCCAGCGCGGTGGTGTAGTAGCCGAGGAAGAAGTCCCGTGCGCCGATCCGGCGCTCGCCGGCCGGCCCGTGGGCGACGAGTACCGCGTCCAGCAGCACCGCCAGCAGGCACCACTCGGCGGTGGCGTCGGCGTGCGCCATGCTGCCGCCGACGGTGCCGCGGGTACGGATCGGCAGATGGCCGACCCAGCGCATTGCCGTGCGCAGCACCGTGAAGCCGGGTCCCAGCAGCGCGTCGGGCGCGGTCTCCACCTCGTGGTGAGTGGTGAGCGCCCCGATGTGCAAGGCGCCCTCGGCGTCGGTCCGCAGGCCGCGCAGCCCGTCGAGGCGGCTGATGTCGACCAGGTGGCCGGGCCGGGCGAGCCGGAAGTTCATCATCGCGACCAGGCTCTGGCCGCCGGCGACCACCTTCGGCTCGCCGCCGGCCGCCGCCAGCTCGGCCAGCAGCCCGGCGGCACCCGCCAGATCCCGGGCCCGGTGGTAGGTGAACGGGGCGGGCTTCATGACCCAGGGCCCTCCTTCGTCGTCCGCGCCGTCATCCCGCGCGGGTGGTGCGTACGGGCGGCGCCGTGGTCCGCGGCGTTCATACGGGCGGCACTCATGTCCGGGTGGTGGGTACGGGCGGTGTGCCGCTGCCGTCCGGAGGGGGAGGGGCGGCGGGTTCGGCACCCTGCCCCGGCGCGGTCTCCACACCCTGCCCCGGCGCGGTCTCCACCGCGTCCAGTTCCCGGCCCTTGGTCTCCGGCGCCGCGACCGCCATCCACACGACCGCGCCGAGGACGACCACGCCGAGCACCGCGAAGGTCAGCGGCAGCCCCAGCAGCGGCCACATCAGCGAGCCGAAGAGCATCGGGGCGAAACCGGTGCTGATCCGGCTCACCGACGAGGCCCAGCCGAAGCCGCTGGCGCGCAGCGTGGTCGGGTACAGCTCGGAGACATACGCGTACAGCGCCGGGATGGTGAGCTGGATCAGGAAACCGAAGACCGCGATCCCGATCATCGCCGCCGTGCGGACCTCCAGCACCAGCGCGAAGCCCACCAGCGCCGCCGTGGCCACCGGCGCGGAGAAGCCGATCAGGCGTTTGCGCCCGACCACGTCCACCAGCCACGTCGAGGCGAGGACCCCGGCGATGCCGACGGCGCTCATCAAGGTGGTGCCGGTGAACGAGGCGGTGTCGCCGTAGCCCTCCTCCTTGAGGATCGAGGGCATCCAGGTCAGCGCCGCGTAGTAGACGAGCATGATGGTGACGAACAGCAGCCAGGCGACCGAGGTGATCCGCGGGCTGTAGCGCCACAGCAGCCGGAACTGCTCGACGCCGGCCCGCAGTCCGCCGGCCCGGCGCCCGTCGGGGGCGGTGGGCTCAGGCGGCGCCGGCGGAATGCCGTAGGGCTCCGGCGCGGCGCCCGTGGCGGCCACCAGGTCGTCGATGACGGCCCGCGCCTCCACCTCCCGGCCCTTCTTGGTGAGGTAGACGGGCGACTCGGGCACCCCGCGCCGCACCCAGAACAGCAGCAGTGCGGGCAGCACCATCGTGCCCATCATCCAGCGCCAGTTGCCTGCCAGGGGGATCAGCACGGTCGCGACCAGCCCGCACAGCGTGACGCCGATGGGCCACCACAGGTCCAGCGCGGTCAGGATCCGCCCCCGGTACTTCTTCGGCGAGAACTCGCTCACCAGCGCGTAGTCGACCGGTATGCAGCCGCCGAGCCCGACCCCCGCCAGAAAGCGGAAGAGCAGGAAGATCCCGTAGTCGGGGGAGAGGGCGCCCAGCACCGAGAACACCGCGAAGATCAGCAGCGTGGCGCTGAACGCTTTCTTCCGGCCGATCCGGTCCGCGATGGCGCCCCAGACGATGGCTCCGACCGCCATGCCGACCAGGTTCGCCGTCGCCACGAAGCCGCGTGCGCTGAGACCGAGGTCGAACTCCTTGCCCAGCAGCGGCATCAGGAAGCCGTTGAGCGCGATGTCCCATGCGTCGAACAGGTAGCCGAGGCCACCGATGATGAAGATCTTTCCTTGGACTCCCCATCTCCACGGGAGTTCCTGGACAATCTGATCGCCTGTCTTCACGCGCTCGCTCCAAAGGGGGTCGGGTCGGCGTGGGGGATGGGTCAGTGCGAGAACTGGTAGGAGAACGCGGTCATGTCGGGGTCACGCAGCGGGGTGCCGCTCCACAGCCAGTCGTAGGAGACGTCGGACTCGCCGGTGAATCCGCCCCGCAGCAGCGCATCGCGCTCGGCCTGCTGAGGGCCGTCCGGGTAGTGGTAGAAGGTCTTGTTGCGCAGTGACGCTTCCTGCACCATCCCGGCATGCTTGGCCCGCCGGTCCACATAGCGGCGCAGCCCCTGCTCGATTCCGCCGGCGGTGACCGTGCCCAATTCCTCGGCCAGCACGGCGGCATCCTCCATCGCCTGTGAGGCGCCCTGCGCCTGGTAGGGCAGCATCGCGTGGCAGGCGTCCCCGAGCAGCGCCACCCGGCCGTCCTGCCAGACCGGGTCGCGCCGGCGGTAGTAGAGCGCGAAGCAGGAGACCGAACCCTCCCCGGCGTGCGCGGCCTTGGACAGCATCGCCGGAACCCGGTCGTCCCACCCGGGGAAGGCGGAGGCCAGCTCCTCGGGCGAGGAGGGCACCGTCCACTTCTCGGCGACCTCCTCGGTGCACGGGACGATGGCGACGATGTTGAGGAACTCGCCGCCCCGGATCATGTAGTGGACCAGATGCCGGTCGGGGCCGTACCAGATCGTGGACTGGAAACGGTCCACCAGCCAGCGGGTCGCGGGATCGGCGGCGATGGAGTCCCCGGGGATCAGCGCGCGATAACACATCTCTCCGGAGAATTCGAGGGTGTCCTCGGCGCCGATGAGGTCCCGCACCCGCGATCGGATGCCGTCCGCGCCGATCAGCACATCGCCCGCGTACCGCCGCCCGTCCCCGGTGACCGCGGCCGGCCGCAGCGGGTCACCGCGGTCCAGCCCGGTCACCCGGCTGCTGGTACGCAGCGTGACCACCGGGCCCGCGCCCGAGGGGTCGGTGCAGGCATCCATCAGGACGCGGTGCAGGTCGGCGCGGTGGTAGTGCCAGTACGGCGCGTTGTAGGTGTCCTTGCAGTGCCGGCCCAGCGGGGTCAGGCCGACGATGCTGCCGTCCTTCCAGCGGCGCCGCACCTGATCGAGCGGCTCGGTGTGGATGGCCTCCAACTGGCTGCGCAGGCCGAGCCCGAGCAGCAGCCGGCTGGCGTTCGGCGCGGTCTGGATACCCGCGCCGACCTCACCGAGCTGGTCCGCCTGCTCCAGCACGGTGACCCGCACCCCGCGCTGCCGCAGCGCCAGCGCGGCGGTGAGACCGCCGAGACCTCCGCCGACGATGGTGGCTTCAAACGACTGACTGGGCGCCAACGCGGTTCTCCTCCTGGCGTGTTCGAACGGGATACGCTGCCGGCCGCCCGTCGGGGGCGTGCCGGATTCCTCAGCGGTCGGTCAGCTCGCCGTCCACGACCACCTCGGTGCTATCCACCGCGACGGTGCAGCCGCGCATCGCGATGTCGAGGTGGGCATAGGACTCCCGGCCGAGCACGGGGTGCGGTCCTGTCGACCACAGGAAGTTGCCGGCGAAGGCGCGGGCGTCCATGCCCATCAGGTCGCCCTTGCCGTACATCGCGGTGGCGAACCAGTCGGCGGAGCGCATCAGTCCCCAGCCCATGTGCGAGAGGAAGCGTCCCCACTGGTCATCGGCGTCCTCGAAGAAGGTCTCCAGCATCCGCGCCTCGGCACCGCCCTCGACCTTCTCGATGTGACCACCCGCGATGTGCAAGGTGACCGGGGTGTGCACGTACTCCTTGAACGGCAGCAGGATGTCGCCCTCCGCCAGCACGATCCGCCCGTCGGAGATCTCCGGCCAGCACAGCACCATCGTGCTCGGCCAGTGGTCCCAGCGGCCCGGGTCGTCGGCGAACCCGGTCTGGAACTCCGGCTTCGACCCGGCCAGTTGCACGGTCAAGTCGGTGCCGGCCGCCGAGGTGACGCGCATGACCTGCGAGGACTTCAGCAGCTCGGTCTCGCGCAGCACGAGCTGCTTGTCGCTCTCCTTGGGCAGGTTGCGGATCAGCACGTCCGGCGCGTCGCAGACGAAGATGATCCGCGTCCCGGCCCGGAGGATCTCCTGCTGCACGGGCGCGTGGATGAAGCCCTCCTGGGTGAGGTCGACGACCAGGTCGGCCGACTTCAGCAGGTCCTGGGCAGCCGTGTCCTCCAGCACGGAGGCCAGCCCGGGCCCGGCACCCGTGTGCGTGCTGGGCATCGGCGCCGGGCTGCCGCCGGGCACGGTCGCCGAGATGACGCGCGCCCCCAGCGACTTGGCGGCGCCGAAGGCCGCGGCGACGTAGTCGCCGCGGCTGTTGGGTTCGGACAGGACGACGACATGCTCACCGTCCGAGACCTTGCACAGCCGCAGCTCGCGGGTGAAGGCGTCCAGGAGATCGACGGAAGACAGGTCAAACACGAGGGATCCCTCCAGGGGTGTGTCCGGGCAGACGTGAGTCACGCGGCACGGAAGAACGGCGGAGAGGGTTGGGCGCAGGCGCGAATCACCCCTGGACAGGGGCTGTGACCAGCGCGGATGTCGGCCGGGAGTGCTTCCCGACAGAGATAATCCGAACACGTACTAACTTGCCTTGGCAAGGGTCGTGCAGCGACTTCACGCAGGGATCTTCCGGCGCGCCCTCGCCCCGCCGGGCGGGAGCGGACCGAGGACGGCGCCGGGACCGGCGACGCGACGAGCACGCGCACACGGCCCCGCAACCCGGAGGTGATGCGGGCGCGGCATCACCTCCCCGTGCCGGACCCGCTGGTCAGCCCCGTGCCGGGGCGACAGCGCGGAGGCGCGGGGTGCCCGGACGCGGAATCCGGCTACGCGGCCTCGCAAGGGGCGCGGACGGATGGCGCCACGGCGGCGAAGGGAACCGTGGCCACCCGTGGTCCGATGGCTGGTTGCGGGACCACGTGATGGCATCGGCGCCACAGCGGACCAGAAGACGCGCGAACCGGGCCGGTTTCCCCTTTTGGCAGTCGGCGACCGGCAACCGGGCTCCTGGGCCCAGCACCCCGCCCGACTCGCCCGACGCCACTGCCCGCTCGGGAATCCGTCTCGCATCCGGTCGTGCGTACGGTCCGACTCCCGCCGCCCCGCGGAACGCCTCGACCGCGCGGCCGGGCGATACTGGCCGTGCCCGTATCCCCGCCGTCAGCACGGCCCCGAACGTGAGCCGGGCCGGTAGGGGACGCACCTTTGTCGATGCCTCCGAGGGGAGCCGTTCATGACCACGGCGAAGGATTTGTTCATCGTCGCCATGGACCCGGAACATTCCGTGGGACAGGGTGACCTGTCGCTCGCGCTCGCCGGAGCCGAGCTGATCGACCTCATCGGTGCGGGGACGGCTGCCGTGGACGGCGACCGCATCGTGCCGGCCGGATCGCCGATGCTCGATGACCGGCTGTTGGGCGAGGCTGCGGCAGCGCTCACTCGGCAGGCACCCTACGAGCGGATCGAGGACTGGCTCTGGCGCCGGGGCAGAGACCTCTCGGCCACGTATCAGGCCGCCTTGGAGGAGGACGGTGAGCTGACGCGGAAGCGAAGCGGCCGGCTGCCCTTCGGCCCGGAACACATGGAACCCGTCGACGCGTCCGCGCACCGGGCCGACCGCTGGAGGGAGGACCCCGTCCTGGCCGCTCTCGCCTCGGTCGTCGGCATCGACGCCGGTCGGTCCGAGGACGGGCCCGGCCTCGATGACGAGGCGGCGACCGTCGTGGTGGCCGTCGTCCAGGACGCGGTGACGGAACTGGAGGCCGTACGCCAGAGGCGGTCCATCGAAAAGGCGGCCTTCGCCAACATCTGGCGCGGACCGTGAGCCGGCCCGGGGCGCGCTTCGGCCGGACGGGCCCGGTCGGCGGGGAGTCCGGGTCCGCGGCCGGAGCGCTCGCCGCGGGCGGCACCGGAGTGGCCGAGCGTGGCCTGGGCTACGTCGTGGCCGGACCTGGCGAGGCTGGTCCCACCGCGTCATCCCCGTCACCGCCGTCGGTGCCTTCCGCACCCTCCGCCTGGACCTCCAAGCCCAAGCGCCGGCTTGACCTTTTGCAGATGCCGCCGATGGCTCCGACCAGGCGGTGAGTGGCAGGAGTGCCGTCAGGGGTGAAGGACGACCTTGATGGCCCCGGCGGCCCGGTCACCTGCGACGCGGAACGCTTCTGCGGCTTCGTCGAGGGAGAAGCGGTGGGTGATCACCGTCTGCGCGATCGTGGGGTTGCCGGCGAGCAGTGCTGCGGCCTGCTCGGTGTCGCGGATGCCGTCGTGCCGGCCGTAGGCGATGGAGTGGACATAGGTGAGTTCCTTGACCAGGCTGACGATGCCCGGGAGGGGAACGGTGTGCTGGTATACGCCCAGCAGTACGACGCGGCCACCGGGGCGGGCCAGCTCGGCGCAGCGGGCGAGACCGGCCCCGCTGCCCGCGGCGTCGATCACGACGTCGTAGACGCCTTCAGCCGAGCCGGCTCCGAGGCGTTCCGCCGCGATCCTCTGGTGCTTGTGGCGTACCTCGATATCGACGTCGAAGCCCTCCTGCCGGGCCGCGGCGGCGGCCAGCAGCCCGATACTGCCGCCACCGACGACTGCCATCCGCTCCCCTGAGACGAGCGCCGCGCTGCGGACGCCGTGCCAGGCCACTGACGCGGGCTCCACGAGGCAGGCGTCACGTACGTCGAGGCCGGACGGAAGCGGGACGAGCATGTTCTGGGGAACCGTCACGGCGTCGCACATGCCGCCGTCCCGGAATATGCCGAGAGTTCCGTGCTCCGAGGCGCTGCACCGCTGGGGATGGCCGAGGCGGCACTGGGCGCACTCTCCGCAGTGGACCGTGGGCTCGACGGCGTAACAGCGGCCGTCGGCGGCGGTACCGGCGAACTCGTGACCATAGGTGTAGCCCTGAACGCCACCGGCCGCGAAGTCCACGTCGGTCCCGCAGATGCCCGCCGAAGCGACGGTGAGGCGTACACCGGGCGCTTCCGGTTCGGCGGCCTCGGCCACGAGGATGCCCTGATCGGTGTTGCGTACTGCGCGCATGGGGGTCCCTTCAACCACTAAGCGAACATCGCTAACTTATGTTAAGTGAACGGTGTTCGCCTCACGTCTATCCTTGCCCGATGCATGGACCCACGAGGACAACCACGACAGGCCAGCTGCCGCCGGAGGGCCCGCGCACGAACAAACGGACGGAACCGAGACCGGGCACGGCGGCCTGGTGGCTTGCCCGGGAGAGCGAACCCGCGCGGCAGCGGCGGCGCAGATCACTGACCCCCGATGCCGTCCTCGACGCGGCAATGGCCCTGCTCGACACGCGTGGGGCGACCGCTCTGACGATGCGCAACATCGCCGAGACCCTCGGCTGCACGCAGGCGTCCCTCTACCGTCACGTGCGCAACCGCGAGGAACTGGTGACCCTGCTGGTCGATCGGGCACTCAGCGTGGCGAGTTCGGTTCCGCCCGACGAGGCGGACTGGGCCGAGAAGGCGGCGTGGTCCGCACGCCTGTTCCGCGAGCACCTGCGCCGGCACCCCGGCGTGGCCTCACTCCTCCGCGGCACCGAGAGGCTCGGCCCCAACTCGCTGGCCGGGATGCAGTACTCCCTCGAACTCTTCATCGGCGCGGGCCTCAGCCCCCGCCTCGCATCCGCCGCCGCATCGTCACTGGCCACCTTCATCCTCGGCTCGGTGCACCTCAACCTCGGCCTGGACAGATCGGATCCCGAAGAGAGCCGGCACCTACGCCTGCTGTACCGCTCCCGGGACCCCGCAGCCCTCCCCCTGCTCGTCCAGCACGCCGACACCCTCGCGGAGGTCACCAGCGACGACGAGTTCGAAGTCGGCCTCAACGCGTTGCTGACCGGATTCCGCGCCCTGATCCAGAACGCGGATGTCGCACACGGCTGAGGGCTGTGCCGCATTTCGGCGAGCGGCTGGGCAGGTCTCCTTGGCCGGACTGTTTGCCGGGTTCCGGGTTCCGGGTTCTGGCGCAGGTTTTGGCGACCTGTTGCGGTGTGTGATGTAGCCGTCCGATTCAGAGGTGTCGCGGGGCTGTTGGCCGGGAGCCGGTCCGTGCTCGGGGATACCCCGGCGCGCGTGGGCAACCGGGGCCGCTCCCGGACAGGCAACCGGGCCCGCCCCCCGTGCGGCCGTGTCCGCGCGCCGGGTTGTCTTGATTCAGCCCGGCGCGTCCATAAGGGCGGTGACATGAGCATCCAGCCGTTCTTCCACGACTCGCGTCGTCAGCGATCTCGCGTTCGCGTGCGCGCAATGCGGCGCTGCAGTGGGCGACCTGCGACCTGCCAGAACCGGGGCGCGTCGGAGTGGAGCCCGGGTGCGGGGTCGTCGTCCCGCAGGGCGGTTAGCAGGTCGTCGCGGACGGTATCCACTGCGCAGTCACTTGGCCACCGGCGGCAAGGCCCTGCACCTGCATTGCAAGGGCCTCAAGTTTCGCTTCGGTATCGGCTTCTCGTGGCCGGTGCCGGGCGGGAGACGGGATCCGGCATGGCGCTGGGGCATGCGGGCCGCCCGGGGAATAGGGGGTCGGACCGGCGCTGTTGCACCCGCCGGGGTGCAGGCTTGTCACGGCCGGGAGACCGGCGCGGCACGGGGGCGGAGGGGCGAGGACAGAGGGAGAACACAAGATCATCCGCTCCGGGAGAACCCGGGCTGCCGGATACGCGGGCCCCGCGTATCCGGTCCGGGACGTCTCAGCCCCAAGACGTCTCGGACCAGGATATTTCGAACCAAGATGTATTTTCGCAGGAGGGCTGTATCTATGACTGACGGGCCGTTGACGCTTATGGCGGTGCACGCTCACCCTGATGACGAGGCCACCGGGACCGGCGGGATCCTCGCGCGGTACGCCGCCGAAGGTATCCGCACGGTACTCGTGACGTGTACCGACGGCGGTTGTGGTGATGGACCGGGAGGTGTCAAGCCGGGAGATCCCGAGCACGATCCGGCGGCCGTCGCCATGATGCGCCGTCAGGAGCTCCAGGAGAGCTGTGAGGTCCTGAAGATCAGCGACTTGGAGATGCTGGACTATGCCGACTCCGGAATGATCGGCTGGCCGAGCAACGACGCCCCCCGATCCTTCTGGCGGACCCCCGTGGAGGAAGGCGCCGCCCGGCTCGCGGAACTCATGCGCCATTACCGGCCGGACGTGGTCGTCACCTACGACGAGAACGGTTTCTACGGCCACCCCGACCACATCCAGGCCCACCGCATCACGATGGCAGCGCTGGAGATGACCGGACTGACACCGAAGGTGTACTGGACCACGATGCCCCGCTCGATGATGCGGCGGTTCGGGGAGACCATGCGCGAGTTCGGTGAGGACATGCCGGAGCCGGACCCTGCCGAGGCCGTCGCGATGGCCGAGATCGGCCTTCCCGACGACGAGATCACCACGTGGGTGGACACCACCGCCTTCAGCGGCCAGAAGTTCGACGCCCTGGCCGCGCACGCCAGTCAGGGCGAGAACATCTTCTTCCTCAAGATGGGCAAGGAGAGGTTCGGCGAACTGATGGGCACGGAGACCTTCGTACGCGTCCAGGACCCCACCGGCACGGCCGCACCCGAGAACGACCTCTTCGCCGGACTGCGCTGATCCACCCGTCCCGGGCCCCGGAGAACCCCACAGCCCGGGGCCCGGAGAACCCCCGGCCTCTCCCACGGACGGGGCTTCGGCCGTTCCCTGCCCCGTGCGAGAGGCCGGGCTTCTGCGGAGGCAGCCGGGCGCGGGTCAAGTCCGGAGGGAGTCGTGCGGCGCAAGCCGGGGGGCGCCGAAGATCTGAGACGGCTGTGCCCTCTGCCCAGGTGATCAGGCAGGGGCGCGGGGCGGGAGTCGGCCGAGGTGTCCGCGCCCGTGGTGATCCAGGTGGAATCCGTCCACGGGCAGGTTCTTGTTCGTGGAGTAGTTCTTCCACCAGCGCACCCTCGCGTCCCGAGCGCTTGCGCCGACGACGTGTCCGTAGAAGTCCCCCAGGCCGTAGGTGTCGTACTGCCGCAGGCCCGGCTCTTCGGGGTACGCGGCGGGGGCGGCACGCCAGTCGCAGCCCTGGCGGATGAGGCATATTCCTCCCGCCAGATCCGCGGGCCGCTGGCCGAGTGGCGAGGCGGCGGCCCGGATGGGCGGGCTCCCCGGGCGCGTAGCCGCCGTGTGTGAGTGACGCGCGTCCGGAATCGGCTCGGGGATCCCCTTCCGGGGGCTGCCGGGCCAGTCGGGCGCCCGGCGCGCACGGATGCCACCCCGCCCGCACTTGCGGGGCGGGAGCGGCCGTCGCGCTGGAGGGTGAGGTCACGGCGGACCGGTTGCGGGGCGCTCCTGGACCGCTTCTCACGGACCCGGCGCGGCGGGCGGGACTGACGGAGACGGCCCGTTCACGCGAACGGCCGGATGCGGCGGACAGGCTCGTGAATGTGCTCCTGTCCGCCGCATCCGGCTGACCACCAGCCCGACCTGCTCTAACAGGAGATCCGGCGCGCGTGCGGATTGCGGGGTCAGGGTTGCGGCGGTATTGGCGGTATCACTCAGCCTTCCCGGCGGGCCCGTCCTCCAGGCGCCGTTCGGGCCGGCGCCCCAGCCGGGCGGCCGCCTTCGCCCGGTCCATCGAGTACCGCAGGTCATTCGCCGACTCGTCGGAGGTGCAGGCGGCCGCCTCCTCGGCCGCGCCGCAGACGCTCAGGAGACGACCCGGCAGCTCCCGGCCGGTGAGGTCTGTGCCGCCGCCGAGGATGCAGACCTCGCACAGCGACGGCCCCTTACCCGGATTTCACAAGAGAACAAATTCTCAACGCGTTCACGCGCCCGGCGGCGGAAGCCCCTTCCACTCCGGCAGCGCACCCGCTGTCCTGGCGTTGTACACCGTCATCGGTGCGCAGCGTCCGACGGATCGGGGCGCGGCGCCCGACGGGAGGAGACGGGCCATGACGCCGGATTCACCAGACAGCTCACCGTCACCCATGGAACAGATAGCAGGCCCCGGCACGCTGGACACACCGCCCTCAGCCGACCCGCCCCGCCCCCGGCTGAGAACCGCACCAGCGGGCGCCCGGCACCGAGCTCAGGCGTGGCGGATCCACACCTCGCGCCGCACCGGGCGCCCGGCCGGCATCGTGACGCGCCGGCATGCGGCACCGACCATCAGACGTATGGGCACAAGCTGACCACCGGGCAGGTCGAAGAACCCCGCACTGCGCCAGGAGGTCGGCCTGTCCGGTTGCCCCGCCCATGGCGCGGCGGTCCCATGGCGCAGCGGTGCACGACCTCGTGGCGAACTCGCCCCCTTCGACCACCCGGTCCCACACCGACAGGCGGCGCTCAAGGCCCGCCGGCGAATCGGCTCACGGGGCAGCAGCCGTGCTCGGGGACGGGACGCTGACCGGACGGCGCGCCGAAGTGACCCACGGCGGCCCTGCGCGGCACCTCCAGCAGGCCGGGGCCGCCAGAGACAGGAAGAGAACAGTGGTCACGTTGTCCGCCGGTGCCCTCCAGGAGCCGAGCCGCCCAGCACCTCTTTGACCAGAAACCGCCCGCGGTTTCCCGTCAGCGCGTGCGCGGGCCACCAGCGTGCCCAGCGTCTTCGCCGACGGCAGACAGTCGGCCCGCCGTGAGGGATCGCCGACGGGCGTGCCCGCCGCGGTGAGGCAGAACCAC
This sequence comes from Streptomyces axinellae, assembly GCF_039532135.1. NCBI lineage: Bacteria > Bacillati > Actinomycetota > Actinomycetes > Kitasatosporales > Streptomycetaceae > Streptomyces > Streptomyces axinellae. Next base: position 282,945 of record NZ_BAAARJ010000010.1, read on the forward strand.
CCACGTCGAGAGGCAGCCTTTCCATGAGCACATCAGGTACATCAAATGCGTCGAAGCCGATGGAGCCCCCGGCACAAGCGCGGCACCCCGCGGAACCCTGGCGGATCAAGAGCATCGAGCCCCTCCGCCTGACAAGCCCCGAGGAGCGCACCGCGGCTTTGAGTGCGGCCGGCTACAACGTGGGCCTCCTCCCGGCCGAGTTGGTCTACATCGACCTCTACACCGACTCAGGAACCAGCGCGATGTCGGACCGGCAGTGGGCGGCTGTGATGCTCGGCGACGAATCGTATGCGGGAGCCCGCAGCTTCTATCGCTTCGAGGCGGCGGTGCACGAGTACTACGGCTACGAGGAGGTGATTCCCACCCATCAGGGGCGTGCGGCGGAGAGCATCCTCTCGCGCTGCCTGATCAGGCCGGGCCACCACATCCCGGGCAACATGTACTTCACCACCACGCGCGAGCATCAGGAACTCAACGGCGGGACCTTCCACGACGTCATCATCGACGAGGCCCACGACCCGACGGCGGACCTGCCGTTCAAAGGAAACGTCGACCTCACCAAGCTGCAGCAGCTCATCGACAAGGTCGGGCCCGAACAGATCCCCTACGTCTCCCTGGCCGCGACGGTCAACATGGCCGGAGGCCAGCCGATCAGTCTCGCCAACCTCAACGAGGTCCGCGAGCTGACCCACCGGCACGGGATCCCGGTGATCCTGGACGCCGCCCGCGCGGTGGAGAACGCCTGGTTCATCAAGCAACGCGAGCCCGGCTGGAGCGGGCGGACCGTGGCGGAGATCCTGCGGGAGATCTGCGCGCTGACCGACGGAGCCACGATGTCCGCGAAAAAGGACAGCTACGCCAACATCGGCGGCTGGCTCGCCGTACGCGACCCCCGCCTCGCCGAGCAGGCACGCAATCTGGTCGTCGTCCACGAGGGCCTGCACACCTACGGCGGAATGGCCGGCCGCGACCTGGAAGCGGTGGCACAGGGCATCGGGGAATCGGTGCAAGAGGACAGCATCCGCACGCGTGTTGAGCAAGTGGCCTACCTGGCAGACCGGATCGCTGCAGCCGGGGTACCGATCGTGCGGCCAGTCGGCGGGCACGCGGTGTGCCTGAACGCGACCGACTTCCTCCCGCACATACCGCGCGAGCAGTTCCCCGCGCAGACACTGACGTGCGCGCTCTATCTCGACGCCGGGACCCGCTCCACCGAGCGGGGCGCGGTGTCAGCCGGCCGCGACCCGGCCACCGGCGAGAACCGGTACCCGCCTTTGGAACTGGTCCGGCTCGCCATCCCGCGCCGCGCCTACACACAGGGCCATATGGATGTGGTGGCCGACAGCGTGATCCGGCTGCACGAGAGGCGGAAGACACTGCGCTCGGGGGTGGAATTCACCCACGAGCCATCGACGCTGCGGTTCTTCCAGTCCCGATTCCGGCCACTATCGGCCGAACCGCTGTTCGGCACGGTCACCCAGTAGACACAAGACCTGCCAGGCCCCGTCAAGGCCACATGACGCCCCTGTCGCCCACTGCCAACGGCCAACTACCGACAACCGACAACCGTCCGTGAGGAGTACACCATGCCTGAACTGTCCCCCAACCCCTCACCACCAACGCCCACAGCCCTGATGCAACTCGCCACAGGATTCTGGAGTTTCAAGAGCTACGCAGGCGCCATCGAGATCGGCCTGTTCGACCTGCTGGCCGACAGGCGCGAGCTGACAGTGGAAGAGGTGTCAGCCGGCCTGGGAATCGCCCACCGCCCGGCCGACCTGCTCCTGGCCGGCTGCGCCTCACTCGGCCTGCTGGACAAATCCGGTCCCCACTACCGCAATTCGGCCCTGGCAGAAGAATTCCTGGTCAAAGGACGGCCCTACTACTTCGGCGGATTCGTCCGCTACCTCGACTCCCGGGAATACCCCGCATGGCAGCACATCGTCGAGGCCCTGCGCACAAACCGCCCCACCACCTGGACCCCGGGCGCACAAGAATCCCTCTTCGACACCGAAGACCCTGAAACACTTCAACTGTTCTGGGACTGCATGTACTCCATCTCCACCCTCACCGCCCGGACACTGCCCGAGGTCTACGACTTCACCCGGCACACACGACTGCTCGACGTCGGCGGCGGCGCCGGAGCCATCCCCATCGAACTCTGCCGCCGATTCGGCCACCTGTCAGCCACCGTCTTCGACCTGCCCCACGTGTGCGACCTGGCACGCACAAAGATCACCGAAGCCCAGCTGAACAGCCGAATCGACGCGATGGCAGGCGACTTCAACCGCGACCCCGCCCTACCAGGCGGCCACGACGCCATCATCTTGAGCATGATCCTGCACGACTGGGACGAGGAAAGCGGACGCACACTGCTGCGCAAGGCCCGAGCCGCCCTCCCCGCCGACGGCGCAGTACTGATCTGCGAGCTGCTCCTCAACGACGAGCGCACCGGCCCACCAGACGCGGCCCTGATGGGAATGAACATGCTCGTGGAGACCGAAGGCGGCAAAAACTACTCCGCCGCCGAATACCGCGACTGGCTGCTGGACGCCGGCTTCGCCCGGGTCGAGACCCTGCCCGTCGAAGCGGTCGGCGCCAACGGCGTAGTCATCGGCCACGTCAGCTGAACACACCCACACCCACCACCCCGCTGCCCCTGCCAACCTGGAGGAGAGCCATGCACCTGCCCGAGCGCCCAGCCGGATACGACCGCGCCCGGCACGGAGTACACCTGCTCAGCTCCCCAGAAGTGATCGCGGACCCGTCCATCTACATCGGCGCGATCGCCGAACTCGGTCCGCTGTTCTTCGACGAGGTCGGCTCGGTCTGGGTGTGCTCCGGCTACACCGAGGCAGTCGAGATCCTGCGCGACCACGACCGCTTCTCCTCCGTACGCGAACACGACCACGCCGCACTGCGCGAGCGAGGTCTGCACACCTCCGCCGCCCTGAGCGCAATGGTGCACGAACAGATGCTCTTCCTCGACCCCCCGCAACACAGCACCATCCGCTCGGCGCTTGCCGGACAGTTCTCCGGCAAGCGGATAAGGAACCGGGAAGACGGCCTGCGACAGATCGCCGACCGCGCCCTTGAAGACCTGCCCACCCAAGGCGTCCTGGACCTGGTCGGCGACTTCGCCGCGAAACTTCCCCCCGCCCTGGTGGCCTTCCTCCTCGGCATGCCCGGACGAGAAGAGGACCTGACCCGATGGGCCGAAGCCTACGAACGACTGCTGGGCAACCTCTCCGCGCTCCAAGCACCCCCCGACCCTCAAGTGGACCAGGACCTGACCGAGGCCCTCTCCGCACTGCAACAGGAAGCACAAGACCGTCTGCACGCCCCCGGTGACGACGTGATCAGCTCCCTGACAGCCCCCCTGGGCGACCGGACACCGAGCGATGACGAACTGTTCGCCATCGCCGCGAACTGCATCGTCCTAGTAGGCGGCGGATACCAGACCCTGCCCCACCTCATCACCTCGGCCCTGCTGGCCCTGCACGACGACCCCGCCGGCCAGCAGAAACTACGCGCACACCCCGAAATGATCCCATCGGCCGTCACCGAGACCATGCGAATCAACGGATCCAGCCAATACGTCGCACGCAGGGCCACCACCGACACGAGCATCCACGGAACGCCCATCGCGGCAGGCGACAACATCCTCGTCCACCTGGCCGCCGCCAACCTCGACCCCCAGACCTTCACCTCACCCGGGACACTGGACCTGACCCGGCACGGCCCCAAACATCTCGGCTTCGGCACCGGACGCCACGCCTGCCCAGGCGCAGGCTACGCCGAACGCCTCGCCACTTTCGCCATCGAGGGCTTCCTCGCCAAATACCCCACCTACGCCCCGGAACCCGGGCCCGACGCACTGTCCTGGGGCCTCCACGGCAACACCCGTTGCCTCGACCACGCACACATCCGCGTCCCCCCCACCACACCAGCCAAAGCCACCACCCCCATCCAAGCAACCGAAGAACACGCCCACCCCGACGACAGCACCCCCACGCGGCCCCCGGGCAACCCCCCGCCCGCGCAGTGCTGGCACGAGATCTTCGAACAGCAAGCCCAGTTGACACCCGAAGCACCCGCAGTACAAGACCCCCACTCCACCATCACCTACCGCGAACTCGACCAGCGGGCCAACACCCTGGCCCACCGGCTGCGCCACCAGGGCGCACAACCAGGCACCACGGTCGCCGTAGTGATGGAACGCTCCACCGAATTCCCCCTCGCCGTCCTGGCCGTCGCCAAAACCGGCGCAGCATTCCTCCTCGCAGACGTCACCTGCCCCCGCGAACGCCTGAGGACCATGCTCATCGACGCCGACGTGCGCCTCGTCATCAGCGACGGCACCCTCCCCGCATCAGCCTTCCCCGCCCCCACGACCAGCACCCACACCCCCAACTCCCCGCAGGACACCCCCCTGACCGGCGTCTCAGCCGGCGACAGCGCCTACATCGTCTTCACCAGCGGCACCACCGGCACCCCGAAAGCCATCGTGATCAACCACGAGGCGACCACCAACCTTCACCTCGCCCAGCGCGAGATCTTCGGCCTGCAACCCGGCGACCGAGTCCTGCAATTCCTCTCCCCGAACTTCGACGGCTGCATCGCCGACCTCACACTCGCACTCCTGTCGGGCGCCACCCTCGTCGTCGCCCCGGCCGACCAACTCACCGTCGGACCACCACTGGCCCGGCTACTCGCCTCCCAGAAAATCACCACAGTGATCCTCACCCCTTCCGTATGGTCGGCACTGCCCGACCAACCCCTGCCCGACCTGCACATCGCCGCAGCCGCAGGCGAACGCCTACCGGCAGCGTGGGCGCAACGATGGGCAGCACCAGGACGTCGCCTGCTCAACCTGTACGGCCCAGCCGAGACCGCCGTCCTGGCAACCTGGCACGAATGCACCCCAGGCGAGGAACGACCGCCCATCGGCCGGCCTGTCGCCAACAAACAGGCATACCTCGCCGACGACACCCTGCTGCACCCCCTCGCCCCCGGCCAGGAAGGGGAACTGTGCATCGGAGGCATCGGAGTCGGCCGATACCTCAACCAGCCGGACCTGATGGAAGAACGCTTCATCCGCAGCCCCCACACCCCCACCCGGCCGAGCGGCCTGCTCTACCGCACCGGCGACATCTGCCGCCAGCGCCAGGACGGCACACTCGACTACCTCGGCCGACGCGACCGCCAAGTCAAGATTCGCGGCCAGCGCCTCGAACTCGACGAGGTCGAACGCGTCCTGGAATCCGCCCCCGGTGTTGCCGACTGTCACGTACACGAACAAGACGGCCGCCTCCACGCCCTGATTACGCCCACCGGCCCGGACCTCGACGAAGAACTGATCCACACCCACCTGGCCGACCACCTGCACAGCGCCATGCGGCCCCAGACCCTCACCACCGTCACGGAAGTCCCGCGCACCCAGAACGACAAGGCCGACCCCACCACAGCCGCCACCGTCACGGAATCCCCGGACGCTCAGAACGAGAGCCCCGCCCCCTCCACCACAGCCACCACCGCACCCACCCCCTGCCACAACCCCACCACCGCGCCCCGAAGGCAACACTCCCGGCTGACCTGGCAGGTCGCACAACACTTCGCCCAAGCCCTGGACATCCCCCTGCGCCAAGTCCAGGCCGACTCCGACTTCTTCACCAGCGGCGGCGACTCCCTCACCCTGGCCGCCTTCCTCCAACGCCTGGAGGCCCTGACCGACACCCCCGTGGACACCAACGCACTCATCACCGCCCCCACCCCCGAACAGATCGCCTCCCTCCTCCTCACCGACAGGACACCCGCATGATCCGACCGGTCCGGCACACGAGAAAAGGCACAGGCCCCGACACAGTCTTATTCGTCCACGGAACGATGGACCACAGCGGGAGCTTCCGCCGCGTCGCAGACCACCTTCCCAACTGGAACGTCGTCGGCTACGACCGCCGCGGATGGGGCGCCTCCCGCACACTCACAGCCCCGCAGCAGCCCGCACTGTCCGACCACGTCGATGACCTGACCACGGCGATCTCCACACTCCCCAACCCCGTCGTGGCCGGACACAGCTACGGCGCTCTGGTGGCGCTCACCGCGGCGTCCCAGCACCCCGATCTGGTCAAGGCGGTCGTCGCCTTCGAACCCCCGCTTCCCTGGCTGCCCTGGTGGCCCACCACGGCCCCCTGGGAACAACTCATCGACGACACATCCCAGCAGGGCCCGGCCGCGACCGCCAAAGCCCTCCAACAAGCCGTCCTTGGCCGCCCCGCCGCAGGACAAAGCGACGAAGAACTCACCGCACTCGGAACCACCCTGATCCGCGAGATGACAGACCCCACCATCAGCCTGCCCCCCTTCGACCCCCTCACCATGACCACACCCGTCCTCGCAGCCTCGGGAACCCGCTCCCTGCCCCACCACCAAAAGAGCGCACTGCACCTCTGCGACCTGATCCCCGCCGGACGCCACGAACACATCGAAGGCGCCGGCCACATCGCACACCTGACCCACCCCCGACACTTCGCCGCACTCGTAGAACAGGCCATCACCCCACCCAACAGCTGACACCGCGCAACACAGGAGGACCTCATGCTGCCGGGAAACCTGGAGAAGACCCTGTTCGGCGCGATCGCGACACCGGCTCTGCATCTGGCCGACCGCCACCACGTCTTCTCGCACCTTGCGGCCGACGGACCAAGCCGCGCGCAAGACATCGCCAAGGAACTCAGCATCGACGAAGACACACTGGAGCGCGTACTGCTGGTCCTGACCGCATTCGAGGTCCTCCAGCGCACACCCACCGGCCACTACAGCCTCCCGGCGACCATGCGGCCCTTCCTCGACCCCGACGACGAGCAGTACATCGGCGGATTCATCACCCACCTCGTAGAGGAAACAACGAGCAGGACGCCGCGACTCGACGCCTACCTCCGCCACGGCAAGGATTCCGAAGAAAACCGCGAACCCCAGCCGTTCGCTTCCCTCTACCGCAACGAGGAGACCACCCGCAGCTTCCTCAAGGCCATGTGGGACCTCAGCTTCGCCCCCTCCAGGGAACTCGCCGCGCTCGTCGGACTGGACGACACCCTCCACCTGGTCGACGTCGGCGGCGCCAGCGGCCCGTTCGCCATCGCAGCGCTGCACACCTCACCCACGCTCCGGGCAACGGTGTTCGACCTACCCCAGGTCCAGCCCTACCTGGATGAAACACGTACCGCCTACGGCCTCGGTGACCGGCTCACCTTCACCCCCGGCGACTTCTTCACCGACGACTTCCCCCAAGGCGACTGCATCGCCTTCGGCTACATCCTCTCGGACTGGCCCGACCACGACTGCCTCCGACTACTGCGCAAGGCACACCACGCCTGTCAAGATCACGGACGGGTCCTCGTAATGGACAGGCTCTTCGACAACCTCCGCCAAGGCCCTCTCGCCACCTCGGCAATGAACCTGACCATGCATCTGGAAACCCAGGGACGACACCGCACAGCCGATGAATTCACCGACCTCCTCGAAAAAGCCGGATTCCCCTACTGCGAGACGTACCACTCCAGCGGCGAAAAACACGCGATCATCGGATACAAGAACGCTCCCGGAGGGGCTGCAAATCTTTCGGTGTAACTCCCGGTCATGGAGGATGCATCGATGACCAGTGAGAATGTCTGAGCCCGAGGCCGTTGAGCCCGCGAAGGCCGTGGACGACCAGCTGATCGACGCGCTTGTAAGCCGGGCCCAGGCCGAGACCCCGCAGCTGACGAAGCGCCTGCTGGAGTCAGTCCTGGAAGGCGAGATCACCGACCACCTCGGCTATGACACACACGATCCGGCAGGCAAGAACGGCGGCAACTCCCGCAACGGCGCCCGGCCCAAGACGGTCCTGACCGATGTCGGGCCGGTAGAATTCACCGCGCCTCGCGACAGGGATGGCTCCTTCGAACCGAAGCTCGTCAAGAAGCGGCAGAAGCGCCTGACCGCTGTCGACGATCTCGCTGGCCGCGAAGGGCCTGGCCACTGGCGAGATCCAGGCCCGCCTAACCGAGGTCTATGGCACCGACGTCTCCCGCCAGGCCATCTCCACCATCACCGACAAGGTCCCCGACAGCATGGCCGAATAGCAGAGTCGGCCCCTCGACCCAGTCTTTCCGGTCGTCATCATCGATGCCATCCACGTGAAGACCTGCCACGGCGCGTCGCCAACCGGCCATATGCGTGGCCCTGGCCGTCACGACCGAGGGCCGGAGGGAGATTCTCGGGCTGTGGGCCGACGACGGCGGTGAGGGCGCCGAGCACCGGCCGCACCTCCTCACCGAGATCAAGAACCGCGGCCTGAACAACGTACTGATGCTGGTCTGCGACGGGCTCAAGGGCCTGCCGGAGGGCGGCGGCCCCCGTTCGCGCCCCCCGCGCCAGCCGCCGTACGCCCTGATGCGCCAGCACGCGCAGGACGAACCACCGCGGCTGAGCACGCTGCGTCCTGGCATACCCGAGGCGTTGGAGCGTGTGGTCACGGAGCCGCCGGCGAAGGACCCCGACGACCGGCCCGACGGACACGCGCTGGTCAGTGCGCTGGACGGCATGGGACCCGACAGCGCGGCGGCGGGGCGTCCCCGGCGACGCCCCGGACGGCGACACGGCGAAACCCGCGGACGACGCAGCCGCGGTTCCCCCGAGCCCCCGCGTCGGCCGCTCACGCGGGTGCTGCCCACCCGGCGGCTGCCCGGCCCGCTCCGGCGGGTCCGCTGGGCCCGTTCCTACACACCCGAAGCCGCTCACGGAGCCCGTGGCCCCGGGGCAGCAGGCCACTCACGAGAACAGGCGGGCCAGGCGGTCGGGCTGGACAGCGGGTGATTCCCACGTCGGGGTGGTTTCGAGGTGAGCAGGGAGCATAGGCGGGTGCGGCTCCCGTTCACTGTCCCCCTGGCCTGTGTGTGCGGGTCTGCAGCAAGTCGTGGAGGGGCAGCATGGCCGAGGGGACAATCCTGTTCGCGGTATCCGAGTTGCCCGAGGAGGGAGCCGGTACCGAACAGCTGCACAGGATCAGCGAGGAACTGACGACCCGCGGCTTTGAGGTGCGCTGGGCTTCGAGCATCACCGATGCGCAGGCGGTGTTGCGCACCGAGGTGGGGCTGGCCGCCGCCGTGGTGGGCTGGGGGTCTCCGGAGGGCGGCACCGTCGACGAGCCGGGCGGTGCCCAGGTGCTGCGCCAGGTCGGCCGGCGCTTCCAGAACCTGCCGGTCTTCGTGGTCATGACCGGTGAGGACCTCGAACACCTGCCGCTGTGGGTGGCGGAGACCGTGGTCGGCTACATCTGGCCCCTGGAGGACACGGCACGTTTCATCGCAGGGCGGGTCACCCGCGCCGCTCGCGTCTACCAGGAAAAACTCCTGCCGCCGTTCTTCGAGGCGCTGCGCCTCTTCGACGAGGCGCACGAGTACTCCTGGCACACCCCTGCCCACTCCGGCGGCGTCGCCTTCCTCAAGTCACCGGTCGGCCGGGCTTTCCACGACTACTTCGGGGAACGGCTGCTGCGCAGTGACCTGTCCATCTCGGTCGAGGAACTCGGCTCGCTGTTCGAGCACACCGGAGCGGTGGGTGCGGCGGAGCGCAACGCCGCCCGCATCTTCGGAGCCGACCGCACCTACTTCGTCCTGCACGGCGACTCGACCTGCAACCGCATGGTCGGCCACTTCAGCGTCACCCGCGACGAGATCGCGCTGGTGGACCGCAACTGCCACAAGTCGGCGCTGCACGGGCTGGTCCTGTCCGGCGCCCGGCCGGTCTACCTGGTCCCCACCCGCAACGGCTACGGCTTAGCCGGCCCCCTGCCGCCCTCGGAGATCCGGGCGGACGCGATCGCCTCCAGGATCGCCCGCAATCCGCTCACCCAGGATGCGCCCGCACCCGAGGCCCAGTACGCGGTGCTCACCAACTCGACCTACGACGGGCTGTGTTACGACACACTCCAGGTCGCCAGGGCCCTCGCGCCCAGCACTCCGCGGCTGCACTTCGACGAGGCATGGTTCGCCTACGCCCGCTTCCATCCCCTCTACGCCGGACGGTTCGGCATGGCGGTGGGCCCCGACACCTTCCCCGGACCCGAACGCCCGACCGTCTTCTCCACCCAGTCGACGCACAAACTGCTGGCCGCCCTGTCGCAGAGCGCCATGGTGCACGTCAAACCTGCCCCCCGGGCACCGGTGGAACACGACCGGTTCAACGAGGCGTTCATGATGCACGGCACCACCTCACCCCTGTATCCGATGATCGCCTCGCTGGATGTGGCCGCCGCGATGATGGACGGGCCGCAGGGCCACTGGCTGATCGACGAGTCGGTGACCGAGGCCATCCGCTTCCGCCAGACCGTCGTACGCGTCGGCCGGCGCATCGCGGCCGCCGGCGACCGGCCCGGCTGGTTCTTCGGCGTCTGGCAGCCCGAGACGGTGATCGACCCCGCCACCGGCGAGCGGCTGCCCTTCGCCGACGCCCCCACGGAACTGCTGAGCGGCGAACCGGCGTGCTGGCAGCTGGAGCCCGGCGCCGACTGGCACGGTTTCGCCGGTCTGTCCGACGGTTACTGCCTGCTGGATCCCGTCAAGGTCACTCTCACCTGCCCCGGCATCGACGCAGGCGGGCAGATGGCCGACCGGGGCATCCCCGCGCGCGTCCTCACGGCCTACCTGGCCACCCGCGACATCGTGGTGGAGAAGACCGACACCTACACCACACTCGTGCTGTTCTCCATGGGCATCACCAAGGGCAAGTGGGGGACACTCATGGACGCCCTGATGGACTTCAAGGCGCTCTACGACGAGGACTCCCGGCTGGAGCACCTGCTGCCCGAGTTGGTCGCCGCCCACCCCCGACGCTACACCGGGCAGACCTTGCGCACGCTGTGCCAGGAGATGCACGCCCATCTCCGGGAGGCCCGGCTGGTCGAACTGCTCGACACCGCCTTCCAGGAACTCCCCGAGCCTGTCACCCCACCTCAGCACTGCTACGAGCGCCTCATCCGCGGGGGCACCGAACGCGTGCGGCTCGCCGAGGCGGCCGGCCGGACCGCCGCCGCCATGGTCACCGTCACTCCACCGGGAATCCCCGTCCTGATGCCCGGCGAGAACACGGGCAGCCCCGACGGTCCGCTGCTGCGCTACCTGAGGGCCCTGGAAAGCTTCGACCGGCGGTTTCCCGGCTTCCACAGCGAGACCCACGGGGTCACCCTCGACCCGGACACCGGCGACTACCTCATCGAGTGCGTACGCCGGATCCCTGCCCAGCAGACCGGCCGCACCGCCGACGGGTCGCGAGAGGCACCCACACCGGCGGACGCCTGAGCTTCCGCGGACTCTCGTGCTCCGACCGCTCGTGCACTGCCGCGAGTAGCAGCAGCCTGCCCGTCGGTCGCACGAGCGCTCAGCCGCGGGCGGGCGCGGGAACATCCGGTGCCCGACCCGGGCCGTCTCTCCGTACCCGCCGGATCGCGTCGGGGCGGACGGCATGGCGCGACGTTGGGCCGGGTCCAGTGCGGTGTACAGCGCGGCGCGGCCACGCTCGTCCGGGGCCCGTCGTTCGCCTCGGAGGGCCATCGCGTCCGCCCCGTCGGCAGCGACGAGAAGAACCACCTCAAGCTCGAAGGCATCTCCACACCCCCCCCCGAGAGAAGACGCCCGTCTCGCTGGGGGCCAGACCGCCGGCTCGCGCCTGGATGCTGCCGAGCCATGTCACCAGGGAGTCGTCCATGAAATGTAGATACCGTCCACCTCATCTACTCGTAACAGCGTAACTTCGAGTGGGTGACAGAAGAGAACAGTTCTCCAGCCACGGTTGATCAGCGGCCCTTGACCGTGGCGGTCGTCGGTCCGGGCGCGATCGGCACGACGATCGCGGCGGCGCTGTACGAGGGGGGCGCGAGCCCCATGTTGTGCGGTCGCACGCCGCGTGACCAATTGGAACTGCGCGACGGAGACGACATGGTCGTGGTGCCGGGACCAGTGCTCGTGGACCCCGATGCCGTCGACAGGACGGTCGATCTGGCGTTCCTCTCGGTGAAGGCGACGCAGACGGAAAGGGCTCGCGGGTGGCTGGAGGCGCTGTGCGCGCCCAGCACGGTGGTATGCGTGCTCCAGAACGGTGTCGAGCAGGAGAAGAGCCTCGGGCACCTACCCCATGGGCGAGCGGTCCCGGCCGTCGTCTGGTTCCCCGCGCAGACACTGCCCGACGGCGTGGTTCAGCTCCGCGGCGACGCACGGCTCACTCTGCCCGACGAGCCCGCTGCGAACGTCGTCGTGCGAGCGCTTGCCGGCAGCCGCTGCGCCGTGGACGTGTCGGCCGATTTCGTCTCGGAAGCCTGGCGGAAGCTGCTGCAGAACGCCGCAGCCGGGCTGATGGCCCTCACCCACCGACGGTCGGGCATGTTCCACAGGACCGACATCGACCGACTGACGACCGACTACCTCCGCGAATGCCTCCCCGTGGCGCGAGCGGAGGGCGCAGCGCTGAACGAGGCAGACGCCCTGGCGATCGTCGACAAGTTCCGAGGATTCCCGCCCGACATGGGCACCTCGATCCTGGCCGACCGCGAGGCCGGGCGGCCGCTCGAATGGGACGTCCGCAACGGTGTCGTCCAACGGCTGGGTAGGCTCCACGGCATACCCACCCCGATCAGCGACGTCCTCGTGCCACTGCTCGCCGCCGCAAGCGACGGCCCCGGATGACCTGTCGCGGACCCGTCGCGCGGGCCCTACGGCAGCGACTCGCACGTCCTGGAACTCGTCGAAGTCACCGACGACGGCGAAAGGCACCTGCTCAAAGCGCGGCCCCCGGACCATCCGCAGGAGTAAGGAGTCCTTGCAGAATGATCTTGGTGTGGCACGGTGGATGGGTAGGTGATCTCGTTGTTCCTCGGGAGTGAGGATGTCCCGGCCGAAACCGTGGGAGATCAGTGACGAACTGTGGGCGGTGATCGAACCGTTTCTGCCCAGGCATGAGCGCCGTTTCCGGCATCCGGGGCGTAAGCGGATCGATGACCGCAGGACGTTGCAGGGCATCTTGTTCGTGCTCTACACGGGAATCCAGGGGGCGTTCCTGCCGCAGGAGCTGGGGTTCGGTTCGGGCCCGACCTGTTGGCGGCGGCTGGCCGAGTGGCAGGCAGCCGGCGTGTGGGAGGAGCTTCAGCGGGCGCTGCTGGGCCGGTTGCGGGCCGCCGACCGGCTCGGCTTCTCCCGCGCCACCATCGATTCGTCCCACGTGCAGGCCAAGCGGGGGCGAAGCCGCCCAAAAGTGCTGACGTTCGGAGGGGGGTTTGTTGGTGTATCGCGGGCTTGCTGGCCTGGTGTGTTGTGGGTTTGTTGAGAGAGGTCGGGTGCACGGTTCCAGCGGGCAGTTCGGGGTGTGAGCTGGGGTTGCGTCGTGTGCGCTGAGTGGGACCGGGCTCGTTGTGGGTTTCGCCAGCGCGTCAAGGCTCGGTTGGTGTTTGTACTGGTCAGCGCTGTTTTTCCTGGTCGGTGAGCAGGGGTTAGCGGCTGCGGGTGGGGCGTCTGTGTTGTTCGGCGAGGCGGTCGAGCTGTACCGCGTCGAGGGCAGCTTTTGTGATGCGTTCGGTGCCGTCGTGGATGGCGGTGATGGCTGTTTGGCGGATGAGGCGGGTGAGGGACCCGATGCGGCCGGCGGTGCGCTGGTGGAGGTAAGCAGCGTGGCGGGGGAGGGTGCCGGGTTTGTGTTGTTCGAGGTCGAGGGCGTTCTCGATGTCGGTGATGACGTCGCGGAATGGGTTGGCGGGTGCCGTGGCGGGCGGGGAGGGGGCCGCAGGTGATGAGGGTGGCGCGTCCGGCGAGTTGAGCGCCCCGTGTCCCGCTGAAGAGGGGGGTGTCGGTGACGTTGATGCCGGCGTGGACGAAGGTGGCGGCCAGGCGTTCGGTGAGGTCTTCGAGGAGGTCGGCGGCTTGGGCGCCGGTGGTGGTGCGGGGGTTGAGGCGGTGGATCTCGTCGATGAGGACGAGTTGGACGCCCGCGGCGGTGTAGGTGTGGCAGACGGCGTCGGTGATCTGGGTTTGGGTCATGCGGGCGGCCACGGGGATGCCGAGGTAGCGGGCGAATTCGGTGATGAGGGTTTTCGCGGTGGCGCCGGGAGGGACCAGGACGTACGCCACGGGTGCCGTGGCGTGGGCTGATCCGGGCGGGGGGCGGGTTTTTGCGGAGGTGGGCGAGGTGGCAGGTGCGGCCGACGTTCAGCAGGGCGGTGGTTTTCCCGGCTGCGGCGGGTCCGGTGACGATGAGGGAGGGCCGTGTGGTGGTCTGCTGGTGGCGGCCGAGGCCCATTCCAGTCCGAGGTCGGTCAGTGTCTTCTGCTTGTCGGCGGTGAGTTTGGCCCGGCGGCTTTTGGTGTTGGACAGGAATACTCCGAGCTTGACCTCCGTCCCGTCCGGCAACGCCTCTACGTGGCCCCTAGGCACTGTCAGGTGCCCTTCCCGGGCCTTGTACTGCGCGAGGGCTGCAATGCCCCTCTCGAAGGCGCTCACGGGTGTCGTGGACGGCCTTGCGGGCTCTTCCGGGACCGGAGCGGCGAGTGGGGTGATGCCGACGGCCTCCAGGAGATCGCGCTGTCCGTCGGGCAGGGCCTCCCACACCTCGGGCTTCCGCTGCCGGGCCAGCCACTTCCCGATGTCCATCCCGTGCACGGTGACGCCGGGCAGGACGTCGGCCTGGCCCTCTTCGTCGGCCTCCAGCTCGCGCAGTGCGGCGTAGTGGCGCTGCCAGTCGACCGGCCACTGGGGGTTCCAGTACTCGTCCACGGCCTCGAGCGCGGCCTTCCACTCGGGGCGGTCCTCCAGCGCACCCGGGCGGCGGAGGTTGGACAGCCACTGCCCTACCGGCCGGTCCAGCGCCGTCGCTGTCCTCGGCGCGCAGAGCGTCCAGTGCTGCTCGTAGTACGCCTTGGCGGCCTCGAGGTTCTCCTGGAACCGCTCATCGGCCAGCGACCAGACCATGCCCAGCTTCTCCAGCCGCCGGGCGCGCAGGCCGGTCATCTGCCCGGCCCCGTAGGCCCTTCGCTGTTCTGCCACCCACTGCCCAAGGGGAGTCGCACCCTCCTTGTGCCCGTACGGAACTCGGGCGTGGCCCTCACGCTCCGTGAACGCCTTGAGTTTCGCCCAGCCGCGCGCCCAGTCCTGCTTCTCGGTGTCGATCACGTTGAAGGACACCCAGTCTGCGACCATCACTGGGTCACGGGGAGCCGCGAAACGAAGCAGCAGACGGGATTCTTCCGCACCGTCTTCAGGTTCCGCGCCGATGTTCACGGAGGGCTGCGCGACGTCCTTCCGCGGCTCCTGCGGAATGGCAAGCAGTTCCACGGCCTCTTCATCATGAGCCCGCAATCCCTCAAGCACCTTCACCAAGGGCCGATACGATCCCGAGGTGAACATGTCCTCCGGCTTCTCTCCCGGCTGGAGGAATACCGGCACAATGAGCGAGGCGAGTTTGCCTTCTCCAGGCTTCTGCCGCAGCGCCCGGCCGATCGCCTGCACGATGTCGTGCGGCGCGCCCTTGGGATCCAAAAGAGCAACACTATCCACCGCTCCGATATCGACGCCTTCCCCCAAAACGCGACAGTTCGAAAGCACTGCCCGCCACGCAGTGGCGCCGAAGCCGCCCAGGACTTCCCGCCTGCGTTCGGGGACGTGTTCGCCGCACAGCCAGTCCGCCCAGATCCGCTTCGGGTACGTCTCCGGCTCGTTGGCGTGCAGCTTCGCCGCCACCCGCTCCAGGCCCTCCGCGTACGCCTGAGCTTCGATCGTCCGGTGGTGGAAGGTGATGCAGGTCTGAAGGTTGTGCTGCGCCATGGTGTGCAGCAGCGCGGCCTGCAAGGCTCCGAGCCGCTGCCCGCGCACTTCCTCGCTGCGCCGCTCCTCGCCCATCAGCCGCTCCGGGGTGACGACCGGATCCTGGAGCTCCAGGACGATGATCTGGTACCGCGCAAGCAACCCGCGCGAGACCGCCGACGCGAGCGACAGCCTGTACAGGACAGGCCCGAAGACCTCCTCGTCGTCCATGGAAGCCGCCATCTCCCTCGGCAGCCGGTCACGCACCCCTTCGGCAACCTCCCGGCTGAGCCGCTCCTCCCAGATCCGCGGCGTCGCCGTCAGACACAGCCGCCGGTACGCCGGGATGACCTCCTGGTCATGGATCGCCGCCCACGCCTTGCCCATCGACCCCGACGTCCGGTGCGCCTCATCCACGACCGCCAGGTCCAGCGGGGCCAACTGCTGGCCGTACACGCCCCCGAACGCCTCCGCCAGGACACTCAGGCTGGCGTACGTCGCGTAGATGGTCACCGGCCCCGAACCGTGCCACAGCGCCAGCTGCACCGGGTTCGTGGTGGAGCGCACCTTCAGACTCCACAGCTCCGGGTCGTCCTGAAGGCTGCACACCGCAACCGCCGGCCCCCTGTGCCCGACCCGGTGCCACTCCTTGACCGTCTGCGCCAGAAGATCCAGCGTCGGCACCAGCACGAGAATGCGGCCCTTCGGCATCATCTCACGAGCGGCGAAAGCAGCAGTGATGGTCTTCCCGGTGCCGCAGGCGGAAATCACCTGACCACGCAGGCCGTTGGCCGGAATACCGCCGGGAGGGATGTCGAGACCGCGTTTAATGGCGTCAACAGTCTCAATCTGGTGAGCGCGCAGATCGCTGCGCTTCATGACCACGGGGAAAGGCTCCTTCTTTCGGAACGTGGCGCGCAATCAGAAAGGGAATCACGGTGCGATGGATGTGGTCCGGGGGTATGGTGTCTGATCCCAGACTCTACACAGTGCATCTCCGTGATGCATCATCCTTGCATCAACTCCCACCCTCAGAGTAATACATGACTCAACCCAGCCCCCGAATGGCCGGTTGTACTGTATGCTGCCGGGGCATTGGTGAACATGTCCGGGTGGGCTCGGGAGTCGGGGAGGGGTTCGGGTGGACCGCAGCGGAGCCCACCACTGCGGTGGGGCCGGCGCCCCGCCAGGCTGACAGCCCGTCACTTCCGTTACCGGGGTAGTAGCTGGGATTTCCAGTCGCTACACAGTCCCGCGCACGATACACCACCCCCGCTGCCAGCTTCGACACCCGCGCTTGCGCGGGTGCCCTCAATTCGCGCTTGCGCGAATTGACACGCTTTTAGAATTCCGCTTGCGGAATTCGATTCCCGCGCTTGCGCGGGAATCTGGCGGAGCGTCAGCGGAGCCATGCCCGAAGCGAAGCGGAGGGCGCAACTCCTCAGCGCGCCAGCGCTGAGGTACCCGCTCCGCGGGTCCCGGCCCAGTGCCCCGGC